>CAYHOS010000011.1:0-38423 GCA_964358505.1 uncultured Candidatus Peribacteria bacterium
GCTTCTGCATCTTACAGAATCCTATTTTCAGGCACCCGAAATCGAACGCTCTCCGTAGTATGAGGTACGCTGTTCTGCTATGTTTCACGTTTATCTCCTCCGGAGTATGAAGTGTCCTCAGATGACCTATGTGGGCTTCACAACGAAAGACGTACAAGAGAGAATGGATGAACACAACCGAGGACTCACTCGAACCACCGCGACACACATTCCTTGGTCTATTGAAACCGTTATCACCTCTCGTGACCGTGAGCGCGCCGAAGCATTTGAACGCTACCTGAAGAATGGTTCAGGTTACGCTTTTGCAAAGAGGCACCTGTGGTCGCCTTGCTCTGCGGAGCTTCGCAAAGCAGAGAATCCACGGAATGTGACGCTCTGCCTGGAGTATCAGGGTAACCGCGGCCTTCGGGCCGCGGACAAGACAACCCCGCCCACAGCCGAGGGCTTCAGCCCGAGGCTCCAGGAGGGCTGAAGCCCTCAACGACTACCAGGACGCCACCCCGCGCTGAAGCGCGGGGTTGATGAGGTGGGGTGAGGGGCGGGGCACGAAGCAGCAGGAAACAACGTACTTCGGTGTTAGAGGAGGCCGTCGATGGCCGACTTGAAACTCTCGTAGGGGACCGCCCCGCCTACGATCTGCGTCTTCTTCGTCTGCAGGTTCATAACGAACGTCGTCGGCGTGCCCTGAACGCCCGCGGCGGAGCCGTCGCCGGCTTCGTCCTGTATCTTCTGCCGCATCGTCCCGCCTTGGACGCATGCCGCGAACTCTCCGCGGTCCACGCCTGCCGCCTCCGCGAGTTCGGGCAGCTTCTGGAACGGATCATCCTGCGCCATCACCGCGTCGGTGAATGTCCAGAATTCCTCGTTGCCTCCCACGGCAGCAACGCATTCCGCCGCCTCGGCAGCCGGAAGAGCATTGGGGTGGATGCTCGTGAGGGGGAAGTGGCGCATGACCCATACGACCTTGCCGTCGTAGTCATCCACGAGCTTCTGGAACGTGGGATGTGCGCGCTTGCAGTACGGGCATTGGTAATCGGTGTATTCCACAAGCGCAATCGTCGCTTCCGCACTGCCTTTGTAATGGTCCTTCGCGAAGTCAACGGCGGGAATATCTTCAAGTTTTTGCGATGGAGATGACTGCGCTTCCTGGACTACGGGAGGGACAACAACCGCATTCCTGTTAGCGTACCCCGAAAATTGCGTCCAGTTCCCTGCCGTATAGCCGATGATGATGCCGAGGAGCCCCAGGGAGACACCGAACCAGAGATTGGAGGAAGGTCCCATGGAACGCCCGCCCTGCTTCGCGGGAGGCTCCGAAGGTGATGCCGATGATTTCTGCCACTGTATCGTGTTCATGTGATGGGGAGGGGAAGGGTGCAGTACAACAATAGCATTAGATGACATTGAACGTCCCGCGAACCATGCCCATGGAGCAGCTGAACGGGACTTTTCCTTTCCGTGGAGCCGTAAAGCTGATGATATTCTCGCCCCTTTCGAGCACCTTGAAGACGTCCAGCGAAGGGATGACGATGGCGCTGGTGCAGCCGGAGGCGTTCGCGCCGTCCACAACCCAGCGTACCGGAACGCCCGCCTTGATGGTGAGGGAAGAGGGGACGTACTGGAAGCCCTTCACCGCCATGCGCACTTCCTGGACGCCGTCCTTCACCACGGCTTCGCCGCCGCCCTGCGTAGCCGCCGCGCCCGTGATGATCTGGCGCACGTCGATGCCGTTGAGGGCGAGGGCGTTGTTGCCGTTATAGAGCGCAAGCACGAGCACGAGTGTCCCCGCGAAACGCAAGAAGAGGCGCTGCCCCGCGCCCTTCGCCGTGGAACTCACGGCGCTGATGCCCAGGAGGGAGGGGAGGGTCCCCAGCGCGAAGACGAACATGGTCATGGCGCCCGTCAGGAAGTCGCCGGAGGCGAGCGCGACAAGCTGGAGGGACTGCGTGAAGCCGCAGGGCAGGAAGAACGTGAGCGCTCCGAGCGCGAACGGCGCGAGCGGATGGGGATGCTCCGCAAGTCCGGCGATCCAGTGGGAGAGCCGCTTTGGCGGCCTGATGAACGACTGCTTGGGAAGGAGCCCGAGCATGGAGAGCGCCAGCCAGAGCATGATGAAGGCGACGGCAAGGTTCATGGTACCCGTCATCCGTGCGCTCAAGGTGATGGATTGCCCCAAAAGCCCCACGACGCCCCCCAGGACGAAGTAGGAAGCGAGGCGCCCGATGTTGAAGTGGAGGAGCGGCTGGAACTTCCGCCATGGAGTCTGCGAGCGGTTGACCTCGTTGTACTTGCCCGCCATGGCGAGGAGCAGGCCGCCCGTGACCGCAAGGCAGCTGGACGTGCCGGCCACGAGGCCGATGAGGAGTATCCCGCCCAGTCCGACGGCGCCACCCGTTGTGTCTGGGAGGAGGGAGGTGAGATCGAAGGCTTGCAGGAACTTCCAGAGCGCGAAGAGTATGACGAGGGAAGCGCCTATTTCCTTCCATTTGGCGTTGTCCGCTTCCACGGGAGGCTCGCTGAAGGAAGAAACATCCGCGATGCGGTATCCCGCATTGTGGACCGTTTCCTCAATGCTCTCCGGAGAGGGAGGGTTGGCGGCGTCCGCATGGAGCACCGCCCTTCCCGTCCTGTGGTTCACCGAGACTTTCGTGATGCCCGGAAGCGCCTTGAGCTTCCGTTCCAGAAGGAGCTCGCAACTGGCGCAATGCATTCCCGCAATGTGGAATCGCGCAGCCACGGTGTCCTGTTGGTGATGCTGTGACATGGGGAAAAGGGAATGAGTATAGAAACCCGCGCCGGTTCCGTCCGACGCAGGGCATTGCATCCCTTCTACTTCCTCATAACGACCGTGAGGATGCCCTTCAACAATTGACCCTCCGCGAACGGTTCCACGACGGGATTCGGACCGGCGATGAGGAGCGCCTGCGTGATGAGCGCGTCTATGAATCCATGGGATCCGGAATCAGTGACATCGAACGCCGCGGATGGTGACGCGTCTTTGTTGCCGTTCCCCGCGCGCATGCAATGTCCGGCTGCACAGGTATCCCCGCCTGCATCTTTTTCCGTCTCCCCTGTTCCGGATTCCATGCACATGTTCTCCGCGCAATGGCCTGCTGCCTGCACGCCCGCGTGTCCATGCGACATGTGCCCCCGTTCATCGGATGGAAACGTTCCTGCCGCATAGGAAACGTTCATCAGGCAGACGTTCCCGAAGAGGACGGTGAAGCCGAAGAAGGCGACGAACGATTTCTTCACGTGAGACCGGAGTATACGTAGTGTCCCGTCGTTCTTCAATCAATATTCCCCTTGCCCCTGCCGGACCTTTTCCCTAGACTCACTTGGCATTTCTCTCTCTATTACCATGTACGCAATCGTCGACATCGCGGGATTCCAAGAGAAGGTGGAGAAGGGCATGAAGCTCAAGGTACCGCTCCTCAAGGGCGAGAACGGCTCCTCCCTCTCGTTCGAGAAAGTACTCCTCGTCTCTGATGGTGATGCGGTGACGGTCGGAAAGCCCTTCGTGGAGGGTGTCGCGGTGGAAGTGAAGGTCCTCGGCACCGGCAGAAGAGAAAAGATCCGCGTCCAAAAGGCACACCGCCGTAAGCGCTACCGCCGCGTCCACGGTCACAAGCAGGATTTTACGGAGATTGAGGTGGTGAAGATTGCGATGAAGTAATGTGAAATGGAACATGCAAAATGAGAAATGATGGATGTTACGAGTGGCATCATGATTTTGCGTTGCTCATTTTGCATTCGTCCGGCCTTCGATTCTCTCCCTCAGTTTCCGCATCTCCAATAGCGTCATCCCCATGTTCTGCGCGCACGCGATCGTTTCCCCCAAACGTTCCCCTGACCGCATGAGGTGATTGAGGTAGCTCTTCTTGTACGTGCGTGAGGGAGGGGAAGGGGATTCCGGATCGATGGGCGTATGGTCGTCAACGAATTTGTTATTGAGGATGCGAATCGTCGAGCCGCCGGAGAGGTAGATCGTCCCGTGCCTGGCTTCCCGCATGGGGAGGACGGAATCGAACATATCTATCCCTTTGGAAACCGACATGATCATCTGGCTGATCCTCCCCACTCCCATCAGGTACCGCGGCTTGTCTATGGGGAGGAGTGGACAGACGTCATCGATGACTCCGTACATCTCGTCTTCCGATTCTCCAACCGCAAGGCCGCCGATGGCATAGCCGTCGAACCCGATGGCGATGAGCTCCTCCGCGCACTTCTTGCGGAGGTCGCGGTGTAGGCCTCCCTGGACGATGGCGAAGAGAAGGGGCAAACGTGTCATGGTGAGCTCCGTCGAACCATGACAGTTTGCTGGAACGTGTCGCCCCTCGACGGGGCTCGGGGTGACACGTTGTTCGTCTTTACCGCACAGAAGTTCATGCACTTTCTTACATTCCCTCGCCCACCGCAACGTCCTATCCACCGCCTCCACGATCTCCTCCCTTGGCGCCTTGGACGGCGGGCACTGGTCGAAGCACATGATGATGTCCGCCCCCAATTTGTGCTGTATGGCGATCGCCTCCTCGGGACCGAGGAAGAGGGGAGTGCCGTCCAGGTGCGATTGGAACTCCACTCCTTTGTCGGAGACCTTCCTCAATGCCTCAAGGGAGAAGACTTGGAAACCGCCGGAGTCCGTGAGGATGGGTTTCTTCCAGTTGATGAACTCGTGAAGACCGCCTGCCTCTTCAACTACCCCTTCCCCGGGCCGGAGATGAAGGTGGTACGTATTGCAGAGGAGGATCTCCGCACCGAGTGCCATCAAATCCTCATGTGTGAGGCCCTTCATTGCCCCCGCCGTCCCCACCGGCATGAAGAAAGGCGTATCGAGGATGCCATGCGTCGTTTGCAAACGGCCGCACCTGCCAAGAGCAGACTCCTGTACGAGTGAGAACATACGCTGAGTATCGCGCATCCTGCTGAACGTATCCAGCACGTATCATTGATGAAGGAGTCGTCCTCATCCCCCTGCCTCAAGCGCGTGCCCGCCTCTGGTTACTTCTGCGCAATCTTCTCGATGATCTTGTCGATCAGGCCGTAGTTGAGGGCTTCCTGCGCGGACATGAACTTATCGCGCTCGGTATCCACCTTCACCTGTTCCAGCTTCTTGCCGGAGTGCTGGGCGATGAGCTCGTTGAGCAGGTTCTTGGTGTTGATGATGTGCTCCGCGTGGATGGCGATGTCCGTCGCCTGGCCTTCCGTGCCCCCGAGGGGCTGGTGGATCATGATCTCGGCGTGGGGCAACGCGAAGCGTTTCCCTTTTGTCCCTCCCATGAGGATCACGGCCCCGCCGGATGCCGCCATGCCGAGACAGACGGTATTGATCTGCGGCTGCACGTACTGCATGGTGTCGTACATGGCGAGTGTGGAGGTCACCTGGCCGCCGGGGGAGTTGACGTAGAGGATGATGTCCTTCTTGGGATCCTGCTTCTCAAGGAAGAGGAGCTGCGCGATGACGGAATTCGCCACATCGTCATTGATGGTCGTTCCCAGGAACACCACGCGGTCCTCGAGGAGGCGGGAGTAGATGTCGTACACGCGCTCGCCGAACTGCGTCTTTTCGATCACCGTGGGAATAATAAAGTTGCCGAGCGAGTAGCCGGACTTTGCGATCTTGGACGAGACGGATTGGATCTGGGGATGCATCGGTTAGGGATTAGGGATTAGGACTTCGGACTTCGGACTTCGGACTTCGGATGAAAATACAGAGGACTCTCATAAACATGATACTACTTTTAGGCTTCAGGGCATAGTGTTCAGCGGCTTTTGAATATGGTCTAATGGAGGTGATGACATCTTTAGTAGACATGCGCGTGCGGGGAGAAGTGATGCGGCACCTTTGCCTCTCGGAACGCCCTCTGATCGTCATTCTTGGCCCTACGGCGAGCGGGAAGACGGCGTTTTCCGTAGCGCTTGCGAAGGAGATCGAGGGTGCTCGACAGGATGAGAAAGGGGATTGGAAGAACGCGGAAATCGTCAACGCCGATTCGCGGCAGATCTACCGCCATCTGAATATCGGGACGGCGAAGACGACACCGGAAGAGATGCGCGGCATTCCGCACCATCTCCTTGACCTTCTCGATCCCAAACAACCGCTGACCGCCGCATGGTATAAGGATCACGCGGTGCGGACCATCCATGAGATCCATGCGAGGGGAAACGTGCCGCTCCTCGCAGGCGGTTCCATGCTTTACATCAGCGCCGTGATCGACGACCTGCGGTTCGCGGACCCCGTTGATCTCGCGCTTAGAAAGAAGATGGAGAAGATGTACGAAGAGGATGAAGGGGAATCCCTCTATAGGAAGATCGAGGAGGATGACCCTGCCACGGCAAAGTCTTTCCACCGCCGCAACAAACCGTATGTGATCCGCGCGGCTGAACTCCTCGCCTCCGGGAAGAAGCCTTCCGCCATCAAGAAGCGCGGCCTCTCTCCCTACAACCTCCTTGTCTACGGCATGGAATGGGGCCGGGAAGAGCTCTGTAAGCGCATCAACGACCGCACGCGCCGGATGCTTGAGGGAGGATGGATCGCGGAAGTGGAAGGACTCCTCGACCCGGGTACGGCCCCTCCGATCCCGGCATGAAGAGCGAAGGCTACCGCGAGATAATCACGTACCTGCAGGGGGAGATGGAGAAGGATGAGCTGGAACAGCTGATCGCATCCCGAACCCGCCAGTATGCCAAACGGCAGATGACGTGGTGGGGGAAGGACCAGAGGATCCGTTGGATTCAGCATGTGTCATGGTGAGCTCCGTCGAACCATGACACGTCTATTGGAGAATGCACAAGAAAGAACTTCACCCCTCGACGGAGCTCGGGGTGACACTTCTGGTCTCTCAGAACTTCAAAATATCCCCGTACTTCTCCTCCAGCCTTGCCTTCATCTGCCACAACTCTTCGATCATCTGTTCCAGTTGCGGGCTGGCATCGGGGGTCTTTTTGGAGAGGTAGAAATCGGCGACGTGCCGCAGGAGCGTGGCGATATTTACCATCTGGAAGTCCACCTGTTCCTTCTCCTCCGGTTTGAGCTTCTCGTAAGCGCCGGGGTTGTAGAGCGTGCCGATTTCGAACACGTTGATCTCGCCCTCCGTGATCATGCGGGAGACGGTCTTGACGAACTCCGTATGCTCATCACCCATGGTGCCTGCTTTCGCCTGCCCGGCCTTCTTCTGCTTGTCTTCGGGAAGGTCCTTGTGCTCGTCGTAGAGGGAAGCTAAATCCGCCATGTTCCCAGTATACCACCTTTGACCTTGTCCACTCATCACAAATCCTTCCATGAATCACCTGCTTTCCTTCACCGTGATGGTGCCTTGGAAGCCGTCTTCCCCTCGTTCACCGTAGGACCACGTTCCGATCGAGGTGAAGGGGAAACACCACACGGCACCCGGCTGGATGGGATCGTCCGGATGGAAACCGAATGGAGAAACCGAAGGTCCAGACTCGGGGTAGTGCGCGAGGGTGTCTGTATTGACCCAACAGACGCTCGAATCCGGCGGGACGACAGCATCCACGGGGAAGAAGCCCGTTGGCCTGATTTCGATGGTGTGGGAGATCGTCGGCACCTGTTCCGGTGCGGTCGCCTTTTGGGGTACGCGTAGTGCAATGACCGCAATGACGAGGATCGTACAAACCGCTGCGATGAGCGCATTGAGGGCAAAGGGCAGGATTTTCATGGGAATAGTATACGGGAGAGGGGAAGCCGTCGCTTGACCGTTGTATAATCCCCGCAGTACGCCTATGGCAAGCCTCCAGCTCAACGCCCCGCTCTCGGCCGTCCTCCGCACCACCAAGGACCACCTGAAGGCCCTGGAAAGCCTGGGAATCGTGACGGTGGGGGAGTTCCTCCTCTACCTGCCGCGCGCCCACGAGGACCTGAGCCGGATGCAGACCATCACGGAGGCGCCGCTGGACAGTAAGGTGACCATCCGCGGCACGGTGGACCACGTCAAGCTCGTCCGCATCCGCGGCGGCAAGCAGATGGTGACGGCGAAGTTCATGGATACCGACGGCACGCTCGCGGACGTGGTGTGGTTCAATCAGCCGCACATCAAGCGCATGATCGAGGACGGCGCCGACGTGGTGCTGACGGGCAAGCTGACGATCCGCGGCTCCAAAGTGGTGTTCCAGAGCCCGCAGTTCGAGAAGGAAGGCCAGAAGCCGCTCGTGCATAGCGGCCGCCTTGTCCCCATCTACCCCCAGCACGAGATCATCAACACCAAGTGGCTGCGGGAGAAGATGGTACTGGTGAAGGACGCCATAGGCCTCATTCCCGAGACGCTGCCGCTGGAGGTAGTGGAGGAGGAGAAGCTCATCCCGCGCAGCGCGATGGTCCGCTCCCTCCACTTCCCGGAGACGCCGGAGCAAGTGGAGCGCGCGTTGGAGCGCTTCGCCTTCGAGCAGATGTACGAGATGCAGCGCCTCGCCCTGGAGCGGAAGAAGGAGTGGCAGGCAGGGGCGCAGGACCGGCTCCGGACTCCCATGGACATCGAGCTCATCCGCGCGCTCTTCGCCTCCCTCAAGTTCACGCCGACGGCGAGCCAGAAGATCGCCATCTACGAAATCCTCCGCGATATGGAGAAGGACGTGCCGATGTCCCGGCTTCTGGAAGGGGACGTGGGGTCGGGGAAGACGCTCGTCGCCGTGTGCGTGATCGCAAACGCCGTGCGCCGTGGCGGCCAGTGCGCTCTCATGGTCCCCACGGAAGTGCTCGCGCGACAGCACGCGGAGGGGATTTCCCGCCTGCTCCTCAACTTCCACTCCTTCCTCCAGTCGCAGTCCGTCTACCCCAGGGAATCCTTCCGCCTTCCCACCGTCGCATTGCTCACGGGCTCCACGCCGCGCGCAGAGGCGGACGCGATGAAGAGGGGATTGGCTTCCGGTCTCGTGGACATCGTCATCGGCACGCATGCGCTCATCGAGGAGACGGTGCGGTTCAAGGACCTGCGTCTCGTGATCGTGGATGAGCAGCACCGCTTCGGCGTGGTCCAGAGGGAGCGCCTGCGGGAGAAGGGGAGCCCGCACTTCCTCTCCATGACCGCAACGCCCATCCCGCGCACGCTCGCGCTCACCGCATACGGCGACCACGACCTCTCCGTCCTCCTGGAGAAGCCCGGCCGCCGCCAGCCGATCCACACCAAGGTCGTGGCGCCGTCGGACCGTCACGTGGTGGAGAAGTTCATCGATCACCAGATCCGGGAAGGAAGGCAGGCTTTCGTCATCTGCCCCCTCATTACCGAGAGCGAGGAACTCGATGACGTCCGTAATGTCGAGCAGGAATCGAAGCGCCTGCGCGCCGCGTTCCCCCGCCGCCGCATCGGCATGCTGCACGGCAAGCTGACCCCGCAGGAGAAGCAGGCGATCATGCGGGAGTTCCGGGAGAGGAAGACCGATATCCTCGTCTCCACGTCGGTGATCGAGGTGGGGATCGACGTCCCCAACGCCACCATCATCCTCATCGAAGGCGCGGAGCGCTTCGGCCTCTCCCAGCTCCACCAGCTGCGCGGCCGCGTGGGGCGCGGCGATTACAAGAGCCACTGCTTCCTTTTCACCACGCAGCAGGCGCAAGCGCACTCCCCGCGCCTCAAGGCCATGGAGAAGTACGATTCCGGCTTCATGCTGGCGGAGATGGACCTGCGGCTGCGCGGACCGGGCGAGATCTTCGGCACGCGCCAGAGCGGCGTCCCCGATTCCTTTCTCCAGAACCTGCTGAAACCGGAGCTGATCGCGCGCGCGCGCAGGGCGGTGGAGAGGGCGCTTTTCCCCGAACTGAAGCAGAAAGTGAGGCCAGCACTGTGATGTTGTTTGACATCATTCACCGGAGTGATAGGGTTCGCGCGTGACCTACCTCTTGTTCCTCGCAGGCATGGCCATGATGGCGATGATGATGTTCCCCTCCTGCGAGGCGGTCGTGAGACGAAGGTAACCTCTCAACTCACGGAACCCACCCTCGCAAACAAGCGGGCTTTTTTTCTTTTATTTACTTTCCTTCTTCATTCTTATGGTCAATCTTCTCCCTGTCCGTATCGACGACGATCATGTCGTGTACGTGAATCAGCAAGAGCTTCCTCGTTCGTGTGGGTTACAGTCCTGCGAAGATGGAACCTTCATACTGACCGGCCCTGTTCAGGTTCTTCTTCATGAATTACGGATTCGCCTTGCGGCTTTTCCCATCCCGCCGCCTGTGAAGTAATAACTATGGAGATCTTCCCTTCTTCCAGCAGATGATCTGAGTGCCTTCTGCTGGATTGTTCATGGAATTATCGCCTTTCTTCCCCTATTGCTCACTGCTACACTTCTTTGGTCGTTTCTCCAAATTACCCCATGGCGGACCAGACGAATCCTCCCCAACCACCACCCCCTCCCCGGCCCGGCGACAGCGTTCCGGTAGGAGGCTTGGATCCCACGCAAGTGTTCTCCGCGCCCCCCGGGTCCCCCCCTCCTCCACCGGGAGCGGGCGCAGGCCAACCTCAGGGACAGGGTGACGGTGGCTTGCCGCCCCCTCCCAAGGACACGAGCCCGCCCCCGCCTCCCGCAGGGACGCAGGCGACCAAAGCCATGGGGTACGACGATGAGGACCTGAAGATCCTTGGGCAAGTGGGGAACTACCGCTTCGGGAGCACGGCCGCAACGCTCACCAACGAGGGAATTCTCCTCCCCACGCACCCGGAGACCTCGTTCGACGAACAGAAGTTCCTCACGCTGCTGCGCGGCAGCATCTCCCTCACCCGGGACGAGAAGTGGCGCATCATCCAGGCCATTCCCAAACTCAGCCAGTTCCAGATCGACGAGCTGCAGAAGATCCTTCAGGAGGAGAAGCAGAAGTTCTCGGAACTCAGCCCCAAGCACCTCCTGCAGCTTATGAAGCTGGAGCAGAAGCATTCGGAGGACTGGAAGGACCTTCAGTCCATCATGAAGCAGAAGGACGTGAAACAGGAGGAGCAGTCCCAAGTGGATGACATACGGAAACAGTTGGGATTGTAGGGCTCATTTCATACCAGCATGCAATTGAAAGATGACTATTCCCGAAGCCAATTACTCCCTCCTCCCGTACCGCGTAGCGTTTGCCCCAAGCCAAGAACTGCTGATACTGGCCTGACGGTGGATTGGTATTCATTCAAACGCGAAGTGGTATCATAAACAGAATTGTGCTCTCGTCATCTCATATTCAAGCCGAACAACAGGATACCGATCACTCCAACAAGCCCGAGCAGGAATCCCAAGAGAACACCTCCGCGCACCGCCCGGTGGAGGGACGTGAACAGGAGGAAGAGGAAGAGCGTCGCGGAGATCTGTGCCACGAGAGTGGAAGCGAGGAAATCCTCCAGTAGCCCGATGCGGAAGGGAAGGCGACGCGTCACCTGGTACCCCGCGAGCGCGTAGATCACGAAGTACCAAGCCAACAACCATCCGGCGTACAGCCGCAAGGTATCCATGAGCGGAAAGTACCGCGCCGTTTCCACGGGCGCGCTCTCCGTGAGGATACTCGTCAGGCGTTCCTTCCCCTTGGCATCCCCCTCCTCCGGCGTCACGAGCCAGGAAGCCTTCGTGGAAGCCTTCATCCCCTCGGGGGAGCGAACGTTGTCGGCGGAAGGGGTGTCTCCGTCACTGCTCATACGTGCGGGGAGGAGGGTGCTATGGGGCGGTGTCGTACGTCGTGAGGTTCTGGGTGATGAACTGGACGGATGACCGCAAGGATGCGGGTGCAGAAATCTGGAAGTGGCGGCCGTTTGTCCACGTGCGGTAGCCGATGACCCTCTCCCCCTCTTCCTTCACCGTGCCGTCCCCCCCCGCGGGCAGGTCGCCGCCCTGGAACTCCACTACGATCACGCCTTCCCCCATGTTCTCGATCTCCTGCGAGCTCAGCTCCACATGCCAGAGGGAGTACGGCGTGGCGCCGAAGGACTTGTACCACCAGTTCTTGTGCACGGGTATGCAAAATCCGATATGGGTGGAACAGTACTTCTGCGTCCAGAGGCTTGCATCGGCGCTCGCTTTCGTCATCTCTATCTCCTGCTCCGTTGACGCAGTGGCGGAGGAACGGCTGCCGACAGACGACGTGTCGCCGCCGACTGCAATCGGCGAAGCGCTGCTTGCCGCTTCAGGCCTGACGGATGAACGGCTCGCGCTGCTCGCAGACGGCGCTGGAACGGATGACGCGTCTTCCGCAGAAGACACGTCGGAAGATGACGAAGTCCCATTCTCGAGAGAGGAGGAAGAGGCCTCCGCCAGGATCGTCTCCGCGTAGGAGACGCGCATCAGGTCCGCGTCGCCCTCCACCGTCGCCCGCACGACGCCCTTCACGCGCACTTCCTGGTCGAGGTACTCGTTCAGGTCCACGGTGTCACTGCGGAGGAAGAGGTACAGCCCTTCCCCCAAAGAGAGACGGTGCGTTGCCTCCGGCACGGAGGAGACGGGGAGCGTTTCCACCGTACCCTGGTACGTCAGCTCCTCGGGTGCGGCGAGGTCCAGGATCTCTTCCGATGACGAGGATTCACCGCCGGAAGGCAAGAGGGAAGAGTTGAACGTTGATCCGCATGCCGTGAGGATCGCAACGGATGCAAGGAGGCCAGTGGCGGAAAGGTGGCGTCTCATGATGGAGAGTGGGGGGAGGTTATTTGGCGAGCGCCTGGTCAATGGCGCCTTTGAAGGCTTCGAAAGGCCGCGCTCCCACGAGGAGATTCGTTTCCTTCGAGCTGTTGTCGACAAGGATGTTCCCCGGGGTTCCGGTCACGCCGGCTGAGGACCCTGCTTGCATATCATCCTTGACCTTCCCTGCGTACTTCCCCGAGGAGATGCATTCGTCCAAACGTGCTTCGTCAACGTCCAACCGTCCCCCCAAGGCGACCAGTTCTTCTTTCGTCTGCGGCGCCGTAGCGGCAGGGTCGTACAGGGCGTCCGTGAACGACCAGAAGGCGCTGTTCCCCGCCAGCTCCGCCACGCATTCTGAAGCCTCCGCCTTGATCTGCGCCGTCGGGTGGAAACTGAGCGGGAAGTGCCTGTACACAACGTTCACCTGGTCCTTGTATGCATCCGTAATCTGCGTGAGCGTGGGATGGTGCCTCTTGGAGTAGGGGCAGTCGAAATCCGAATAGACGATGAGGCTGAACCGAGCGTTGGGATTTCCTTTGATGTGGTCGGCCTCCGCATCAACCGGCGGCGGCGGAAGGTATGAAGGGGCTTCTTCCTGCGGCGACGGCGTTGGATTTTGGACTGCCACCGGCGTGTTCCTTCCCGCCATGAACTGTGCGGCCATATACCCGACGATGACACCCAGGAGACCAAGGGATACCGAGAACCAGATATTCTGCTTCCAGGAAGGTTGGAGGGTATGATTCATAAACAACACTGAAATGGACGCGTAAAATATGCGTTAACGAACCGATGAGCATCATACAAGATGATGCCACCGTTTCCCGTAAACCCATTTGACAATTGTTTTTCTATGAAGTGTTATAATCTTATTCCGCGTATGACATCAATTTCTCCTCCTGCGATAGCGCGTAACGGTCCTTGACGTACCGCGGAACCGATGAGTAGCGTGAAAGAATGACATTGGTCTTGCTAAAGCCATCTTGTGTCATGATTTTCTGCAGCCATCCTATCTCATTGCTCCTGAGCGTTGTACCGTTGACCTGCGTGAATTCTTCCGTGGTATTCGATTGGAAGAACGGCCCTTCCAGAGCCACCTTCCTTCCGTCCGTCTTCCCGTAGACGTTGACGTACGCCTCGAACCCCTTTGCATACGCCTGGAGCAGGAGGTAGTGCCCCGTGTCATTGATGAACGTGAGGTCCTGCTGCTTGGGGTAAATAGTGGCATCGATGCCCACGCCGTACTTCATATAGTAGGTGACGAAGAGGCTGTGGTTCGCCCTTTCGATGATGGGGAGCCCCCAGTTGAGCGCGGCACGGTAGACGGTGGTTGCTACCTGGCAAATCCCTCCGCCCGGCTGCGATACCAAGTCCTTGCCGTTGATGATAACCAGCGCATCCTGCCAGCCGGGCACCTTCATGTCGTTCACCGCCCTGTTGAAGGAGAACTCCGCTCCCGGGGGGATGATGATGTTGTCGATGAGTTCCGAGAGGCCTTTGCGGACGTTGGCGATGCGGCCGTACCCGGATCCCTCGAAGTTGGACCTTCCCGCCGTGAGGTACTGCAAGGGCCCCAAGTCGAACGCCGATGCGTTGATGATGCGTCCGGGGACGTACTCCAGGGGAATGGTGGCAGCAGTTCCGGTCTTTGTGAGAAGAGTAACGAGCACTCCTGCGGTCTTCACCGCGTCGAGTGCGTAGCCCGGTTCCGCATCACCGTCCACAATGGCGCGGTACACGCCGTTCTCCAGCTTCACATCCATGAGCGTGCTGTCCTTGGGAAGCGTGATGCCGGATGGAGGATTGAGGGTGAGGGAACCTGCAATACGGTCCTGGTCGAGCCTGAAAGTGAAATCCTGTCCCGTCGCCACCGCTTTCACCCATGTGGGATACCCACCGACGGAGGCGACCCACGGTTCCACTTCCGCGCCGGTCACCACATCCCAATGCACCGTGAGCGACCGCTGCAGGAGTATTGACCGCGTCTTCACGGCGTCCTGCAACGTTGCGAGGTCGTACGTCTTTCCGAACGCCTTCCGGACCCTCTTCTGCAGCCTGTAGACGCGCCCCTCGTAGGGGATGGGCTCTCCGCGCTCGTCGGTCGCCGCCCCGTGCATCTGCCTCTGGAGTGCAACCGCCGCGGCCGTGAAGTTCCGCTGTTCTCCATACCAAGATAGGATGGTAAGTGCAAAAACGCCAAAGAGGACGGAATGTGTGCTTTTCCGCAACATGAAGCGTAGATATTTGTTTTTGCACTTCCGCATTTATGAGTTATTATACTACCATTTCATACACTAGTCAATCACCTAGTATTCTCGCAACTTCCTTCGACGATTCGCGCAGAAGCGGGGATACGAACGACGATTCTGTGCTCGTCTGCGGTACTTTCGCCCAATTCCACAGTCCCGTCGGTGATGAATTCCCCCGTTACCACTTCTTCCAACTCCACCGAACCGTTGAGGTGGCGTGCCACTGCCTGTGCCATGGCAAGCATGAGTCCGGGAACGCCGCCGATCACTTTCGCCGGCTGTACCAATGCGTACTCCAGTGCCTCCGAGGCGCTCGCACCAGGAAGGAGGAAGGAGGAACGGAACCGGAACACCAGCTCGCCCTTGGCTGATGACACATCGATGAATACCGCATGCCCTCCCGGCTGTGGGGCATCGATGAAGATGGTGAAAATGTCCTTGAGGATCGCGTCCATGAGAGTGCGGTCCGCCGTGAAGTGCACGTGGGGCGCTTGGATGTGCCACGTGACATCCGAGGGGGGGCTGAGTACCGTCTTCACGCGGTCGAAGAGCTCCTTGACGCAGAGTTCCTTGATCTCCTTCCCCTGTCCGCGCTCCTCCAGCCGCGCGAGGAGGAGCATGGATTCGAGCGCGGTGGTGAGCTTCCGCGTATTCACGTAGATGTGGTCCACCAAGTACCTCTGTTCCCTCGAGAGGGGACCGGTACTCTGCTTCCTCAGGCGCCCGCATGCCCAACGGATGGCCGTGAGGGGGCTGCGCAGGCCGTGGCTCTGCAGGAACAGCACCTTCATGATTTCCCCTGCCTGTTTCTGGATACCGCGGTGCTTCATGGGACGTTCACAGGTACTTCTGGATCTTCGCCCACAGGTCCTCCTCATCCATGTCGCTCTTGATGAAAAAGTCGCGCGCGCCCAACTTCAAGCACTTCTCATGGTCCAAGTAATCGCTGAGGTTGGAGAGGATCACCACCGGGAAGCCGAGCGCCTTCTCCCGTATGTGGCTCAGCACCGCGTAACCGTCCCTCTTGGGCATCAGCAGGTCCAGGAGAAGGAGGTGCGGGACGGAGCGGCCGAGCGCGTCGATGGCCTCCTCGCCGTTTGCGGCTTCCTGCACTTCCACGCCATGCTCCTCCAGGCTCAAACGGATCGTTTCCCGGAGAAACGGGTCATCCTCCACCAGGAGTACGGATGGCATAGGAGAGGGGGGAAGGGATCAATCCTGCACGCACGATCGAAACGTGGAAACAGTATACCAATCTCCCTGCACGTCCAATCTCTTTCGCAAAGTTCTCCCTGCCATCCCGTCTACACAAGCGGCTTTCCCTGTCACTCTCCATGAAGAACGTCATCCATCTCCTAAGAATCTTCATCGTGCTCGCCGTCGTCATCGGATGGACCGCAGCCGGCGCGCAGACGCTCTCCGGCACCAGCATCATCTTCGGGACCCCGTCTTCTTCCCCCTTCCATTCTTCTTCGGTTGACGACTCCGCTGCCGTAGCGAGCGACGCCGTTGGATCCCTGCGTTCCGATGCGTTCCCCGTAGGGGTCTCCCTCCGCCTCATCGACTTCCCAGCCGTGAACCAGTCCGTGGATATCCCGCTGCAATCCTATGGCATGACCGTGGAAAGGCAGGGGAACGCTCCGGGTGCCAACCCGCGCTCCTTCAGCATAGTGATGCGCGAGAACCTCGCCTCCCCGCGCCTCTTCCTGGCGGCGGCGACCGGCGACCGTCTCCCTTCCGCGATCGTCTCGGTCCGTACGCGGCAGTCGCCGCAGGAACTCCTGCGATGGACGCTCTCCGGCGTCACGGTGCTCTCCTATGCGTCCGTGAGCGCGGCGGGGGATGACATTCCCCTCGATACCCTTACGCTCAACTTCGAGCGCATCGAGTTCCAGGTGACGCCCCTCCTCCCCAACGGCACCACGGGCTCCGCGGTGAAGAGCGGTTGGGATAGCGTGAGGAGGAGGGAGTTATGAGGTTACCAAGCAGCGCGCTGGGCCAAACCCAGCGCATACTCCGGAAACCACTGCCCCGCGGGGGGGGCGCCGTTGCATGACCCATCGGAACTGCCCGGTCCCTTGACCCACAGGATGGCGTCCACGAGGGCATTGCCCGTATCCGACGTCGGTTGCCGTCCCAAAGCGCGTCCGGCGGGATTGCACCACTGGCGATCCGGCGCCGGCCCGTTGCCGTTGCGTCCGGCGTCGTAGACGAAGTGCTTTCCACCCGTCTTCTGCGAGAGCTCTGACCCGTACCGGATCGAATCCGCATCCGTCTCGAAATTGGATACGTTGAGCGAGAACCCCGCCGCCCCGTCGATACCCGCCTTCTTCAACCGTTCCGCCATGACGTCCGCGCCTTTCCAGGCCGCATGCCCCGCATCCATGTAGACGGCAATGCGGGGTTGTGCTTGAAGCGTCCGTACGGCCTCACGAAGAAGCGCCATGCGCGTCTCCTGGTCCTGCGTGGAAAGGCAATCCATGCCGGCGAGTGCATCGGGCTCCAGGATCACGGCGGCAGCACGGTTGCCGACCCCTTCCGCAAAACCCCGCACCCACGCGCGGTACGCGTCACCGCCGTTCGCCCCTCCCGCGGAATACCCGCCGCAGTCGCGCCGGGGGATGTTGTAGAGCACGAAGACAGGGAGCGCACCTGCATGGAGCGCTTGATCCGCGAACTTCTGCGCATCGCCGGCGATGTCCGGGTTCCAGTTCCCCATCCAGAAGGACTCCGGCTGCCCTGCGATCTTGAGGATCGTCTGCGCGTCCTGCGGACGCGAAGTCTTCCACGCCTCCGCCTGCCGGGAGGCGTCGTTCTGCGGATTGACGTAGAGACGCGCGCCTGCGAACACGATCCGGCTGCCGCGCAGGAATCTCAGCCGTGCGAGAGTCGGAACCGAAGAGCTCGATGACGCCTGTGAGGAGGAAGCAGCGGCCGCGGTACCGTTCTCGATCCTCACGCTGCGCATTGCGAGCACCGTCCCCGCGCCGTCTTTTGCAACGAAGGTGACGGTATACGGACCGCGACCGCGCCACGTCCAACCCGAGAGGTCTACGGAAGTCTCCTTATGGGGATACCCTTCCATGGACGTCGTCATGGGGTTCAGACGGTCTCCATCCACCTGCCAGTACGCCTCGTACTCCTGGACAACATGGTCCTGGAGCATGACCTTGAAGGGTTGCGTCCCGCTGATGACGGCATTGTCCGTCGGCCACCATACGTCCAGTGCCGCCGGCACGCCGCTCGCGTACGACAACGGTATCGCGTTCGGTTGCATGAACCCAAGCGAGAGGACGAGCAAGCCCGCCATCACCGCACGAAAAGACAGGGGATTCTGCCTCATGGCAAGGAGGGGGTAAAGACAGCCGACCCTAGGTGCCATGAATGGATGACACAAGTGTCATTGGAAGAGAATGGCGGGTTTTCTATTCTCACGTGCAGTACCAAACATCGGAATTATCGCTTCTGGAAGCGGCACATCGATGCTTCCTTTCCCTCAAGCAGTGAACACCGCACCGCTTTCCCCGCGCTTGCCTTGCGTGCGGATTTTCCTCCTCATCTTCTGTAAGCGCCGCGGAATCCTTGCGTCAAGAGAGGCAACGCCGCTTCCCACCGCCACTGCAGATGTCCAGACCCACACGAGAATCCCCGCGCTCCTTGGGATTGTCTCCGCACTACGCGCCGGGGAAACGGATGGGATCCGCACCCTTGAAGAGGAAGAAGCAAACCCACCCGTTCACATTCCTGAGCATCGTTATTCCCGTCTACAACGAACGGGAAAATCTTCCCGCGCTGTTCCGGCGCCTCGAACGCGTGTTCGCGAAGCTTCCGTACGGCGCGGAGTGCATCGTGGTGGATGACCGCTCGACGGACGGCAGCGCGGAGTACCTCCTGTCGCGCGCGTGGCCGTTCCGCTGCCGCGTGTTGCGGAAACAGGGGACGAAAGGAAAGTTGCAGTCGCTCCTGGAAGGCATCGCGGTGGCGGAGGGGGGGATCATCACGATGATCGACGCGGACCTCCAGTATCCGCCGGAGTCGATACCGACGCTCGTCAAGGCTATCGGCACGTACGATATCGTCGTCGCGCGCCGCACCCGGCGCCGTACGAGCTTCCTCCGTTCCGCTTTCAGCAGAACCTTCAACCTCGTCTTCGGCCGCTTCCTCCTTTCCCTCACGGTCGACGTTCAGTCCGGGCTCAAGGTGTTCCGGAAAGACGCACTCACCGGCGTTACGTTCTCCCCGTCCGCCTGGGGGTTCGACTACCAGTTCCTCTTCCAATCGCGGAGGATCGGCTGGAGCATCGGGGAGAAGCCCATCGTCTTCGAGGAGCGCTTCCGCGGCACGAGCCACGTGCGCGTGATCCGCGACGGCCTTGCGCTCGCCTGGGGGGCGCTGATGATGCGCACCCGCACCCTCGTGACCGACATCTTCCCTTTCCTCGCCCCCCGTCACCCTTCCGAATACTTCCCCGGCGGCTTTGAGAACACGGAAGACTTCCTCTTCCTTCCCGAGATCTTCAGCGTGAAACAGCAGGTCTGGCGCGAGACGGTTTCCCTGGTCTTCGTGGGTTCACTCGCCGCGGCTGCGCTCCTATTCATCGGCAGCATTCTCCTGGACACCAATCCTCTCATTCTCATTTCGGGAGTCATCTCCTCGTTCTACCTCGGCCTCATCCTCTTCAAGCTCTGGGTGCTGCGTCATGCCATTGACCATCCCCCCCTCTCGGTGAGCGACGATGAACTGCTCCGTCTCGATGACGACGCTCTTCCGACGTACACCATCCTCATCCCCCTCTACCAGGAAGCGGAGGTGATCCCCCAGATCCTGCAGGCTATGACGTCCATTGACTACCCGACGGAGAAGCTCGACATCATGATCACGCTGGAGGAGTACGACGTGGAGACGCGGGAGGCGATCCGGCGCGCGGGCTTCCCGCCGCACTTCCGCACCGTCCTCCTCCCCGACGTTGCCCCCAAGACGAAGCCGAAAGCCCTCAACGTCGCCTTCCGGGAAGCGCAGGGGGAGTTCATCGTGATCTACGACGCGGAGATCATTCCGGAGCCCGACCAGCTGAAGAAGGCCGTCGCCGCGTTCCGCCGCCATCCGGACGTTGCCTGCCTGCAGACGCGCCTGGACCACTACAACGCGTACCAGAACTGGGTCACCAAGCTCTTCAATGCGGAGTTCACCTTCCACTATGACCTCTTCTTGCCCGGTCTGCAGCACCTGGGGTTCCCCTTGCCGCTCTCCGGCCATAGCACGCACTTCCGCACATCGGCGCTTGCGGATATCGGCGCATGGGACCCGTACAACGTCACGGAGGACTGCGACGTGGGTATCCGCCTGTGCCGCAACGGGTACAAGTGCGATTTGCTGGACTCCTTCAGCAACGAAGAAGCGACGAGCAGTGTCACCTCGTGGATGCGCCAACGCTCCCGTTGGGTAAAGGGGTTCATCCAGACCTCCATGGTCCACCTCCGCCATCCCGTTCGGTTGCTGCGCGAACTCGGCGGCTGGAAACCCTTCCTCGCGTTCCTCATCACCGTCCCGGGGAGCGTGCTCGTCAATGCGTTGAACCTCCTGTTCTGGCTCCTGCTCCTCGCGTGGGCGACCACCCATGCAGCCACCATCCAGCAGCTCTTCCCCGGCCCCGTGCTCTACGTGTCCGTGGCATCCTTTGTCACGGGCAATTTCCTCTTCACCTACTGCAACCTCCTGGGCGCGTACCGCAGGCACCGCTTCGCCCTGGTGAAGTACAGCCTCCTCTCGCCGCTGTACTGGATCCTCCTTGCCGTCGCCACCGTCCGCGGCGGCCTGCAGATGGTCTTCCGCCCGCATCATTGGGAGAAGACCCGTCATGGCAGCCACCTTTCCATGACCACCCATGCGCTCACGTTCTCCCGGCAAGTGGCCGTCCGTTGATGACGCCGTGATCGGCGCCGTCACCCTGCTCGCCGCAAGCGGCGTGCTCCTCTCCACGTACCTCTTCCGCCTCACGACATCGCTCATCGACGAGAACGCCCACCTCAATTTCGCGCGCCTCCTCGGCGACAGCCTCACGCCGGGTATCAGCCAGATCGGCTTTTGGCCTCCGCTTCTCCACGTGCTGATGGCGCCTTTCACCTCCATCGGCCCCCTCTACTCTTCCGGCCTCGCCGGCGCCATCGTCCTCATCCCCACCTTGTTCCTCGCGGCCGTCTTCCTCCACCGGACATGCTTCCTGCTCACGAAGAGCCGATCCTGGAGCATGGCTGCCGCACTCCTCTTCCTCCTCAATCCCTTCGTCCTCTACTACGCCACGGTCCCCATGATGGAGGTGCTCTCCCTCGCCATGACCTTCGGGACGGCGTGGGCACTGACGCTCTGGGCCAAGGAACGCACGACGACCGCCCTCATCGCCACCGGCGTCTTCGTCTCCCTCTCCTGCCTCGCACGGTACGAGGGCCTCATCCTCCTGCCCGTCACGGGGGGCATGCTCCTCGCAACGCTCCTGCGCGATCGTGCGCCGTACGCAAGGGTGGAGGCGGTCGCCCTGATATTCGGCATCGTTGCCATGGTGGGTATCTTCGCCATCACCGCCTACAGCTGGGCCTTCGGAGGCTCCCCCCTGACTTTCATGGGCGGAAGCTGGCTGCGTGATCCATCCTTCAATCTCCGTCCCGCGCACCTCAACGTTGCGACGTCCGTACAGTACACGATCCATGCCAGTTACCACATGGTGGGCAAACCACTGGTTCTTGCTTCCCTGGCGAGCGCCGTCATCGGCACGCTGTTCTCCCGCTCGTTCCGGTCCTCCATCCCCGCGCTCCTCGTCCTCGGCAGCCCCCTCCTCTTCGTCATCGCCTCGCAGTACGCGGGTTCCACCATCATCAACGTCCCGGAGCTCCCTCCCTACGGCTTCTTCAATAACGTCCGGTACGGCCTCACGTTTATCGGCTTCGTGATCCTCGCCCCCCTCGTACTGCTCCACGCCGCGCAAACTTCAAGGAACCGCTTCCTCTCCGCCCTCCTCGCAATCGGTCGTTCCGCCGTGCTCTTCGCCCTCCTCCTCTTCTCCGGATTCCAGTTCCAGCGCGTCGCGTTGGCCGAACGTTTCGATACCATCCGGAGGGACGTGAACAGCCCCAGTCCCGAACAGCGGGAAACGGCGCGCTTCCTGCGCGAGCACTACCGCGGGGGCTCCATCCTCCTCTCGAGGTCGGATAACGATCCCATCATCGCGGAAGCTGGCATACCGCTGCGCCGCTACATCTACGAAGGGAACTACCGTTTCTTCGATCAAGCCCTTCGCGAGCCGTGGAACTTCGCGCAGTGGATCGTGATGCACAATCCCGCCTCTTCCCCCGATCCTTGGGCGGAACAGTACGAGCAGGTGTACCGCACGTGGGGCATGGGTGGGGAACCTCCGCCGTTCTATGCACTCGCGTTCGAGAACGCGCGCAGGAAGGTGTACCGCCTTTCGGAGGACGCATTCCGGTCCTTCGCCGAGGAACGCGGGTACAACGCGCACGCGATCCCCTCGCTCAACGGCGGAAAGGTGTGGGAGCCGCAGACGGTGTACACGTCCATGCGGGTGCCGGGTAAGCAGTCGACGCTGCCGGATGAAACAGTGTCCAAGGCATCGGTCTCCGGCGAACTGAGGACACTCTACGAACGGCGGTTGAAGCCCGACTTCGCGCGCGGGTACTACGTGGATGCGGAGGGCGCAGGGACGTCGGAATCCCAGTCGTACGCCCTCTGGCAATCCTTCCTCATGGGGGACCGCGCGACATTCGATGCGGTATGGAGGTGGACAAAGCTCAACGTTCAACGTCCCGACGGGCTGTTCCAATGGAAGTTTGCACTCCAGGGGGACATCCTGATAATCCTCGACGGCAACGCCGCCACGGATGCCGATACGGACATCGCGTACCTCCTCCTCCGCGCGGGGAAGGAGTGGGGGAGGGAAGACTACGTCGCCGACGCCCTTCCCGTCATCCGCAGCATCTGGGAGAACGAGACGGCCGAATCTGCGAAGGGAAGGCACCTGACAGCCGGGAACTGGGCGGCGACGCCCGCCCAACTGACCCTTAACCCCTCCTACTTCTCGCCCCACGCCTACCGGCTCTTCTCCGCACATGATCCGGACCATGCGTGGGAGGAAGTCATCGTGCAGGGGTATGAGGATTTGGAAGCCGCATCCGCGCGCCCCGTAGGGGATATCCCCGATGCATTCCTCCCGCCCGATTGGGTTTCCCTGGACCGCAGGACGGGGGCGTTCATCCCGTACGCGGGGAAGGAAGGGGGCAGCGACTACTCCTACGACGCATTCCGCACGTTCTTCCGCATCGCGCTCGACGCATCCCTTTCCCAGGACGGCCGGGCGCGCCGGTACCTCCTTCGTGCCACCACGTTCGAGCGGGACTGGCCGAAGCGCGGTACGGCATGCAGCATCTACCCCGCATCCGGCTCGGGATGCTCCCTGGACGTTGACACCCTCGCCGGTCCCCTCGCCGTTTGGACCGTGACGCAACCCCGCTTCGCGGAGAATGCGGTACGCACGTTCTACGTTCAGGACGGTGTGTTGGACCTTTCCCCCGTGTCCGCGTTCTACGAGAAGAGCTGGCAGTGGTTCGGGCTCTGGTTCTGGAGCAACACGAATGCCGGCCGCCTTCCGTGAAGCCGCGTCACCCCAGCGTCACGCGTTCCTCCTCCAGCCACTTCTTGAGCGTCTTGAGGAACCGCTTGCGCCGCTCCCGCATCTCCTCCGGCAGCGCCGCGACGAGCTTTCGCTTTTGATCATCAATGGGCGGTACCACGGGGAAAGTTTCCAACGCGGCCACCGGAAGCTCCACATCCGAATTCCCGTCCCACTCGCGGACAGGGAAGCCCAGCTTGGCGAGTGGGCGGTCGAACGTCGCGTCCACCGTTACCCACTTGACACCCACCCGCACCTTGAGGAAGTCATGGAAGCCGGTGAGGGTCTCTTTGCTGAACTGCTCGAGGACTTTCGGCCACGGCTTGATGGGCATGTCGCGGAAGTCATGCCGCGCCCAGTAGTCCTTCACCTCATACCCCAGCGACGTGAGAACCATCTTGAGGAGCCGGTGCTTTCCCTTCGCCGTCCCGCGGTTGCGCTCGATGACGGAGAAGGGTGTGGGGGAGTTGGCGCTGCCGTAGGGGATATCCCGTATGGAGATGAAGGCGCTGACGAGCCTCTCCTTGGGCGTGAGTTCCCCGATGTCGCTCACCATCTTCCGGAACGTGACAGCCGGGTCGTTGGACATGGGCGTAGTGTAGACGAGGGACGTGAAGACAACCAGGAACAACAAAGGAAAAGGGAGACCCATCCATGAATCCCCCCTTTCCACGTTCCTCCGCCTCGCCAGAAGGCTTGTTTGTGGCCACCCGGCGGCTCTTACAGGATGCGGAATGCTCCGCTGCTCCGCCGAGGGTAGTTTCTCACCGGCGGATAGAAATTGATGATGCGTCCGGACTTCCGGAGAAGTTGAACGCTGCCTGTGCAGACGCGCCGCGGGAACCCGTATTACACGGGATGAACGGCTTTGTTCGGATGCGAAGCTATCGGCTGCCACATGCCAACTATTCGTAACGTACAGGCTTGACTTTTGATGGGAATTCACTAACCTGCCACCACTCTTCACCCTTTTCTCTATGGCTTCGATGTCTCCACAGGAAGGATCACCCACCCCCCGGAATACTCCCAACTTGAGGATCACCCCCGACGCATTGGCCCATTTCGAAGGCCAACAGGAGAACATTACCAGCCATTCCAGAAGGAGGACATACGATCTCTTCGACCCTGATGATGACGTCACGGATCATGAAGTGGATCCTGATGATGACCGCAATGAAGACTTATCGGAGAAGTGAAGGACGCCGTGCCGAAAGGAGTGCGCCTCCCGCGCGTCTCGTAAGTCATGCGCGAACATCCCCGTACCGTTTCCGTCATCATCCCCGCGTTTGAGGAAGAACTGACCATCCGCTCCGTGATCACGGTGGCGGAGCGCCATCCGCTCGTGGATGAGGTGATCGTGGTGGATGACGGATCCACGGACGGGACCGTCGATGCGGCTCGTTCCACTTCGGCTTCCGTCATCAGTCTCCCGGAGAACAGCGGAAAGGGGAGCGCCATGGAAGCGGGTGTGCGGAAGGCTACAGGAAACATCCTCGTGTTCCTGGATGCCGACCTCATCGGCTTCACCGCCCCCATGCTCACGTCCTTGATCCAACCCGTGCGCAGGGGCCGCTTCGACATGTACACGCTCATCCTCGACCGCTACCCCCCGCCCATCCAGGCGCTCTCCAACAAGATCAATATCGGCGGGGAACGCGCACTCACGCGCGAACTTTGGTACGCCGTCCCCGCGGAGGAACGGACGGGCTTCGACGTGGAGCTCTCGCTCAATTACTACGCCGCCCTGCTTGGAAAACGCGCGGGAGCCCTTCCCATCACGGGCTTGGACCACATCGTAAAGGAGAGGAAACACGGTTTGGTGCGGGGTATGGCGGAACGCATGGGGATGCTTTCGAGCATCGCTAAAACGTACGTCAAACTCTACCTCCTGCGTACGGAGCCTGCGGCATGACAGATCTCCTCTCCCTTGCATCTCCCCCCTCCATCCTTATGTCTCGGGGTTCCACTGGTAGGAGAGGTCCCTGGTGGAGAGGGGAACGGAACCGTTCCATGCATGGACGTCCACGGCGGTGAATTCCACGGGAAAGAGAGATTTGACGTAATCGAATTTCGCCCTGAGCACGGTATTGGCCGCGGCGCGCTGCTCGAACGACTTCTTGGCCACCACGTAGTAGGCGTAGCTTTCCGCAAAGTCCTCCACGGCGGTCTCCCGCGCGTACTCCGTGACGAAATCCTCGGATGCCGAACCCGGTTTCCGCGTGCCGGTATTCACCCAGGAGATCGTGTAAAAGTCCAGGCTGGGATCCCCTTGGAACACGGGCAGGTAGCGTACGGTGAACGGCGACGTTACCCCGCGAGGCTTACCCGTAAAGTGGAAGAAATCCACCACGTGGCCGTACTCGTGGATGAGGAGCGTCCGCTTTTGGACGTCCTCCAGTTTGGCGGAGATCCACATATCACCGCGCGCACTGGTGTAACCGGCGAGATTCGCGGGCGGATCCTTCCTGTAGGTGACGGTGTTGATGAACTTCCCGTGCCCCGGCAGTGCTTCCATGGTCTGTTGCGTCATCCCGCATTCCCACGACGTCCCCACGCACACGACGGGCCGGGGAAGGATATTCGCAAAGCGCAGCAATTCGATGAATGCGTAGAGGAGGAACGTGAAGGCAATGAACGCGAGAGCCATACTGCCCCAACGAACGCCCCTGAGAACCCATTCGGATTGCCGTATGGACATATCAACTATTATACCACATTCTCAGTATGTGAGAAAGTCACACTGTTCCTCACGGCATCAAAACACGCCCCTTCCATCGATTCACTCTGACGAGAATATATGGTACAATGTCCTTTCATAAACATAACAGATACAGAAATGAGCATAGATACGTTCCTCCTCGTCGCCGCCCTCACCCTGCTCCTCCACAGCGTGTGGTCGGGCATGCTGCCTATGTTCCGCGTCAGCGAGGCCTCGCGTTCCGTTCTCCTGCGGGGCGGCACGTCGAAGGTGCTCCGGTTCCGCACGCTCGCGGCTCTTCTCGCCGTATGCGTCCTGCTCTTCGTTCGGTACCTGTGGACCATCGAAGGTTTGTGGCTGCAGATCCTCAAACAGCAGGACGTCGGCATTATCCTCCTCGCGGCTCTGGCTGCCGTGGGCATGGGTGGCATCATCGCCCGCTACGGCAAGTGGTGCCTCCTCCCGCCCA
Source organism: uncultured Candidatus Peribacteria bacterium (assembly GCA_964358505.1). Taxonomy (GTDB): domain Bacteria; phylum Patescibacteriota; class Gracilibacteria; order Peribacterales; family Peribacteraceae; genus CAIKAD01. Next base: position 26,688 of record CAYHOS010000011.1, read on the forward strand.
TCCTTCTCGGCATCGCATGGGCGGCGGACATCGCGCTCCTGGATTCCGTGATGACGGCGTTCGCGAAGGAGTGGGGATTGCGGCCGCAGACGCTCCTCATCGCCCTCGCGCTCGCCGCGTTCATCGGACTCTCCTCCGTCCTCTACGACATACGCAGGGGCGCAATCACCATGCGCTATCGCTACACGGTTGCGTTCTTTGCCGCCACGCTCTTCGCGTGGGTCCTCATAATGGCTCATGCGGAATTCTCCAGCGCCGAAGCGCGCCACGACCCCTTCATCCTCGCTCTTGCCCTTACATGCATCGTCTTGGCGTGGAAGCTCCTCTTCAGCCCCGGCCACCCCGGCGTGAAGGCGGCGCTCATCGCCACCTCCGTCTTCTGGCTGCAGTACGTTTCCCTGCGGGACGAGACCTCCGCCACGCTCCAGACGTACCTCATCGCCGTCCTCTTGAGCAGCCTCCCGGCGCTCATGCTGTGCGCCTTCCTCATCCTCCGCAGCGTGCGCCGGATGAACTTCGTCCTCCTCTCCTTCCTCGGCGGCATCCTCTCCACCGCGCCCATCGTGCTCTATAACGTCCTCGTGGAGAACGTCACCGTGGTGAACTTCTTCATCGCCAGCGTCACGTTCCGGAGCATCCCGTCCTCGGCGACCCTCTTCTTCAACCGCCAGGTCTTCGGCGACCTCTCGCTCATCCAGATGACTCTCGTGACGCAGATGGTCATCTTCCTCCTCCTCGCCCTCCTGGAGGAGGGGAGCAAGGCCTGGATCGTGCGGCGTGGGAGCGCCCCGTTCTCCCGTTCCCTCACGGAGATGCTCATCGCCGGCATCCTGGTGAGCGTGGGATTCAGCGTGGCGGAGAACATGCTCAACCCCACGTTCTTCATCGATGCCGTGTGGCAATTTACGCAGCAGCAGAACCTGGATTCCTTCCTGCGCCTCCTGGGGACCATGATCAGCCGCTCCTTCGTGGTGGCGTTCGTGCACGTGCTGGCAACCACCGTCTCCACCTACCACATCGGCGTGGCGCTCTTCGCCTCTCCGGGGCTGGAGAAGCAGTTCAGCGACCAGAAGCTCCACCCCGTGCTCGGCCTGATCCACGGCCTCCTGTACATGAATGCGGAAGCCACGTTCAAGCATGTGCAGTACATCCGCGGCATCCTGTACGCCGTGCTCCTCCACGGCGCGTTCAACTACTCCATGGGTCTCCTCGACCTCCTCCGCACGCCGGGCGCCATCCACGCCGGTTTCTTCCGCAACGTCCTGCTCCTCATGCCCGGCCAGAACGCCGCCCTTCCCCTGTCCTTCGTCATCGCCCTGTACTTCATCGGCGGCAGCTGGTTACTGGGCCGCATCTTCCGCTCCGCGCGGCGCATGCAGGAGCACGGCGATGTGATCTCCAAGTTCGAGACGGACGCGAACAAGGCGAGCGTGACTTTCGACGAGCTCATCGATGCGTCACCCGCGCCCACCACGGCTACCATCCCACCCCCCGCGCCCATCCCCGTCGCGCAAGCGACGATCCAGACTCCGGGACAGTCAGCATAATGCCACATAGCGCGTAAATAGAGCAGAATGGCCTGCCAACCGTAGCCGCAGCGACTGCGTGCAATCCGTCCACCTCCGCTCCTTTCGGGGCTACGGTGGACAACCTTAGCTGCGCGAAGGTTGGTGGAGCTGACGGGATTTAAACCCGTGAACTCTGCAATGCGAATGCAGCGCTCTATCAGCTGAGCTACAGCCCCAGATGGATGAAATAAGGGTGAAGGAACGTACCGCGCAGCGCCTTTTCTATTACGCCCCGCGGAGCGGGGCTAGGCAGCTGAGCTACAGCCCCAAAGGTGAATTGCAGACGAGCAAGGAGCGGAGCAACGAAGCGAGTCGCAAGATCCTTTGCCCTCCGAAGCTTCAGCGAAGGAGGGCTGACAAATTGTACAAACCTATGGCAGAAAATCCACCCCATTCTCCCCGCAATTGCGTATTGAGAAGGTGGACCAAATTTCCTATACTTCCCCTGTCTGATCCCTGTGGCCCGGTAGCTCATCGGTAGAGCGCTGCCCTGAAGAGGCAGGCGTAGCCAGTTCGACTCTGGCCTGGGCCACCATCATCCCCCATCATCGCCATGGAAACATTCTCTGACAACCCCGATACCATCAAATCGCCCGTACCTGTCCTCTCCCGCGAAGCGTGGGAACAGATGAACGCTGTGCGTCGCGCCACCGAAGTGATGTTGAGATCGAAGGGAAGAATCCCCGCCGCTCATGATGGATACGGCCATTACCTCCCCGATAACGGATTGTTCAAACCCATGGCTCCGCGCGAGGTTGAATCATAGGAACTCCTCCACTCTCTTCTCGCCGATACATACCGGCGACTCACCATCCCACATCTTCGCGATCGCCTTCTTGAGGCCTACGCGTTCGATGACATTCTGGAACCTTCGCACCGCCCCCTCGTTGCCGAAGTCCGTCATTACCGTGAACTGCTCCAGCCGCTGGCCGCTCACCTTCAGGCTCCCGTCCTTCATCCTCTCGATGCGGTAGGCTCCCATGCGCGATGACACGAGGTGCGGGCGCAGGACGGGGAGCTTCTTCCGTTCTTCCTCCGCCGACTGCAGCCGCTCCTCCACCCGTTTCTCCCGCTCCTCCAGGACAATGGGAAGAAGCGCTTTCTTCAGGCCATCCACGCCGTGACGCGTCGCCGCGGAAATGGGTGCCATCACCGTGATCTTCGCTTTTTTCAACGCTTTCACGAACGCCGTGGCGTCATTCCCCACCAGATCGGTCTTATTGAGCAGAACCAGCTCCCGCTTGCGCGAGAGGGTGGGGGAATAGGTTTCCAATTCCTTCCGTATCGCCCGGTAATCCTCCACGAGCACATTCGCGTCGGGCTCCTCTCCTTCCCGGAGCGCCTTACTGATATCCAGCAGGTGGAGGAGCACTCCGCAGCGCTCGATGTGGCGCAGGAACGCGTCGCCGAGGCCCTTCCCCTCCGACGCACCCTCGATGAGCCCGGGGATGTCGCAGGCGACGTACGAGCGGCCGGAAACGGCCACGACGCCGAGATTGGGGACGAGCGTGGTGAAGGGGTAAGGGGCGATCTTCGGCCTCGCCGCGGACATGGCGGCGATGAGGGAGGATTTCCCTACGCTGGGGTACCCGATGATGCCCACATCTGCCACCAGCTTGAGTTCCATCTTCACCATCTTCTCTTCTCCCGGTTCCCCCAGTTCCGCGAAGTCCGGCTGCTGCCGCACGGAACTCTTGAAGTGCGCGTTGCCGTATCCTCCCCGCCCGCCGTGCGCAACGAGAAGCCTATCCCCGTGCTCCACAAGCTCGCCCATAACATCTCCTTGCATGTCACCCTGAGCCTGTCGAAGGGCCGTGACGACCGTTCCAGGCGGCACCAGCAGGATGATGTCTTCCCCGTCCTTGCCCCCCTTGTGCTGCCCTTTGCCAAAGTCGCCCTTCTTCGCCTCGAACTTCTTGCGCGACATGTAATCGCTCAGCGTATCCGTGTTCTCGTCCGCCATGATGTACGCGTCGCCGCCGCGGCCGCCATCGCCGCCATCCGGGCCTCCTTTTGGCACGTACTTTTCCCGCCGCCAGCTCACGGCGCCTCTCCCCCCGTTCCCTCCGCGCACGGTAATGGTAGCTTCATCGAGGAACATATGGGAATGTAGAATTTAGAATGTAGAATGTAGAATTTGGAATGATAAATGAAGAATGTAGTATGAAAGCAATTATTCCAGTGAAATGCGAGTGGTTTTCAGTATGGCTGTAAGTAAAGCAATGATCTCATCAACTTGCGCAAAGAGAGAGCTCATCCTTGTCTGCTCAACAATATTGGCATCCTTGATGAGACAGAGCCAAAAATGACTTTCGCGAGCTTCCTTCAAAGCGATACTCAACTTATGCGCAAAATCCTTCTTACTCGGCGCACTGACCGCTTCTGCAACATTTGCCCCAACACTTGTACCTGACTTCAGGAATTGCTTACCGGTGACATATTCCTTCTTCTGCTTCATGAGAACATCGCTACAGAAACGGACAACATCGAGCGAAAATGTGTAGGATTTCTCCCGGATGACATTCTGCTTTTCCATGTCCGTATCGTACAGTGAAATCCACCTTGACGATATGGGTACTGGCACTCTAATATGTTGAGTGCTAATCTGCTGACATTCTTCAATCACTCATTCTACATTCTTCATTCATCTCTATGTCAAAAATCATCGGTATTGACCTCGGTACAACAAACTCCTGTGTAGCGGTCGTTGAAGGCGGCCAGCCGGCCGTGATACACAACGCGGAAGGGAGCAACGTGACACCCTCCGTGGTGGGGTTCAAAGACAACGAAGTGCTTGTGGGCATCGCCGCCAAGCGGCAGGCAGTGACCAACCCCAAGAACACCGTGTTCTCCTCCAAGCGCTTCATCGGCCACCGCTACAATGAAGTGAAGGTGGAATCGGAGCGCGTGCCGTTTGAGGTGAAGGAAGGGAAGGAGGGGCGCGCCGTGATCGTCGTGAATGGGAAGGAGATGCTGCCGCAGGAAGTTTCCGCCAAGGTGCTCCAGAAGCTCAAGAGGGACGCCGAGGCGTTCCTGGGGACCACCGTCACCAAGGCAGTGATCACCGTCCCCGCGTACTTCGACGATTCCCAGCGCCAGGCCACCAAGGACGCCGGGCAGATCGCGGGGCTGGAGGTTGTACGCATCATTAATGAACCGACGGCCGCCGCGCTCGCCTACGGGCTGGACAAGGGGGACAAGGCGCACAAGATCGTCGTGTACGACCTGGGAGGCGGCACGTTCGACGTCTCCGTGCTGGAGCTGGGCGACGGCGTTTTCGAAGTGATTTCCACGAACGGCGATACGCACCTGGGAGGGGATGACTTCGACCAAGTGATCATGGAATGGCTGATGCACGAGTTCAAGAAAGACCAGGGGATTGATTTGAAGAGCGACAAGATCGCCATCCAGCGCCTGCGGGAAGCCGCGGAGAAGGCCAAGATCGAGCTCTCCTCGGCCACCGAGACGGAGGTGAACCTCCCCTTCATCACCGCGGACGCCACCGGCCCCAAGCACCTGAACCTCAAGCTCACGCGCGCCAAGCTGGAATCGCTCGTCGCCGACTTGGTCGAACGCACCGTGAAGCCCTGCGAGAACGCGCTCAAGGATGCGGAACTGGGGAAGAAGGACATTGACGAAGTGGTGCTCGTGGGCGGCATGACGCGCATGCCCGCCGTGGTCGCAAAGGTCAAGGAACTCTTCGGCAAGGAGCCGCACAAGGGCGTGAACCCGGACGAGGTGGTGGCCGTGGGCGCCGCCATCCAGGGCGGGGTGATCGGGGGGGACATCCACAAGGACATCGTGCTCGTGGACGTCACGCCGCTCTCGCTGGGAATAGAGACGCTGGGCGGCGTGGCGACGAAACTGATTGAGCGGAACGCCAAGATCCCCACGAGCAAGGCGCAAGTCTTCTCCACCGCGGCGGACAACCAGACCTCCGTGGAAGTGCACGTGGTGCAGGGGGAGCGCGAGCTGGCGCGGGACAACAAGTCCCTCGGCCGTTTCATTTTGGACGGGATCCTGGCAGCGCCACGCGGCATGCCGCAGGTGGAAGTGACCTTCGACATCGACACCAACGGCATCTTGAGCGTGAAGGCCAAGGACAAGGGGACGGGCAAGGAGCAGCACATCACCATCCAAGGCTCCACGGGGCTCTCCAAGGAGGAAGTGGAGAAGATGCAGAAGGACGCGGAGCTGCACGCCGAGGAGGATAAGAAGAGGCGCGAGGCCATCGACGCGCGCAACCAGGCCGATGCTTTGATCTTCACGCTGGAGAAGCAGATGCGCGAGCACGACGCCAAGATCCCGGATGCCGTGAAGAAGGACGTGAACAGCAAGATGAACGCCCTGCGCGACATCCTCAAGGACGAGAACGCCTCCTTGGATCAGATCAAGAAGGCATTGGAGGAACTGGGCGTGGCGGCGCGGGAGATCGGGAAGGTGGTGTATGAGGCTGCCCAAAAAGAGTCAGCGAAGGGGGAGAAGAAGGATGAGAAAGTGGTGGATGCCGAAGTGGTGGATGAGGATGAGAAGGGGAAGAGGAAGTAATCCCATCTCACAACATACACTCCCTTTCCCCATATACTCCGCCAGCTCGACCCTTCGGCTCGTCCCTTTGGGACTCGCTCAGGGTCTTTCCGTGTGACAGTAGCACGAGAATCAGAGTTTTTCTCCCATGTACCGTGCAAGTTCGACAATCCTGCACGAATACCCCCACTCGTTGTCGTACCAGCCGAAGACCTTGGCAAGGTGCCCTGTGGTGAGCCCCGTCGAACCACCGATCACTTTGGTGAGTGCGGCATCAATGATGCAGCTGCGGGGATCACCCACGAAGTCCTGGAGCACGAGGGGGCGCTTCTCCACGCCCAAGATGCCCTTGAGCGGTCCTGACGCCGCCTTCTCGTACGCTTCGTTGATCTGCTCTGCCGTGGCTTCCTTCTTCAGCGCCACGGTGAGGTCGGTGATGCTCCCCGTGGGGGTGGGCACGCGCACGGCGATGCCGTTCATCTTGCCGTCGAGTTCCGGTATCACCAGGCCGATCGTCTTGGCCGCGCCCGTGCTCGTGGGGACCATGTTGATGGCGGCGGCGCGCGCGCGGCGCAGGTCCTTGTGCGGGAGGTCGAGGAGGTTCTGGTCGTTGGTGTAGCTGTGGATGGTGGTCATGAGCCCGTACGCGATGCCGAAGCCGTCGTGGAGGACCTTGGCCATCGGCGCCAGGCAATTGGTGGTGCAGGAGGCGTTGCTCACCACATGCATGGTCTTGGGATCGTACGTCTCGTTGTTCACGCCCATGACGAACGTGCCGTCCACCTTGTCCTTGGCTGGCGCGGAGATGATCACTTTCTTGGCGCCGGCCTTGAGGTGCAACGCCGCGTCCTCCCGCTTGGTGAACCGCCCCGTGCATTCCAGAACGATATCCACCTTCATGTCCTTGTGCGGGAGCTGGGAAGGGTCCTTGCTCGCGGTGAAGGGAATGGTGCCGTGCTTCGTCACCAGCTTGCCGTCCTTGAACTCCGCATCCGCCTCGAAGTTGCCGTACGTGGAATCGTACTCGAAGAGGTGCGCCAGCGTGGGGCCGTCGCTCAAGTCGTTAATGGCGACCACGCGGAGGTCCGGATGCTCCTCGATGATGATGCGCAGCGCCTGCCGCCCGATGCGCCCGAAACCGTTGATGGCGATGTTGGTCATGGGGGGAGAAGAAGGGAAGAACGGATCCACTGTACCAGATCCACCTATGCCTTCTATGGCTACGACATCATCATTCCTTGACTATTCAAGGGAGAGATTGATATACCTTCTGCATCAACAACGTGTCCTTCTCCGACTCCGGTGATTCGCAGACGAGTATGCCCCCGACCTTCCGCTTCTTAAGGACGCGAAGGAAATCCTTCCAGTTGGCGTCGCTCTGTTCCAACCGCAGGTGGTTCCTCTCGCCGCTCGGCCCGTAGTTGATGCCGGAGTAGTGGATGTGCATTTCCCGCAACGCCTCCTTCCCCAGAGCTTCTTGATAGTGGTCTAAGAGAGCGTCCCATTCCGCCGCCGTGTTGAACTTCCCCTGGTACCGCGCGTGGATATGCGCGAAGTCCACGCAGGGATAGATGCCGTATTCCTTGCTGATGCGCAACACCTCTTCCAATGTCCCGAACTGCGCATGTTTTCCCATTGTCTCCAGCGCCAGGTTCACGTGCGGAAAGAGCTGCGCCTTCTTCTCCATGATCTCCCCGACGGCTTTGGTGACGTTCCCGTACACCTTTTCCGGTTCCATCTTCAGATTGAATGCCGCATGGACGCATACGGAGACGGCTCCGGCGGTCTCCGCCATTTCCAACGCCCTGAGCACGCGCGTCTTGCTGGCCGCGAGCGTCGCTTTCTCCGGAGAGTTTAAATTGACGTAGTAGGGCGCATGGACCGTGAGCGCCAACCCCAACCCCTCCGCGACTGACCGGATCTCCTCCATCCTCCCCTGAGAGACAGGGACGTTCCGCACCCACTCGATCTCCATTGCCGATACCCCGAGCCTGTGGGCTTCCCGCAAACCTTCCACCGTACCACCGGGGAGAGGGGTGGTGGAAGGTGATCCAGCGGTTGCGAAGAGGAGCACGTTGATAGTATAGCGCATGAAGTATCCGATATACTCATCGCATGGCTCCCCCCAAGGACATCATCGCCAAGGCCCTCTCTACCCCCCAAGGCGAACGCGCGTACAAGGTGGCGGAGAAACTCTTCGATGCCGGCTTCGATACGTGGTGGGTGGGGGGAGGGATCCGCGACATGATGCTGGGAGAGATTCCGGAGGATATCGACGTGGCTACGGAAGCGCGCCCGGAGCAGATCTGCGGCCTGTTCAAGCGGTGCGACAGGGTGGGGGAGAGGTTCGGGAGCGTTCGTGTGCCGGTGGGCGACGACTTGTTCGAAGTCACCACGTTCCGCGAGGATGACGAGGCTTCGGACGGCAGGCACCCCGAATCCGTGGTCTTCGGCAACCGCGTGAAGGACGCCAAGAGGCGCGACTTCACCATCAACGCCATCTACTGGCACCCCATCTCCCGCGAGGTCTACGACCCCTATCAAGGCGAAGCTGACTTGAAGGAGCGCCTCATCCGATTCATCGGAGATCCGGGCGTTCGAATCAAGCACGATGCGCTCCGGATGCTGCGCGCCGTGCGGTTCCGCGCGCACCTGGTAGGGCAGTACCATCCGGAGACGTACCGTGCGCTTCAGGAGGAAGCCCGGCTCATCGAAGCCCTCTCCGGCAGCCGCATGCTGGAGGAGCTGGAGAAAATGCTGTCCTCGCGCCACCCGGAGCGCGCGCTGGAGGACCTGTGGGAGACCGGCCTGCTCACGTACATGCTCCCGGAGCTCTATGCCTGCAAGGGAATCCCGCAGCCCGCGGACTTCCATCGGGAAGGGGACGTATGGGAGCACACCATGAAGTGCCTGGCGTCGTTCCAGGAGGAGGACAACCGGGACGTGCGCCTCGCCGTGCTCTTCCACGACGCCGGCAAGGTGGAGACGTTCTCCCTCAAGGAGAGGATCCGCTTCGACCACCATGCCACGATATCCGCGGAGATCGCAGATAAAGCCCTGCGCCGCCTCCGGCTCCCGGGCAAGAGGACGGAGAAGGTCTCCTGGCTCATCAAGCACCACATGATGATGCTCACGTTCTTCGAGATCGGCGAGGAGCGCAAGGCGCACTGGTACTTCCATCCCTGGTTCCCGGAGCTCCTGCGCGTGTTCCGCCTGGACATTGCGGGGACGGAGCCTGCCGACTACGGCCTTCTGGAGAAGATCCTCGCCGACTACCACGCGTTCCTGGACCGCAACCCCCGCCCCCACAGGCCCCTCCTCACGGGTGACGAAGTGATGGGGATATTGGGGTTGCCGCCGGGTGAGAGGGTGGGGGAAATCCTCAAGCTCCTGCACGACGCGCAGGTGCGCAAGGAAGTGACCGGCAAGAAGGAGGCCAAGGCTTTCGTGGAGAAACTGCGTTGACGAATACAAAACCCTATTTTTCTTTAAGTGCCATACGTATATCGCGTCCCAATCGGGATTCCATTGGCGCGGCTCCGCTTGCCTTCGCCGCCTGCTCCACGGCGGGCGCAACGCTGGATAGCAGCCGCGGATCGAAGGGCTTTGGGAGGATGTACTCCGGCCCGAAAGCGAGTGACGTAAGGCCATACGCTTCCAAGACCCCCTTGGGTACGGGTTCCCGCGCAAGCGCCGCGATGGCCTTTGCCGCCGCAAGCTTCATCTCCTGGATGATGGAGGACGCCCGCGCGTCCAGCGCCCCCCGGAAGAGGAAGGGGAAGCAGAGGACGTTGTTCACCTGGTTGGGGAAGTCGCTGCGCCCCGTTGCGACGACGGCATCGGGACGGACTTGCTTCGCCGTGCCGTAGGGGATTTCCGGATCGGGATTCGCCATGGCAAAGACGATGGGCTTTTTCGCCATTCCCTTGAGCATCTCCGGCGTGACTGCATTGGCCGCGGAGACGCCGATGAAGACGTCTGCCCCTCGGAGAGCGTCCGTGAGCGTGCGTGAGGGGGTTGGGGACGCGAACTGCTTCTTGTACTCGTTCATGTTCTCCTGCCTGCCCTCGTACACAACGCCCTTGGTATCGCAGAGGACGAGCTTCCATTTGGGCAGGCCGATGCCGATGAGGAACCGCGCGATGGCGATGGACGCGGCTCCCGCCCCGTTGATGACCACGCTGATGCTCTCCATTGCCTTCTCCTGCAGCAGAAGCGCATTCTCCAGCGCCGCTGCCACCACCACGGCCGTCCCGTGCTGGTCATCGTGGAAAACGGGGATGCGCAGCCGCCTCTTGAGCTCTTCCTCCACGATGAAGCACTCCGGCGCCTTGATGTCCTCCAAATTGATCCCCCCGAACGACGGCGCTATGGCCGCGATGATCTCGATGAGCTTTGCGGGATCGCGCTCCTCCACTTCGATATCGATGGCATCCACCCCCGCGAACGCCTTGAAGAGGACGGCCTTCCCCTCCATCACGGGCTTGCTCGCCAGCGCCCCGGTGTTCCCCAGCCCCAGGACCGCCGTCCCGTTGGAAATGACCGCGACCAGGTTCCCCTTGGACGTGTACGCGTAGGCCGCCTCCGGGTCCGCCGCGATCGCCAGCACCGGTTCGGCGACGCCGGGCGTATAGGCCAACCCAAGGTCCTTCCACGTCTGCAGGGGTTTGGTGGGCGCTATGGAGATCTTTCCCGCGGGTGTTTGGGCGTGGTACCGGAGGGCGTCGGAGTCGGTGGGCATACCGCAAGAGTGTATACCATAGAAGTGCAGTATCCCCATCAAGCTATCTTGGCCAAATGATGTCCAAGCAGTAGCATAGGTCTGTTAACCGACTCTACGCAGCATCCCGCATACTGCACCTTTTCACATCACCGGGCCAGTAGCTCAGTCGGTTAGAGCACCGGACTTATAAACCGGCGGTCGATGGTTCAACTCCATCCTGGCCCACCAAAGTGTACTCATGACCTCCAGAACCTCTTTTCGTACGTTCCGGAGGCCGCACTGGAGCGGTTCAACCGTACCGAGTGCGCCTTCGAGCTTCTTTCGACCATCCGCCAGTGCCTGGAATGGCTTCCGCAACGTAAAAGTCAGCTCTCCGTCCTTCAGTTCAACCGTCTGTCCGAGGCGCTGTAGGATTTCGAGTTTTTCCTCATCCAATCCGTGGGCGAATCTCTCTTGCAACTTCTCCGTGAAGGAAACGGCTTTGGAGATATCCAGCGCCCACTGCGAGGAGTGCGCCTCAAAGTCCCGTATCTTGCCCTGTAAGCCCTGGGCCTCGTTAGAGAGCTGCTGGAGCTTCTCCTGGTAGATGTCCTCCGGCAGCCGCGTTGCCGTCTCAAGCTGACGGTCAATCAGGCTGCTGCGCTTCTGGAGGATGTTCTTATGCTTCTCCTGCAATCCATCCAATCCCCGTACCTGGTCTTTCTGCGTGTCTTCCTGGGAAAGCTTGAGCTGATCCAAAGACCACTCGACGATGGCCTCCGGTAACTCCGCAGCCTCTACAATGGTTGTGAGTTGCGTCTCCAATTCCTCGGCGGTGAGCCTGCACGTCTGCGTACATCGGCAATTCTTCACGTGCTTTGAGCAGCTGGTCTCAAGCTCCAAGTGCAACACGGAGGTGGGAAGTAAAGACTTCGTGAG
>CAYHOS010000012.1:0-6887 GCA_964358505.1 uncultured Candidatus Peribacteria bacterium
CCGGCCCCCGTTCCCCGTCTGTGTCATCGGTACAGAACCGCACCCCTCATCGCCCGGCGCTCCATGCGCTTCATCCAGCGGTCGAATACCTTCGAAAGCCTCTCCGTCTTCATCCGCATGCGACGCTCCAGGAACTTCCCCAGCGCGCCGTCCACGGCGCAGGAAGCGTGGCCTTCCCCCAAGGCGCTTTCGCACTGCGTCATCCACCGTCCCATCTCCATCGAAGAAGTGCGCGTTTCCTCGCGCACCACCCCGTTCTGCTCCACGCGCACGGATTGCGTCACCGTCGAATGCACGGTCGATTCCGCCGCCGCGAGGGGAACCAGGAAAGAGAAAACCGCAAGCGCGGCTGCGGGGCGGACAGTGCGGGGAAACATGGCGGCGGAGGGGAAGGAGAGCCGGTTCGAACGCTTGGGATGACGCGGAAACGCTTACCCCATTACGGAAGACCGCAAGTTTCACTTTGCCGTTGGGGGCGCACCCCTGCGCCCCCCATTTCCTTCACCTATCGTCACGGAGATTCAGCTTCTCTGTTGGACCGCGGGGCCTTGGGCCCCGGGGCGCTTCTTCGCCATGTGCCCGTTCCTCCTCTTCCAGCCCATCGCCCTCCCCGCCGCGGCAATGGTGCCTATCACACCAACGGCCGCAACGACAGGAAGGACATGCTTCATCTTCATGATGGGAAGTGGGGAGGAACGCGCCTCACTGCTTGCGCGTTTGTACAGACGACGAAGTGGCGCAGGGGTTACAGGAAAGGGTTGACGATGCCTCTCTTCGTTGCAGTGTTACTTCAGGAGCTTCTCCATCCGGCTTCGTCCCTCGGCCCGTCCGAATCGGCCGACGGCCGGGCGGGCTTCGCCCAGGACTACGCCGCGATTCATTAGGTGAGGAGTTTTTCCAATTTTCCCGCGTCATTCTCCTTGCCGATCACGGAGAGGCGGAATTCCTGCGGGCGGAGCAAGCGTTCCGCGAGGGTGTTCACGCGGGGGAGCGTGACGGCGTCGATCTCGCCGAAGTACTCGGGGATGTCGCGCGTTTTGGGGTAGAGGAGCTGCTGCTTGCCGTAGAAGTGCGCGCGTTCCTCGCTGTCCTCCAGGGAGAGCGTGATCTTGCCCTTGAGGTACGCCTTGGCGCGGATGAGCTCCTCCTCCGTCACTCCCTTCCCGGCGGCGCGCAGGTACTCGTTCTTGATGGCCTCGATCGCTTCATGGAGCCGGCTCTGGTCCACGCCCGCGCGGGTGGAGAGGGCGCCGGCGTCCAGGTAGCTGTCCACGTCCGTGGCGATGTAGTAGCAGAGCCCCTTGGCTTCGCGCACGTTGAGGAACATGCGGGAGCTCATGTTGCCGCCGAGGATGACCCCGAGGAGCTTCTGCGTAAAGTGGTCCTCGTGGAGGGCGGAGACGCCCGGCACGCCCATCACCAGGTGCGCCTGCTCCGTGGCTTTGGTGCGGAGGAACACCCGCTTCGCCCCGAAGTTGGCGAAGGGCTTGAAGTGCGGCTTCTGCGACCCCGCCAGCGGCGCGAAGAACTCACCGGCCAGCGCCATGGCGGAGGGGGCGCCGATCTTGCCGGCGAAGGTCACCACCAGGTTCCTGGGGGCGTAGAGCGCCTCGCGGTGGCGGAGGAAATCCTCCTGCTTGACCCCGCGGATCACTTCCTCCGTCCCGATCGTGTCCCACCCCAGCGGGTGGTCGCCGAAGAGCAGCTCCTCGAAATCCCACCCCGAACGGTACATGGGCGTGTCCTGGTACATCCGTTCCTCCTCCATGATCACGCCGCGCTCCTTCTCGATCTCCTCCGGCGGGAAGGAAGCGTGGAGGAGCATGTCGCTGATCACGTCGCAGGCCATGCGCACGTGGTCGGCCGCCACCTTCACGTAATACCCGGCGTACTCCTTGCCCGTGAAGGCGTTGAAGTCCCCTCCCACGCCGTCGATGGCCGCGCTCACGTCGCGCGTGGTGCGGAACTTCTTCCCCCCCTTGAAGAACATGTGTTCCAGGAAGTGGCTGATCCCCCGTTCCTTCTGCGTCTCGTAGCGGGATCCCGCCCCCGCGAACACCAATACCGTCACCGAGGCGGTGCTCTCCGAGGGTGCGGTGAGGACGGGGAGTTGGGAAGGGAGGCGAGTGACCGTGAACATGGAGGGAAGTGTACGCTCTTGTGCAACTGCTCAACAGCCGCTACCCTCTGCCCGATGCTCAACAAGTTCAAATGGCGCAAGCGCCTCCGCAAGCACGGGTTCCGCACCCGGAGCAAGACCAAGAACGGCCGCAAGGTCTTGGCGCGCAGGCGCTCGCAGGGCCGCAAGAGGCTCACGGTGCAGAAACGGGAGAAGCGCGGTTCAATCTAAAGAGGTACAATCACCCCATGCTCCGCACGTTCCGTGCCACGGCCGCAGTCGCTTTCTACGTCCTGGGGGCGTCGTTCTTCGTGGCGGCGGTCCTCTTCCGTAACGGTGTGGGCGGCAACTGGCCGGCGTGGTGGATGCAAGTAGCCGATCTCCCCCTGGCGCTCTCCGCCGTCCTCTACGCGGGGATCAGCCTGTACCAGAGCGTCCGTCCGGCAGAGGGCAAAGCACGCATGCTCGCCGTGGCAGTCGCCGCGCCGCTTACAGCGTTCTTCCTCCTGCTCCTCGCGCTCAATTTCTGGCCATCGTGATTTTCACATTCCATCGGAACCATTCGCATTCTAAGAGAAGATCTTTGCCGGCACGCTGCGTGTCCTCCTCCGTAGGATCTTGCCGTCCCTCCACTCTCGCATAGGCTTTTGCCACGTCAGCCAATACAACTTGAAAGTGCGTCAGGATCTCTGCCTGGGGAGAGGCGGGAGGAAACAATTGTCTCTCGGCCTCATCAATATCCTGTAATTCAACAAGAAAAGAGTCACCGTCAGGATGCCTTGCCTGTGCTGCAGTAGCCGCAAGATCTTGGAATTTGCGCCGTACTACCGAAAGTCGCCTCTCGATTTCCTGTAAGAGAGGAATAGGAAATATTTCAAGTTCTTGCAAGGGGCTGAGGGGTTCTGCATCCATGGTGAATGAGGGAAGTGACAATACGGTGCCTTTCACCTTTGTGCTATGCAAGGACATCGGTTCCGCATGCGGGGACATGGCTTCCGTAAGCGTCGAAAATCACAATCAGTACTGCACTTGCATCTCCTCCACCCCCGCTTCATGGTTCATCATCCGCGCCGCCCTTCGGCTCTGCTCAGTATTCAACCCCCACTTCCTTAATGCTTGCTTTGCGGTTCGCATACCTCGCCGCCAGGAACAGGTAATCGCCCAGCCGGTTGAGGAAGATGAGTGCCTGAGGGCTCACTTCGTCCGCAGGCCGAACGCCTGCGCTCGATGTTTGTGATAAGGCGACGGCCCGCCGTTCGGCGCGGCGGCACACGGTGCGCGCCAGGTGGAGGGCGCTCCCGGCCTTGGATCCTCCCGGGAGGATGAAGAAGGTGAGGGGAGGGAGCGTCTCTTCAAGGTGCGCGATCCATTCTTCCAATTCCTTCGTGTGGACCGCCTCGATCCTCTTCGTGTTCTTCACGTCCATCGGCGAAGCAAGGTCGGCTCCAAGTCGGAAGAGCAGGTGCTGCACTTCGGTCAGTTGGTCCTTGAGAGGAGGAGGCAAACCGGGTTCCGCGAGGACCATCCCCAGCGTCGCGTTCAGCTCATCCACCGTCCCGTACGCATGCAGGCGCACGTCCGATTTGGGGATGCGGCTGCCGCCAACCAATCCCGTTTCGCCGTTATCGCCGGTCTTCGTAACGATGGACATGGCAGGGGAAAGCGTAGCATTTGACGGGAAGCCCGCAAAACGCTACAATGTCCAAGAATTTCACATCCATACCAACATTCCCATGAGCCTCTCCGACGTCGCACTGGAACGCGTACACACGCTCTACCTATTGCAGACCAAGTTCATCACCTCGCTCGATAACGGTTTGCGCAGCCCTACGCTCCGCGCGGAGCTCATCAGCGACATCCGGACGTTCCAGAGGCTCCTGGCCCAGGCGGATTGGCGGTACATGGGGGGACCGGAGGTGCTGGATTCCCTCCGCGAATTGCACGGGGAAGTGAAGGCCAGGCTGGACGTCCTTCAAAAGAAGAGCCCGAAGAAAGGGACGAGGAAGAAGAGAAAGTGAGAGCAGGTGTCATGGTGAGCCCCGCCGAACCATGGCACGTCTCTCAGGGCATGCGTTCTAGACATCAAATCACCCCTCGACGGAGCTCGGGGTGACACTCCTCTCATACTTCACTGATCTTCACACTCTTCGCCTTCTCTTCCTTGGGGACGAACACCTTGAGGATGCACTCCTTATTGAACGTGGCGCGGACCCTCTTGGAGTCGATGGGACAGGGGAGGGTGACGCTCCGGCTGAAGGGCCCCCAGAAGCACTCCTCCAGGTAGTACTGGTCCGTGGCAATGGCGTCGGCCTGGCGGCGCGCGCCGCGGATCGTCACGGTGTTCTCGTCCACTTCGATGTCCAAATCCGACATCCGCACGCCCGCGATGGGCGCCTTGATGACGTAGTATCCCTCGTGCTCGAAGATATCCACGGCCACCTTGCCAACTCCATCCGGCTGTGCCTGGTGGATGGGGGCAGGGGCGGACTGAGCCGTTTCTTCCCCTTCATCCCAGGGGAATCCCCCTTTGGAGGATCCCGCGCCGAGCGCGCTGAAAATGCCGTGGAAGGGAGATGCACTCATCGTGACAAACTATGGTAGACGCCCGTCCCCATCCCACGCAAAAAGTCGGTGTGGAAAACGGGCGGAATGTATGGCGAAAAAGACCCTTGCTCAAGTTGCGCCCGCAAGTACAATGCGAGTCCTAAGGGCACACGCCCGTGTACCGTTCTCTCCTCCCACCCCCATGTCCACCGTCAGCCTCAAGAACAACATCCGCCGCCTCCGTTTCGACCGGAATATGACGCAGGAAGAACTGGCGCTGCGCACGGGAGTCAGCCGCCAGACCATCATGAGCATCGAACGGGGCCGCACAAATCCCTCCGTCCTCCTCGCCTACAAAATCTCCGCAGCCTTGGAAGCGCCGCTCACGGAAGTGTTCAGCATGGAGGGGAAGTTGATGCCAGTGTGACCGCTGCCACCGGCATCGCTTCCCTCACATCCTCGATGAAGATCTGCGGTCTCCTGTTCCCGTTCCAACTATCTACCCCGATCCTGCACGCCACGTCGCACGTTGAAGGGATCTTCTCGAAGAGGGGGCTGAGCCCGAAGCCGACGGCTTTCAATGTACCTACGGTTCCCTGGAGGTGCGTGAAGTTCCTCCCTACGCGCTTGAGGGTGGAGAAGCCGACGGCGGGGAGGAGGAAGCGCGGCTCGGGGTTCCCCTGCCCGAAGGGTTCCAGTCCCCCGAGCGCCTGGCAGAGAGGCAGGGTGATGCCGCCGGCGTCCAGGATGCCGTCGATGCGCATCTGCGGGAGGAGGTCCGCCGGCGAGAGCGCCGACGCGGCATGTTCCTGCAGGCGTCCGGTGAGCTCCGGAAGGGAGGCGAAGGGGAAGGTGCAGCCGGCCGCCTGCGCGTGGCCCCCGAAGGTGGCGAGGAGGTCGCTGACGGACCGGAGCGCTTCCGTCACATGGTAGCCGGGGATGCTGCGCAGGGATGCCACGCACATGTCCCCGCGGACTTGCGCCACCATGCTGGGGCGCCCGTGGGCCTCCGCCAGCCTGCCCGCGATGAGCCCCAGGATGCCCGCGGGGTAATCGGGGCTGGCGGCGACGAGGAACGCCTGCACGCCGGACACGCCGCCCGCGGGGAACGTCCGGTCCAACTCCCGCAGGATCTCCTGCGTCTGCGATTGCCGGTCCTGGTTCAGGCGCTCGAGGAGCGCCAGGGACTCCCGGTCGCCCAGGAGCGCGCGCATGGCGATGCGGGGATCCGCCATGCGTCCTGCGGCGTTGAGGCGGGGGGCGATGCGGTACGCGATGTCGCGGCTCGTGGGCGCCCCCGCGATGCCGGCTTGCGAGAGCAGGTCGCGCAGCGGTCCCCCTTCCATCCCTTCCAGCGCGGCAATACCTTCCGCCACCAGCGTCCGGTTGCCGCCGCGCAGCTCCACCAGGTCGGCGACCGTCCCGATCGCCGCCAGGGCAAGGTCCTCCTCCCTCCCCTCCCACGCCTCCTTCCCTTCGGCCGCCTCCAGCGCCGTCACCACGCCGAATGCCACGCCGGCCGCCGCCGGCATGACGCCGGGGACGGGCGCAAGGCCGGGGTGGAGGAGGGCGAAGGCGGGGGGAGGTTCCGGCGGGATGTGGTGGTGGTCCACGACGATCGCGTCGATGCCGGCCTCGCGCGCCATGGCCAGTTCCCGCGCGGAGGAGATCCCGGTGTCCACGGTGATCAGCAGCGTCGCACGGCGGTCTGTAAAGTAACGCACGGATTCCTCCTTGAGCCCGTAGCCTTCCCGCTCGCGGTGTGGCAGATACACGAGGGGCGTCACGTTCCGGCGGCGGAAGGAGCGGAAGACCTGCACCGTGGCGGTGATGCCGTCGCAATCGTAGTCGCCGAAGATGCCGATGGTTTCCCCCTTCTCCACGGCGCGCCGGATGCGTTCCACGGCTTGCGGGAGGCGGGGGGGGATGTGGTCCCCGTGGGTGCAGGGAAGGGGCGCATCCTCGTTCCCCATGCCGCGCAGCGACGCCAGGCGCTCCGGGAGCGCGTGCTCCCGCCCGCGGTAATCATCGCCAATGACCCATCGCTTCCCTGTGAGTGAAAGGGTCGTCACGGGGGCAGAATACCAGAGGGGAGGGCACGGTTCCGTCCGATTGCGGAAGAAGAAGGGGAGTATGTCTATTTCGTGGCTTCTCGAAGCCATCGAAGACGTTCCATGCCACTGTAGAACGTCCGAGCGTGTCATGGTTCGTCGGGGCTCATTAT
>CAYHOS010000012.1:6987-33724 GCA_964358505.1 uncultured Candidatus Peribacteria bacterium
GACACTTTCCACATGGCTCACCATGACACTTTCCACATGGCTCACCATGACACTTTCCACATGGCTCACCATGACACTTCTCCATGGCTCCTCGTGTTTCCTTCACCCTTTCCGGGCTTTCAGGAGGGTAATGCCAATCCCCACCATCGCGATCCCGAGGGCCGCGAGGGTCCCCAATCCTGTGGGCGCCAGAGGGCTGTCCTGCTGCTGTGCGGTGGCGTTGGTATGGAGCGCATCCTCGTTCTCCAGGCGTTCCAACAGACGGAGAGTGGCGGCATCCAACGCTTCGTCGCTCACGTCCTCTTCCGCTTCCTCCAGGGAAGGAGCTGCGGCTTCCTGCGTGGCGGATGAGGAAGACGAGGAAGTTACGGGTGCATCCTCGTTGCCCATGTCCACGAAGGTACTGGGGTGTTGCGCGGCGCGTGCCGCTTCCTGCTGCTCATTCAACTCCCGCACCCGCCGGCTATTGGGCGGAAGGTAGTTCTGGGATTGGTAGTACTGCAGTTGCTGCAGGAGCACGTCCTCCGGCGTGGCGTACGCCAACACTCCCGCAGGTGCGATCGACACCGGCAGGAGCACGAGGAGGAGGGCGGGGGAGAAACGCATCGGATTATTATAAAGGAATATGCGCGATTTAGCAATCATTGTTCCCTTCGAGGAGACAATTGTAGTACTCCTGCATGTCCAGGATGCCGTCTTCGTCGGAATCGGGACGCAGCGGGTTGGTCTCCCCGTCGTCCACGGTGCCGTTGAGGTTCACGTCCTCGCCGGCTTGCCGCTTGTCGGTGCCGGTGCAGCGCTGCTGCGACTCCGGCGTGCAGTACTGGCGGTTGCGGTCCACGAAGCAGTACCCGTCGCACAAGCCGTCGTGGTCCGAGTCCGCGAGGAGGGGATTCGTGTCGCCCAGCATCACGGCGCCGTGCCCGTGCACTTCCACGCCATCCGCGATACCGTCCCCGTCGGAGTCGGGGTTGAGGGGATCCGTGTGCAGCTGCAGCACTTCCACGCCGTCGAAGACGCCGTCCTGGTCCGTGTCCGCCGCGTCGAAGTCCGTGCCGTACTGCATTTCCAGCCGGCTGTTGAGCCCGTCGGCGTCGCGGTCCGTGCCGATGGGCAGCGGCGCGGCGGACATGATGTAACAGTTCTGGCCCGCGGTGAACACCTCAACTTGGTGCCGGATGAGCCCGTGCTGCTTGCGCAAGAGTTCACTCTCCTCCCATTCCTCCCGGGTGGGTGGGCTGAAGATGGAGAAGATGGGGACGCGCTTCGCGCGATTGCGCTCCGCCCGCTCGGCTTCCGAGAGGAAGAGCCTCCCCGGGAATCCTATGCTCTGTACGGGATTGGCGGAGTCGTCCTCGGCGGGGAAACAGTACCCCCAGTACCGCACCACGTTCCCGCGGTTCCCCAGGAGAACTTCCCGCCGTATGGGCTGGATGTCGAGGGGCAGGTGGAACGTGACGTTCACGTTCCCGGGGACGGTGACGCCTTCGTCCACTTCCCGCGTCTCGATGATGGACCACTGGGTGATGACGGGCGGCTTGGGGAGGAAGAGCGTCCCGGAGAGCGAACCGTTGGCGCGCAGCATCCCCGCGAGCGCCCCCCCTTCCACCGTGAGGAGGAAGAGCAGAAGGAGCATGCGTGTTTGTGTGGCGAGACGGTTCAGGAGCATCAGAGTATTGTACCATAAAATGCCCATTTTCCCAAGTGTGCTGATACCTCTGTTTCTCTCCGCGGGGCAGAGCGACAATCGACGCGAAATCCGGTACAATATCAACAGTCATGGCCAAGGATTACTATGCCGTTTTAGGCTTGCAGAAGGGCGCGTCCGCGGAGGAGATCAAGAAAACCTACCGCCGTTTGAGCAAGGAATTGCACCCTGATAAACATAAGGGGGACAAGACCGTGGAACAGAAGTTTAAGGAAGTGAATGAGGCGTACGAAGTGCTTGGCGATCCCCGCAAGAAGCAGATGTACGACCAGTTCGGCGAAGCGGGAGTCAACGGACAGGCAGGAGGATTCGGAGGATTCGGGAGGGGCGGTTTCGAAGGGTTCGACTTCTCGGGGTTCGGCGGGGGCGGGGCGGAGGGCTTTGCGAACATCTTCGAGAGCTTCTTCGGGGGGAACCGCGCACGCGCATCGGAACGACAGCCCTTCGACGGCGCTCAGGGGCGGGACGTGGAGACGGAAATCATCATCGATTTCGCCGAGGCGGTGGCGGGCGTCCGGCGCGATCTCAAGCTCAAGCGCCTCCTCGCGTGCGACCGCTGCAAGGGAGAGGGCGCGGAGCCGGGTTCCAAAGTGGTCACGTGCTCCGAGTGCGGCGGCGCCGGCCAGGTGACGCGCACGGCGCAGTCCTTCTTCGGCATCGTGCGGCAGACGACGGTATGCCCCCGCTGCCGCGGGGCGGGAAAGGTCCCCGAGACGGTGTGCAGGACGTGCGGCGGCGAGGGGCGCGTGCAGCACGCCGGCGCCGTCACCGTCCACATCCCCGCCGGCATCCACGACGGCCAGTCCCTGCGGATGCGCGGGGAGGGCGAGGCGGGGAGGCGCGGGGCGCCGGCGGGCGACCTGTACGTCCACGTCCACGTGCGCGGCGACGGGCGCTTCGCGCGCGACGGCGATGACATCCGTTCCTCCGTCGAAATTTCGGCGCTCGACGCCATGCTCGGTACCACCGTGGACGTCCCGACCGCACACGGGACCGTCGCCCTCAAGATCCCCGAAGGCACGCAGCCGGATTCCGTCCTGCGCATCAGGGGGAAGGGGATGCCCATCGTCAATTCCGGCCGCACGGGCGACCACTACGTCACCGTCAACGTGAAGATCCCCACGCGGTTGTCCCGGGAAGAGCGGCGCCTATTAGAGGAGTGGAGACGTGCTCGCGGCTGAGCCGCTCGCACGAATTCAAATATCAAGATTCTCCAACCCCGCATCCTCCGCCATCACGGGCGAAAGCTCCTCGCCGCCCTTCTCGTCTTTCAGCTTCATGACGATCTGCCGGTACTCGCCCTCGCCCACGCTCTCCGTCGTAAGGTCCTGCAGTTGCGGCGCGTTGGCCACGTGCATGTGCACGATGCGGCGGAAGTAGGGGCTCATGGGGGCCAGGGCGATCCTGTTCCCCGTGCGCCGCACGAAGTCGGCTTTCTGCTCCGCGATCTTGCACACCTTCTCCTCCTGCGACTTCCGGTATCCGTCGATGTCCACCACGATGAAGGGGCTGCGCTCCATGTTCTCCTTTGCGCGGAGGAGGGACTTGGCCAGGTGCTGGAGGGCGTTGAGGGTTTCGCCGTGCCACCCGATGATGCGACTGGCCTCTCCACTCTTCAGTTCCACGCGCGTCACGCCGTCCTTCTCCGGTTCCACCGCGATATCGCTCACGGCGAAAGGGAGGAGCTTGAGGAGGGAGCCGATGGTGTCCTTGATCATCGAGGCATCCATGATGAGTGTGGGTGCATGGTAGCGCTTCCGCGTGTGGTTGGGAATGGTTCTTTGGAGGAATGATCAAATACCAAGTACCAATTACCAAGAAAGCCCCATCAGAGGAATGTGGTCATTGGTTCTTGGTCATTGGTCATTACAAAAGAACCTTCTTCTACAGAAGGCTCTCTTGCGAAATGGGGGATCGGATTATCTCACGGCGTCCTTGAGCGTCTTTCCCGCCTTGAAGGAGGGGACCTTCATGGCCGGGATGGAGATTTTCTGGCTGGGGTTGCGGGGATTCACGCCCATGCGCGCCGCGCGGTGGCTGAGCTTGAACGTGCCGAAGCCCGTCACCGTCACCGGCTGCCCCTTCTTGAGGTTCTTGATGACGATGTTGATGATCGCCTGGAGCGCATCCGCGGCTGCGCGCTTCGTGATGCCCGCCGCGTCGGCGATGGCGGCGATCAGGTCCTGCTTGGACATAGAAGGTAGGGGAAGGAAATACGGCGAGCCCAGTTTACGCCGTGAATACTGCACCGCAAGGCGGGCGACCCCTACTTTTTCGCTTGCACTAGGGGAAAATACTGAAAATGGCTTTCTGAAGCAGAAAACATTGAGTACAAAGCATAGTCGTTGTGCTAGCTTTCCTTATCAATAATGCATGTACCGTCATGTAGGCATGTCCTGTCAATGCACCGTTCATCTATACGTAGATCACTACTATCTCTATACTGTCAAACCGCTCGTTCACAGCACCGTCTTGCCTCCACCCACGTTCCTTCATGTAGCGTCATCACGTGATGGTGCGAAGGAACATGCCGTGGAGGATAAGGAGAAATAGAATGAGGCTCATTCCGTTGTTCCATGTGCTGTCCAGGATGTACGAATGCATTGTATCTGTTGTCAGGGAAGGGAGCTGTGGGCAGAGCCGTTGGGGTGATGTGGAAACCGTTTCCTGTAGTTTCATCGGATCGCTCGTTCTTGATGCGGCAGACATCCCCCCCGACTTGCCCATCATTTTCCAGAAAGACTCCCAAGATGTGAATGCCTCGCGCGTGGCGTATTGCCCAGCCAGTATTCCCTCAGGGGGGAATCAGCGCGGTATCTTGATTGCTCTAGGAAGAGGTTCGTTGGTAGTGAATGTGCATCTCGCCAAGATGAAGGAGCCCTCAATGGACTTGCGAAAGTTCAGGAGTGTTGGTCGCGGAATTTGGTTGCAGATGACTGGGGAAAGATTGGTCAATTCCCCGAGCGGTACCTGACGTCGGAACTTCATGCTCCCGCACTCCTTCCTGCGGAGAGCTCTCCAGAGGACTTTTTCCGCTTCAGTCATTCTGCTCCGCAGACGGATGGCGAACCTCAGCGTGCGCAGGGGACAACGGAGGGGAGTTTCCCGAGGCATAAGTGCAAAAGCGTACATCGAATATCCCACAACACACAATAACAACACACATTCCCCTCCCCGGGGAGG
Source organism: uncultured Candidatus Peribacteria bacterium (assembly GCA_964358505.1). Taxonomy (GTDB): domain Bacteria; phylum Patescibacteriota; class Gracilibacteria; order Peribacterales; family Peribacteraceae; genus CAIKAD01. Next base: position 11,879 of record CAYHOS010000012.1, read on the forward strand.
AATGTGGGTGGGCGGGGAGGGGACAGGGGAGGGGCTAACAAACAAAAACAGAAACACATGAGCCTCTGTATATCATGTACCTCAAGCCAAATATTGAGTCCCATCTGCGTGAAGGCACGCCAGATTCCTTTTGACATCTCTCCTTCCTCTTCTCTAGTCTCCCCCATCGTACCTCCTCCCATCGCCCGAAGTTTTTCATGCCCAAGCACCTCGTCATCGTCGAAAGCCCCGCGAAAGCCAAAACCATCAAGCGCTTCCTGGGGAAGGACTTTGCCGTGGAGGCGAGCATGGGGCACATCCGCGACCTGCCCTCCAACACGCTCGCGGTGGATACCGAGCACGGCTTCGAGCCGGAGTACGAGGTGCCGGCGGAGAAGCAGAACGTAGTGAAGAAGCTCAGGGGCGCGCTCAAGGAATCCGACGAATTGTGGATCGCCACCGACGAGGACCGCGAAGGGGAGGCCATCGGCTGGCACCTGACGCAGGTCTTGAAGGAGGACCCCAAGACCGTGAAGCGCATCGTCTTCCACGAGATCACGGAACCCGCCATCAAGGAGGCGGTGGCATCCCCCCGCACGCTGGACATGAAGCTCGTGGAGGCGCAGCAGGCGCGCCGCGTCCTCGACCGTCTCGTGGGCTACACGCTCTCGCCGTTCCTGTGGAAGAAGGTGTACCGCGGCCTCTCGGCGGGGCGCGTACAGTCCGTCGCCGTGCGGATGATCGTAGACCGCGAGCGGGAGATCCAAGCGTTCACGGCGGAGGAATACTGGACGCTGGACGCTTTCCTCGAAACACGGAAGAACGAGTCATTCAAGGCGGGGCTCAGCAAGCGCGACGGCAAGAAGTTCGTGCCGGTGTCCAAGGAGGAGACGGAGCAGGTGCTGGAGGAACTCAAGGGCGCCTCCTTCACCGTCGCTTCCACCGACGAGAAGGAGATCAAGAAGTACCCCGCGCCGCCGTTCACCACTTCCACCCTCCAGCAGGAGGCCGCGCGCAAGCTGGGCTACTCGGTGAAGCAGACGATGATGATCGCGCAGCAGCTGTACGAGGGCCTCCAACTGGGGAAGGGCGAGGGGATGATGGGACTCATCACGTACATGCGCACCGACTCGGTGCACCTGAGCGACAAGGCGCTCCAGGACGCGGCGTGGACGGTGGAGAAGCACTACGGGCGCGAGTACGTGCTCAGCGAGCCGCGCCGGTACAAGACCAAGTCCAAGGGGGCGCAGGAGGCGCACGAGGCCATCCGCCCCGCCGAAATCTCCCGCACGCCGGAATCCCTTGCCGGTGTCCTCGACCACCAGCAGCTCAAGCTCTACACCCTCATCTGGAACCGCACCGTGGCCACGCAGATGGCCGCCGCGGAGCTCAAGCGCGTGGGCGCGGACATCGCCGCGAGGCGCTACACGTTCCGCGCCACGGGGCAGACCATCCTCTTCGACGGCTTCCTCCGACTCTACCTGGAAGGCAAAGATGAAGGCCCTTCGACGGGTTCCCGTGCGACAGGCTCAGGGCAGGGGCGCGAGGACGACGTCGACGTCGAGAAGGGTGACATGCTGTTGCCGCCGCTCGCGCAGGGGGATCCCCTCGATCTCCAGGAGCTCAAGCCGGAGCAGCACTTCACCAAGCCGCCGCCCCGCTACACGGAGGCGAGCCTCGTCAAGAAACTCGAGGAGGAGGGGATCGGCCGCCCCAGCACGTACGCCCCTACCATCAGCACCATCCAGCAGCGCGGGTACATCAAGAAGGAGGGGAAGCAGCTCGCCCCGGAACTCATCGCCTTCACCGTCACGGACCTCCTGGCCGAGCACTTCAAGGACATCGTGGACACGCAGTTCACGGCCAGGATGGAGCAGGCGCTGGACGACATCGCGGAGGGGGAAGTGTCCAGCACGGATTTCCTGGGCGGCTTCTTCAAGCCCTTCACCGCGCTCGTGAAGGAGAAGACGAAGGAGATCCAGAAGGCGGATGTGCTCCCCGAACGCGCGCTGGGCAAGGACCCGCAGACGGGGCTCCCCGTGGTGGTGCGCATCGGGCGCTTCGGCCCCTACGTGCAACTCGGCCGCCTGGAAGACGCGCCCCGCGAGAAGGGCGCGAAGGCCAGGAAATCCTCCAAGCCCAAGCTCAAGAGCGCATCGGTCCCCAAGCACCTCTCCTCCGAGGGGATCACGCTGGAGCAGGCGCTTGCCCTCCTCTCGTTCCCCAAGGAACTCGGTTTGCTGGAAGGCGTACCGGTGGTCCTCGCCGTGGGGCGCTTCGGCCCCTACCTCAAGTGCGGGGAGACGACGGTGAGCGTCAAAGACCGCGACATCACCGCCATCACCCTCGCGGACGCCGGGGAGATCATCAAGGAGTCCAAGGAGCAGAGGCGCCGCGCCGCGGAACCCCTGCGCAACTTCGGCAAGGATCCGGACACGGGCGGCACCATCCTGCTCAAGGACGGCCGCTTCGGCCCCTACGTGACCGACGGCAAGACGAACGCTTCCTTGGGCAAGAAGCTCTCGCCGGAAACCCTCACGCTGGAACAAGCGATCGACTTGCTCCGGAAGAAGCGTGCGCGCGGCCCCAGCAAGTGGCGCCGTAGAGGATAGCCCGGCTTCGTTCTCGCTACGCTCGAACTACGCCGCGGCATCCGGCAAGTGGGTAGTGTTGAGCGACATCCCGGCGTAGCCCAGAAGTGGCGAAGCCGGATGGAGGCGGAGGGGATAAGTGTCATGGTGAGCCCGACCCGAAGGGTTCCCTTTGGGGCCGAACCGTGGCACCCTTACCGATCCGCTTCCAGGGCGGTAAGGCGTTCGCCCGCGATGCGGGAAGCGGGGTCGATTTCCAGGGCTTTCCCGTACGCTTCCTTCGCCGCATCCGGGTGATTGAGCTTCTCTTCCGCAATGCCCAGGTTGATGTACGCGGCGATCGCCTTGGGGTCCATGGCCGCCGTGGCGCGGAAGGCCTCCGCCGCTTCCGCATACCTCCCCTTCCCCATGTACGCCACCCCGATGTTCATCTGCGCGCTGGAGGCGCGCGCGTTGAGCGCCAGCGCCCGGCGGTTCGCCTCGATCGCCCGGTCGTACTCCTTCGTATCCAGGAAGACGACACCCAGGTTGATGAACGCAAGGGGCGTGGGGCGGATGCCGATCGCGGTCACGTATTCGCGGTGCGCCCCCTCCAGGTCCCCCTTGGCGTACGCGATGCCCCCCATCACCACGCGGGCGACCTGGGCGTTGGGGGAGCGGGCGAGGACGGCCGTGAAGAGCGTCTCCGTATCCCTCCAGATGCCCGCTTGACGGAAGGAGAGCCATGCGGAGAGCGCGGTGACGGCGGCGATCGCCGTCACGCCCGCGGCAAGGCGCACGCGGGGGTTGCGCAGCGCGGCGAGGAGCGCGGACGCCGTGAGGACGAGGCCGAGGAAGAGGCCGGCGTTCGGCAGGTAGGCGTAGCGGTCGGTGGTGAGGTAGATGTCCAGGTAGTCATCCCCCTTGTGGAAGTTCATGAAGTTGGGGACGAGGCAGAGGAGGAAGAAGAGCGCGCCGTACCAAAGGTGGGGAAGGGCGCGGCGGTACCGCCATAGCACGAGGGAGAGAATCAATGATCCCGCAATAGCGGCGAGGAGATCGGAGGAGACGAGGGTGATGGGTCGCGTGTAGGGGTACAGCGGCGCGAGGTTCCACGGCAGCACGACCTTCCCCAAGAGGAAGAGCGTGGAGCGCGGGACCAGGAGGAGCGTCTCGAGGAAGAACCCGGCGCCGGCCACGCGCCCCTGCTTGCCGGCGTAGGCGATCACCAGGAACGGCGCCATCAGCGCCAGGTACGGCCACTTCTCCTTCAGCGCCTTCCCATCAATCTTCCTCCCCTGCCAGGCGTCGAAGAGGAGGAGGGCGAAGGGGAGGGGGGCGGCGGAGACCTTGGCGAGGAGCGCGAGGAGGAACGCAACCAAGCTCCACGCGTACGCCTTCCGGTTCCCCCGCCGCCAGGCGAGGTAGCCGAGGGCGGAGAGGAGGAAGAAGCCCGTGGAGAGCAGGTCCTTGCGCGCGCTCACCCACACGGCGGCTTCCACCGCGAGCGGGTGGAGCAGGAAGAGGAGGCTGACGCTCGCCGCGATGCCGGGGCGCCGCGTGAGGCGCAGCGCGAGCAGCGCGACGAGGAGCGCGTTCACGATGTGCAGCATCAGGTTTACGGCGTGGAACCACCCCGCCGACCCCTCGCTCACGGCCCAGTCCGCCTGGTAGCTCAAGAGCGTGAGCGGTATGTAGAGCTCCGGGTCGTACGAGGTGAAGGCTTTCCAGAGCGTGGAGGGTCCCAAACCGTGGACGGCGGCGTTGCGCACGATCAGCGCGGTGTCGTCCCACTCCACGAAGCCGTACGTCACGCTCCTGCCGAACACGGCGATGCCCAACACCGCCACCACCGCGCAGAACACGAGCATCGTTCGGCGGGAGGGTGTGCCGGGGATTGCCTGCTGTTCCATCATTGCTTTGGCAGGAATCGTTTGCGATACACAGCGACGACGAGAGTGCCGCTGCAAATGAGGAGATAGAATTGGAAAGCGGAATTTGCGATATCCCAAGTTGGAATGGAAGGAATGAACAGTAGACCGGTCAGAAAACCAGCGATGTATGTCAATCCCGTTTCAGTCTGAGGATACTTCCATGCCTTCACGATGGTCGGTAAGGCTGCTGAGCCATCGGCAGTTGCCGTAAGCAAGATAGCCATGGTTGGTGAATCAGCAGCAACCCAGACAATGATCGCCAGGAGTGAAAGGACTCCACAGGTCATATCGAAAGCGTTCAGTTTCCAGTAACTTCTCGGGTTGACGAACGATGCGAGAAAGACGAGAAGAGGCAAGAGGCCTGCGAGAAATATACGAGCGGTTGCCCAAGCATCGGCGTGAGCGGAGAGGGCAGCTGCCGTACCGATGAGAGGCGCAAGTGCCCACATCGACCAAGACACCCTATTCGGTTTCGTCGTTCCCTTGATGGTATTGATGATGTATGCAGATGAACCGCTAACGTTCATGAGTATGCCGAGCATGGCTAACCAATGTGCGAAGCTCATGGTGCAGAGGCAGACTCCACGATAGGGCGGGGGGGAGGGGGAATCAAGGCCGGAAAGGGGAGGCGATCCCTGCAGCGGAGAAGATACGAATCCTTGACATAGTTAGTTAAGTAAACTAACATAAGACCATGCGACGCATCCCGCGCCCACACCTCGATGAGCACGTGTTCCTGCTGCTGAGACAGGTGCAGATCCAGAGCATGAAGCTCGCCGAGCGGCAGTGCCTTGCCGCGGGCGTTACCGTGGCGGAGTACGCGCTTCTTCGGATCGTAGAGAACACCCCTCGCGTCACGGCGGGCGAAGCGCGGAAGCGGATGCTCTCCAGCGCTCCCTCCGTTGCGCAGCTCGTAAAGAGACTGGAGCGGAAAGGGCTGATCGGGAGGGAGCAGGACGCGCGCGACATCCGGCGGCAGAAGATTACCCTGACGGCACAGGGAAGGCGAAGTATTGCCGTGGCTCGAAAGGAGATACAATCCGCCTTACAGGCGTTGAAGATCCCCGGGAGCGTCCTGCATTCCCTCGAGGGACACCTTGCGCTCATTTCCTCTTCCCTCTCCTCCTATGGCGGCTAGATCGTCTTCCGCGCTCAATGCAAGCCGACTGCACCGCGTGCAGAGCGCGCTGGGTTACCTCCAGTGGACATTCATTCTCATGCTCCTGCTGCAGATGCTGGGGCTGGCGACCGGAGGATTGAGCGGCGGAGCGGAGGTCTGGGGCGTGTTGCCTGCATTGCTCGGCATCGTTGCCGCGGCGAAGCTGCGCGGCGTGGCTACGGAATTACTGGATGGGCAAGAGAGGAAGGCGCCCATGGCACTCAGGATTGCGCCCGACGCTCCCGTGCAGCGCGCCGAACCCGCGTTCCCATCGGCAACACAGCGGGAATCCAGGGGTTTTGGGAGCCTGGAAATCCAACGTATGGCCGAAGAGAAAGCGGCGCAGAGGAGAAAGCCGGCGAAAGAAGCGAAGCAGGAGCCGTCCGTGTTCGAGAACGTCGATTGGGAGGAATGGGTGGGCAAGAAGCTCCTCCAAAAAGTAGGGGTACTGATCGTGCTTATCGGCATGGCGGTCCTCCTCAAGTACTCCTTCGATAACCGCGTCATCGGAGAGCTGGGCCGCATCGCCCTGGGCACGCTCGCCGCCGCCGCGCTCCTCTTCGCGGGAGAGTGGTTCCATCGCACGTACGCCGCATGGTCCAAGGCCTTTACGGGAGGCGGTCTCGCCCTCCTCTACTTCACCGTGTGGGCGGCGCACGTGTTCTATCGCCAGGAATTGCTCACCCAGCACGGCTTGAGCCTCCCGCCCGCGGCGGCCATGATCCTCTACTCCCTCATCACCCTGGCAGGTGCCATGGCGTCTGTCCGCTACCGGTCCCAGACCATCGCTTGGTTCACGGTGTTGGGCGGATACCTGACGCCCTTCCTCATCGATACGCCCGCACCGAACGTCGGGAGCCTGTCGCTCTACCTCGCCATCCTCGCCGCGGGGATCCTGGCGCTTTCCTGGTTCCAGAAGTGGCCGTACCTCTCCCTTGCTGCATTCGTCCTTTCGCAGCTGTACCTGTTCAACCTGGTGTATCCCGGCGACGCCCTTTCCAATGCGCAGCAGGCGTCCATGGCGACCGGTTTCTTCCTCCTCTTTGCCCTGCCGCCGCTGCTCTACCAATTCCGCCTCAGGCGCTCCGCGGAAGCGGATGACATCGGTCTCATTCTCCTGGACGGGGCTGTAACGTTCTTTGCTGTGGTGGACGCGCTCGGCGGATTCGGCGGCCACTACGCGGGTCTCGTGAGCCTGGTCCTCGCGGCGGCCTATATCACCTTGGCGGGGGCCGCGCTCCGGCAGCGGTCCGAGGACGCACTTCTCGTCAATACGTACGCGCTCGCCGGCATCGGCCTGATGGCACTTGCCCTCTATGCGCAGATGCGCTGGCAGTGGGTAGCCGCGGGATGGGCGCCGTTCTCCGTCCTCTTGCTGCTCATAGCCGTACGCATGGGACGCAGGAGCATCTTCCAGTGCGCGGCGGCAACCATGACGGGATCTCTGTTCTTCCTCGCGCTCAACGTGCCCATGCTGCAGCCGGGGAGCGAAGCGCTCTGGCACCCCTTGACGTCGCACTGGGCCATGCTGAGTTACGTCGTCTTCGCCTGCCTGCTCGCGTGGGTGTACCTCAGCAGGGACATCTCCTCCACGCTGATGCCTTCGGACGGATCCGGCATGCAGGTCGTACCCCTCCTCCATACGATCATTGCGCTCGTGCTCTTCGCGGCGGTCACGTTCGAGGCGACCGGCTTGCACTGGGTGATCACGCTGCCTCTCACGGTTTCCTACCTGGCCTTCTCCGTCATTGCCATAACCGTCTTTGCCCTCACGGGGATCACGGTCTGGTTCGTCGCCGCGCTTCTCGTGCAGGCGCTCGTTCTGCTCTTCGTGTTCGTCTTCGGGGGGGCGTCGGGGATGGTGAGTCCGTTCCTGCACGGGGCGACGGTTGTGCCGTTCTTCCACCCCTGGGCGGCCGTGTCCGTGCTTTCTTTCCTCACCATTGCAGGATTCCTCGCCGCCGTCATCCGCCGGCAGGACCACTGGCTGAACACCGCGCACACGCGGGGTTGGATCATCACCGCCGCAAGCGCACAGGTTTGGTTGCATGTGACGGTGGAAATCCAGCATATGCAGTCGACATTCCTCTGGACGGATCTCTTCCTCAGCAGGGTGCTCAGCGCATGGTGGATTCTGTTCACCATTCCGTTCTTCCTTTGGGGGATCCGTTCTGGACGGAGCGTTATCCTGCGCGCGGCAGTGGCCGCGCTGTGCATCCCATTCCTCAAGGACTTGCTCCTCATGGTTTCCGGCCGTACCGACCTGTACGAGGTGAGCCTTTGGACAGCCGTTCCGCTCATCCTGTTGAGTGTCGCTTCGCAGTTCCGCATCCGCGACTTGCTCTACGCCGCCGGCGCGCTGCTGGCGGGCGTGATGGCGGCGGACATGCTCATGACGATCGCGAGCGATGCGGGGCTGCTCCGTACCGTGTGGTGGGCGATTGCCGGTCTCCTCACCATCAGCATCGGTTTCCTGAGGCGGGAACAATTCGCCCGGCGCCTTGCGATTGTCATTTTTGCCGTGACCGTCATCAAGCTCCTGTTCTTCGATTTCTCAGCTCTCTCCACGGGGGTCCGCATCATCGCCTCCATTCTCACGGGGCTTCTGCTCATCGGCGCATCGTACCTCTACCAGCGCTTCGACAACCTCCTTGTCAAACCCGTCCGCTGAGGGTCCCTTTCCCCTGTCCCATGCCACGATTCTTTCTTGCCCTCCTCCCCGCGTTTCTCCTTCCCCTGCATGCATCCGCGGAAGCGTTCTCCTACGTCCGCGACATCGAACTCCCCTCACTTGACGGCGCAGCGTCCATCACGGTGGAACTCGATGCCCACGCCCTCCAGCAGACGGGGCGCGCGTACTGGATCGTCAACGGCGGCAATGAAGCCGTTGCGTCCCTCCCTCTGCGGGAAGAGACGAATGCGATGCCGGAAGCCGTGTTCGACCTGGTTCCCGAGAGCGCCGATACCGTTCCGCGGACGGATATCGGGCAGCTTCGCGACGGGAACACGCTGACCTACTTCCAGCCGGTGACCGCCAGGGAGTACGTGTTCGCGTTCCACTTCCCGCGGACGGTGCGGGCAACGGAAATGGCGTTGAATTATGCGGATAATGCACGCGTGGAATCGGTGCGCGTCCGCCTGGGGATGTCCGCTGCCGCGCTCAAGGACGCGGCCGTGGGCGCTCCGGCCAATCGGAGGATCCTCCTTTCCGGCGAGCAGGCGACACACTTCGAAGTGACGGTCCGTCTTGACGAGGGAGTCCTGCGCATCCGCGAACTGTCGCTCACCGTTTCCCGCACGCGGATCCTCTTTGTGGCGGAGCCACGGGAACAGTACCGCCTCCTCTACGGATCGGGCGGGTACGCCGCCGGGCCGGCGCTCGAGCGCTCCCGCCATCAGAATCCGCTGCCGGCGGCTCTCCGGGGAGTCCGGTCCCTCACGGCCGGGGAACAGGATGATTACGACGGCATCCCTCTCTCCCGTGACACCTGCCCCGCGCTCTGGAATCCCGACCAGGCCGATCGCGATGGGGACGGAAGAGGAGACGCGTGTGACAACTGTCCCGCCCTCGCGAATCCCGACCAGGCGGACGGGGATCATAACGACCGGGGCGATCCGTGCGACGACCGGGACCGGGACGGCGTAGCGAACGCGGATGACAACTGTCCCGCGGTCCCCAATCCAGCGCAGGCGGATGAGGACAAGGACGGCATAGGGAACCTCTGCGACAGCTCCGATGACCGGTGGAGCGAGGACCGCCCGTGGCTGCTCTACGCGAGCATGGCGGCGATCGTGGCGACGCTCACGGGACTCGGCGCCCTCATTCTCCGCAGGTCATCGAAGAAATAATGGCGAACAGGGAGGGATTCCGTTTCATCCATCTTTCGACGGATGCTTCCCCGCCGCAAGCCACTCCTTCTCCCCCTTGCGCCACTTCTTCACCTCCGCCTCGCGCCGCATCGCTTCAACAAGCGTTGGGAACTCCTCGGAATAGACCATCCGAATGGGACGCCGTGAGCGGGTATATTTGGCTCCCTCCCCGGCATTGTGCTTCGCTTCGCGTGCGGCGGGATCTTTGCACGATCCGCAGTAGAGGGAATTGTCGCGGCAGCGGGCGAGGTAGAAGTAGAAGGGCATTGCTGGATGAATATATCGGATGGAATGCCTCTCGACTCGAATGGCAGGCGCGGCCAGCCGTCGCCCCACTTCACTTCGTTTCGCGGGGCTACGCCGAGGCCGTTCGCAGATACAAGGTACTTCCGGTGTTGGTGGGAGTTATTACTCTGGCAGGCCGTCCTTAACGTTATCAGAGTTTCTCTCCCTGCACTCCCTAGGAGTTTGTGTCCGTAAAAATTAGGAGACCTCAGTCGATATAAAAGAGTGATGTTCTCGACACGTATTTTTGCAAACGCTCATCTCTCAAAACCGCTTGCAGATTGTACCCTTCGGCTTTCACCCGCTGGAACAGTGTTATAAGTTCTGCCTTTGATCCGATACCGATACCAGTAATTTCATGAAAGAGATCACGGGCATCTGCCGATCGATGAACTTGCGACAGTTCCCCAAGCAACTGTTCTTGCACAGATGCTCCTTGTACTTCGCCATGAGCTTCTTGAACCCAGCTATCGATGTAAATCATATGATATCATATTATATAAATTAATATTTGTGTCAAGTGGCAGAGCAGCCCGGTCGTGAACTTTGGATTTTGAGTCCCCGTGGGCGTCTTTGAGGGGGTGGGTTGACCGGACACGAGGGCAGACAGGTCGGGGTTTTCGGGGGGCTGAATGTGACAAATGTGACAGTAGAAGGGGGCGTCCTGAAGCGGAAATTGACAAGTCCAATATTCTATTGTCAACCTCTCCTTTCGCCTAAATACATTGGTCGGATTTTGCACGGCCGGAGATGGCATCTGGCATACAATGTTCCCATGTCTTTCTTCGGGCATCCTTCCCGGGACAAGTCGTCCAATGTACATCGTTATCAATGGGGCGATGAAATCATCGAGACGACATTGAGCGAGGCGGATGCTTTCGCGCTTCGCCACGCACCTGACCCTACTCCCTACATAGGTTCATGCCCTCCTCTGGGTACCCCTGAATACCCGCATGTTCGCCCTGCTCCTCCGGTGCGAATTTATTCGGAAGTGAGGCATGCGAAGAGCCGAGTACCGCCAATGCCATTCACGCCCGAGCATGTGAAATTTGATCTCGACGAGACGGTGAAACTTTCGAAAACACCGGATGGCCGTTACCACCTTTACCTCTATGGCTCAGACTGCAAGTGGCACGATGTACCGATCGAGCCTCTCAGGAATGAGATTATCATGTACTTCTTCAACCACAGGGCATTCCCTGACGGTCGCACCTGCCGCGTAAGGATGCTAATGACAAAGTTATCGGGAGGGAAAAGCTTGGGATCAATGATGAACGCAATTTGCGAGATTCGGGCAATTTGTCAGCGCGTCGGCTGCATGGAAATCATTCGCAAATATGGCAAAGGCCTCTATGGGCTGAACAAGGAACTCGATTGTTGCGTCGCCGTCTGGAAAAGCGACGGAACTGCACCGTGAACTACACCGCGTGATAGCATGAAGTAACTTCCTGAAATGAAAGTAAGTAGGCGCAAGCGCATGCTTTGCTCGTGTAGACGGGCTTTCTTGGCTGATTTTCTGAGAGCTATCGTTCCCGCATTTTTCCGCTCATACCCTACGCAGTTGACGCCCTCCGACGGTGCAGTTCGTGCATGGGTCTGTTTACTTCTTTCCCCCCTCACACAATGAAGAGGAAAACGGGTCCACCCACTCCCCTGCCAAAGATCGAGAGTGTCCCTCTCGATCAACTCCATCCGTTTCCGGAAAACCCGCGATCGTGGACGCCGGAGCAACTGGAACAGCTCAAAACGAGCATCAAGAACAACGACTGGCTGGTGCCCCTCGTGGTCAACCGGGCGAAGTCGAGCTACAACACCATCCTGTCCGGCCATATGCGTGCCGCCGCCGCGGGCGAACTTGGGTACAAGAACGTCCCCGCCATCTTCGTTGTCGTGAACGATAAAGAGCGGGAACGTGAAATTGTGATCCGCCTGAACAAGAATGTCGGCTCCTGGGACTTTGAACGGCTGAAGTCCTTCGACGTCGACTTCCTTGTGGACGTCGGTTTCGATCCATCAGAACTCGCAGGTTTCTGGGACGGGGCGCTGGAAACGGAGGACGACGGCTTCGACGTGGAGAAGGAACTCGAAAAGATCAAAGAGCCGAAGGCCAAGGCGGGCGACCTCTACCGGCTCGGCGAGCATCGGCTGATCGTCGGCGACTCGACCGACGCCGCCGTCGTGGCGAGGCTCGTCGGGAAGGCGAAGGCGGCCATGATCGACACGGACCCGATCTACAATATCGGGCTCGATTACGACCGCGGCGTCAGCCTCAAGAAGCACTACGGCGGCACGACGAAGGACGCCAAGTCGGCGGAAGAGTACGCCGATTTTCTCCGCAAGCTCATCCAAAACGCCCTCGCCGTTTCCGCGCCGGACGTCCATGTGTTCTTCTGGTGCGATGAGAATTGGATATGGCTCCTGCAGACGCTTTACCGGGAACTCGGCCTCAAGCCGCAGCGCGTGTGCTCTTGGCTGAAGGGGAACTGGTCGATGACGCCCCAGGTTGCGTTCAACAAGGCGACCGAGAGCTGCGTCTACGGGATCCGGGGAAAGCCCTATCTCGCTCCCGCAGTCACCAATCTACATGAGGTGCTGAATAAGGAGGTGGGGACGGGCAACAAGATGATCGAGGATGTGATCGACCTCTTCACGATTTGGCTCAGCAAGCGCGTCTCCGGCGCGGAAATGGAGCACCCCACCCAGAAACCTCCGACGCTCTACGAGAAGGCGCTCCGCCGATGCTCCAAGCCAGGGGACTTTGTCCTGGATCTCTGCGCAGGGAGCGGATCCCTCATGGTCGCATGCCACCAGATGCGCCGCCGCGCGCTCCTCGCGGAGATCGACCCCGTCTTCGCCGAACTTTGCATCCGCCGCTTCGAGGCCGTCTCCGGCCAGAAGGCTTCCCTCCTTAAGCCATGAAATCCATTCCCATCACCACCGGCTCCATCCTGCGGCTCGGAGACCATGTCATTGGTTGCGGCGACAGCACGGACGCCGCATTCGTCTCGAAGGTCATCGGGAACGCGAGGATCGCCCTCATATGCACCGATCCGCCGTACGCGGTGAACTACGTCGAGGGCAAGGGCGGGTTCCTGAAGGGCAAGACGAAGCACGCGGCGATCGAGAACGACCACGCACAGACGGACGACGAGTACCGCTCCTTCACGCGCAAGTGGCTCGAGGCCGCCCGCCCGCACCTCACGCAGAAGAACGCCTTCTACTGCTTCAATTCCGACAAGATGATCTTCGCGCTGCGCGAAGGCATGCAGGACGCAGGCTGGCGCTTCGGGCAGCTCATCGTGTGGGTGAAGAACCAGGCCATCCTCGGCCGTCTCGACTATATGCCCCAGCACGAACTCATCGCGTACGGATGGAGGGGAACGCACGCCTTCCACCGATCGAAGGACAAGAGCGTCCTCGTGTATCCGAGGCCGACCCGAAGCCGAGTCCATCCGACCATGAAGCCCGTGGGACTCCTGCGCCCCCTGATCCTCAATAGCAGCCGGATCGGCGAGGCCGTCTACGACCCCTTTCTGGGTTCGGGATCCACACTTGTGGCCGCGGAGCAAACCAAGCGGCGGTGCGTCGGCATCGAGCTTTCGCCGGACTACTGCCGTGCCGCTGCGGCGCGGTTCACGAAGCTGACCGGAATCGAACCCGTCCTCCTTTCCCCTCCCCGCCATGGCAGATGACGCGCCCGCACAGGCCCAGCGCCTCGGAGACGAGGAAACCCGTGCCGCGACGACCGCGGAAAGGACGGCGCGGGAGAAGGCGACGCTCATCGAGCAGCTCCGCAGGACCCCCATCGTCCACGCGGCGTGCGAGAAGACGGGCGTCAGCCGCCAGACGTTCTATAGGTGGCGCAAGGCCGATGAGGCGTTCGCGAAGGCCGCGGACGAGGCGCTGTCGGACGGCATCGCCCTCATGAACGACATGGCGGAGGGGCAGCTCCTCTCCGGCGTCCGGGACGGCAACCTCGGCGCCATCACGTACTGGCTGAAGCACAGGCACGCGGCGTACGGCAACAAGATCGACATCACCGCGAAACTCAGACACACGACGGAACACCTCACGCCCGAGCAGGAGGCGGCGATCGCGCAAGCGCTGAAGCTCGCCTCCCTCGCCCAGGGCGACCCTTCTATTTTCTTCCCACCAGATTCCAATGGAAACATCGAGCAACTCGAATGACCTCCTCCCGATCCTCCTGCGAGACAGGACCGTGCGCCTGCGCGTAACCAGCGAGAGCCACGACTACTTCTTCCACACGTACTTCCACCACTATGTGAAGCACCAGACCGCGCCCTTCCAGAAAGAGATGCTCGCCCTCGCGGAGGATGACGCCCTGCGGACGGTCGCCGTCACCGCCTTCCGCGGCTCCGCCAAGTCGACCATTATGAACCTCAGCTATCCCCTCTGGGCCATCCTCGGACGGCCGCAGAAGAAGTTCATCCTCATCGTGGGCCAGACGCAGCAGCAGGCGCGCCAGCACCTGAAGAACATCAAGGACGAATTGGAGCGCAACGACGTGCTAAAGGGCGATATGGGCCCCTTCCGAGAGGAGGAGGACGAGTGGCGCAACAGCTCTCTCGTCATCAGCAACTGCGGCGCGCGGATCATGGCCGTCTCCGTGGACCAGAGCGTCCGTGGGCTGCGCCACGGACCGAACCGCCCCGATCTCATCATCTGCGATGACATCGAGGACCTTGCCTCGGTGAAGAGCCGGGAAGGGCGCGACAAGACGTACGGGTGGGTGAAAGGAGAACTCCTCCCCGCAGGAGACCAGCAAACGAAGATCGTCTTCATCGGGAACCTCCTCCACGAAGACTGTCTTCTCAAGAAGCTGCAACGGGAGATCACCGGAAAGACGCTCCAGGGGGTGTACCGGGAATACCCGCTCCTTACGGTGGAGGGCGCCTGCATCTGGCCGGGGAAGTACCCCGACGCGGCCGCCGTGGAGGCGGAGCGCAAGCGCATCGGCGACGAGGCAGCGTGGCACCGGGAGTTCCTCCTCCACATCGTCTCCGATGCGGACCGGGTGATCCACCCCGAGTGGATCAAGCGCTACGAAGCGGTCCCGGCGAACGACCATCCCGAGTACCAATTCTCGGCGACCGGCGTCGACCTCGCGATCTCCCTGAACGACAGCGCGGACTACACGGCGATGGTGTCGGCGAAGGTCGTGGGGTACGGCGACCGGCTGCGCATCTACATTCTCCCCGAACCGCTTAACGCTCGCCTCACTTCCCTTGAAACGTATGACGCCGCGAAGCTTACGTCCAAGACGATCGGCAAGAGCGAAGGCGACCATCACCTGTTCATCGAGGAAGTGGGATACCAGAAGTCGCTCATCGAGCGGCTCGCCTACGACGGCTTCCTCGCGGAAGGCATCAAGACGATGCAGCAGGACAAGCGCGCCCGTCTCGCCATGGTGAGCCACCTCGTCCAGAACGGCACCGTCCTTTTCCCGAAGAAGGGGGCCGAGAAGCTCATCACCCAGCTCCTGGGGTTCGGCTGCGAGAGATACGATGACCTCGCCGACGCCTTCGCGATCCTCCTCATGGGGGCGATGCAATACGTATCGCATGAGCAGCCCTGCTATCTCATCCGGATCGACACGTCGTATTTCCGCAGAAATCGGTGGGGATTGTGAGGGGAGCGCATCTCAACCGAGAGGGAGCCGCTTTGGCTCCCTTTTCGGTATGAGCGTGATGGTCCCCGACTTATCCTCGTCCGTTCCCAATGCCAGCAGGAACCGGAAGATCTCCACCATGGCGAGAGTGTCGAGTTCGCAGTATTCAAGAAGATGCTTCCGCGTCCGTCCTCGTTCCTCATCTGTCTTTGCGCCGTCAAACATCCGGTACCACGAGAGCGAGGCCGTCATACCTTCGTGGATGTGGAGATCCTTGTGTGAGAGGGTGGGGACGAGGACGGGCAGGACCTTCTTGATGGAACAGCTCCCGTCGAACCGGGCGTCCATGTAGTGGAGCTTCGTGAAGACTTCCATGAGGTCAACCACCCGCTCATTCACGGACTGCAGGAAAGAGGCGTCGGCGGGATACATGGCGGCCATCTCCTCGTTGCATCCCATCTCGAAGCCCTTGTTCCACACGACCACGGACCCCGTGTCGCCGATGTGCGCGCGCAGAGAGGCGATGAGGTCCGGAATGGTGTTCCCGAAGGCCTCCGCGAGGTACTCGAAGTGCTCGAAGTCCCCGCCGGGGGTGCGCTGGACGTGCAGGGAGTACTGGAAGGGCATCGTCAGCCCGGGCTTGAAGCCGGGAAAGAGGGGGACCGTGGCGGAGAAGGTCTCGTAATCGAAGAAATAGAGGGGATAGGCGAGGGTGGAGAGGAACTTCCCGATCGCCCCGCGGTCGATGACCGGCTTCCCGCGCTTGGCGGAGAGGACCTGGAGTTGTTGCGCCTTGTTGAGCTTCGTCCCCTCGGGGATATCCGCGACGGTGCGTATGCCGCTTTCGTAAAGCGTCTTCGCCTTCTTAGCCGTGATACTGCGCAGGAAGAAGACCGAATGCGCGGGCAGGCCGGGGAAGCAGTGCTCGACGCAGGGACTGTCCTTGGGGGAACACCCGCATGGGAATTCCGAGGGCGACGGCTCGTTTGGAAGCACGAGGACTTCCTGCGCGTGCGTGATGGCGTCCAAAACCTCCTGCCGGATTTCCTCCGCTGCATCCGTCACGTCTTCCACGACCAAGAGTCCGGAAGGATCCAGCTCCTCGCCCCGCACGTAGTCCTTCTGGACGTGGATAACCGCCGTTTTCCCGATCTTGTATCCCGCCCGCTCGAAGGCGATGCGCTGGAAACAGACGTCATGGAGGTGCTCGTCCTTCACCTGCGTCGAACTCTTCACCTCGTAGATGTCCCAGAGGCCGCGCTTGGGATCGAACTGGAGGATGTCCGCCATGGCGAGGAGACCCTCCTCGAGGGCGGTCGCCTGGAAGAGGCACTGCATCCCCTTCTCCATGCACTCGCGGGTATGGCGCGCGCCCGCCTCGTGGAAACTCTTCACGTGGTACCCCTTGGGAAAGAGTAGCCGCGCGACTTCCTCCACGTGCTTCCCCTCCTGAATCATCCATTCGGTTCCAAGATCGAGGGGCTTGTGCACCGCCTCCTTCCGGTGCGTTCCAAGCCACAGAAAGCGGGGACATCGGAGGAAGTGGAGGTATTCGGTCTTGGTGAGCATGTGCTTGGGGTATTGGGAGGGATGATACCAGCGTGCCGCCGCGTTTCGAGGCCTTCTGGCTGCTCAGACCCCCCCGAAGGACGACGCCCGGATATCCCGAATGATGCCCTCGTATGCCGTCAGGAGCCTCCCGATATCCTCTCCGCTCAACCCATCAAGCGGGATCTCGTAGTATGTCGCGTCCAACCTGTCCCGCTTCAGGGACGGCACGGCCTGGAGCAGGAGATCCGCGTGCTTCTTGCGCAAGGCGGCGTCGAATTTCCAGAAATCCGGAACGAGGTTCCATCTGCCGTTGGTGTTCACGAAGAAAACGGTCTTTCGCACGCCGTCCTTCGATTCGATCCGCAGCTTGAACGAGTTGACGCCGAATTCCAGCGCACCCGGACCGGCGTTCTCGACAAAGGAGTAGAGCTGCTCCGCCTTCGGAAGCGCGGATGCCGGAGCATGGCCGCCGAGTTCCCGGAAGAACGATTCCCTGTCCCAGACGCGGGGAGCGTTCCCGCGCGCGCTGACCGCGACGTCCTTCTTCACCTCCGCGCCGAAGAGGCGGGGAATGAGGATCTCGTAGTCCTCATGCTTGTAGTACTCCATCTCCACGATGTAGATGCTGAACTTGCTGTTCTGGTTGATGAAGAGGATGAGGTCCTTCAGCTGGTCGTGGAGCGTGTCCATGAGGATGACGAACTTGAACTCGCCCTCGTTGAGGCGGCGATTGACGGTGCCAATCTGCGCGAGCGTCTCTTCCTCGGTGAAGCCGAAGAAATCCTGCAGTTTCTGCTGGAGTCCGATCTTCCACTTCTTCTGCGATTGTTTTTCCAGCTCCGCCCGGAATCCCTCCCAATCCTCCGACGCGTGCTTCCAGAGGGATGCTCCGTAGTCGAGGACCTGCGCCACGACTTTGCGCTTGTCGGCGTTGTCGTAGAGCTTCGTCTCTATGACGTAGAGTTCGCCGTCCTTATCGACTCCAAGTGCGTCGATGGGTCCGCTCTCGGTCGGGAATTCTCTGGCGACGACGAGGAGCTGGATGTCCTCCTTGATATCATAGAGGGGGATGGATTCGGGATTCTCGTAGATGTACCGCTGGAGTTCATCCTCGTTTGTGAAGCTCGTACGGTTCACGCGCTTGGCGTTCTTGCCGTTTCTGGAGATGATGAGGGACATAGAGGGAAGAAGGAAGGAGGTAAAGCCAGAGCAACTTCACGAGCTGCTTTCTTTCTTGTTCTGCCCCGCGATGAAGCCGGCCATGTCGATGATCTTGGCTTTGGGATAGAGGCGGCGGGTCTTGCCGCCCGTATGAAGATCGAAGGTGCGGATGCGGTAGCTGTCGATGAGCGGCCGGTGCCGGTCGTAGAAAGCGCGAACGTGGGAGAGGCTCTTGGGGCAGAGCTTGCCGACCCCGAGCGCCTTGCGGAAGAACTGGTCGTAGGCTGGAACGTTCCCGAACACGCCGAGCATCACCTTGGTCACGAGGATGTCGGAAGGGGCTTTCCCGCCTTCGCGGAGCGCCTCGCGCACCATGTCCGCACACGAGAGGATGAGCGGGATGGTCTCGGCGTCGTAGCGGTCGACGTCCACTTCCCAAATGCGGGGATCGAAGGAGGCAATCCCCTTGATGAGCCGTCCGTAGAAAGGAGCGCTCTTCTCCAGAAGGAACGATGAGCCCCGCAGCATGCCCCAGCTCGCGAGGTAGAATGCGACGTGGAGGCAACTCTCCGCGAGATGGGAAGGAGAAGTGAGGGCGGGGAGATTCTCCTGCTCGCGGAAGGACTGGAAGTGGTTGTAGCAATAGTCGAAAGAGGCGTAACGCTCATGGGGCTTTCGTCCCTTGTTCTTCCCGCTGCCCTCCAGGAAGAGCGCGATGCCGCCCTCGATGTCGATGGCCGGGAGGGGCTTTACGCCTTTGCCGTTACTGGAGGGGAGAGTGGCCACGGGCTGTGCGGGAGATGCGTACCCTTAGCAGTTCTGGTGGGAGCTGCGAAGTCCTTTTGTCCTGGCCTTTGCATGGATTCTGCGCATGGCACAAAGGGACGTCCGGCTCGGGCCAGACATCGGTCGTTGAGGTTTCCCTCGCGTGCCAACGCTTCCGAGGCGCGGACGCCCCTTTCTGCGTTGAACACACGAGGAATTCGGAAACCGACGATGTCTGGCAGGACGATTGTAGCAGGATCGGGCGTGTTCGGAAGCGCTGTCCGGAGGCTTCCGTGTCGACTGGACTTCGGTGGATTTGGGCGCACGGGGACTGGATACCGGGAACGGCATGCGGCATTGATGAGGAAGCCAGCCGACGCTTCCGAGGCCACATCACCGGCGGCGGGAGGGATAGAGCACCCTCCCGCCATTTTGACAATTTGGAGGGGTTTTCGAGGGGGCAGAGGGGTCTTGTCCGCTGGATACGGGGAGGGGGTTGCGGCATCCCTTGTGGAGCATCCTTCCCCCCATATCCAATGCATTTCTGCACCTACGTTTTCATCCCGCCGAAGGGAGAAATCGAAACACTCGTCGCCGATGCGCTCCATCTCTATAGCGAGGACTTGGAAGTGCCCCCGTACGAGGAGTACCTCGATGGCGGAGAGATCGACATCATGAGTAAGCACTACGGCGTACGGCATAAGAACCTGAAAGCGCTCGTCTCACATATGAAAGACTGGAGCGGCACTCCCGGCGGGGTCGACGAAAGAGGGCTTTTCCGCATCAAGACTATGAACCCGGAGGGCAGGTGGGATTGGTATGAAATCGGAGGAAGGTGGAGCGGCTGCTTCCGGGGAAATGTCATTTCCGCGAAAGCCTTACTTGAGAAGAAGAATCTCAAGGATATCCTCCCGGCCTTCATGGTGACGCCGGACGGCTCCTGGCATGAATGGGAAACGTTCGTCACGGAGGGGTGGATGAAGTGGCACGTGGAAAAGAAGAAGGACGGCGAGTGGATGAAGATCATCCGTGATGCGCTCGCGGCCTATCCCAATTTCCGCGTGGCCTGCGTGGACATACACAAGTGATTGCTGCTCGAGTTACCCGGACCCTCTCTCATCGCTGGCATCGTTTTTCCTGAAAACAGGCCGCGAAATATTGCGAGGAAAGCAAGTCCCTTATTCATTGTTCCGTTGGATTCTTCTATTGTCCGCTGCTCCGCTTCGCTCGGGGGAACGACGGAAGGAGCCGACCTGTACTGTCTGGCCAATGAGAAAAACAATTCGCGCTCCGGCTTCGCAAGTTGCGGATAGCGGAGAATACAGGCGCGTTGTTCTTCAAGATCAAAGCAGGCAATGGTATCGCCGATGATGATGCGTTCCGAAAGAATGGGAAGATGATCCTCTGGGACGAGGGTGGTGTGGCGATGCTCAAAGGGATCGCGCGATTTGTAGCGCCTCCCGAGCGGAGTATCGTTCGCAACAAGGCGGAGAAGAATACCCCGCTTCCTCCGTTCCCGCATGAATTGTTTCTGGAATTCCCGCTGAGGATGGTCCTCTTCTTGATGCTGAATGGGGAGGTAGCAAAGCATTTCACGGGATCCCAGCGTGAGCAGCTTCATGTACGCTGAACAGATTCCTTGTTGGCCATCAAAATGCAGGAGATCGGGGCGATCCTGATTACGCGTAAGAGTGGAGAAGAAATCCATGAAGTTCCGATGGCGACGGAGGAGCGTATTCTCCTTCTGCCGCATGTCCTGCTGCAGCCAGTTTGAGACATGTTCAAGCGTCTGCAGGAGATAGCAGGGGGATTCATTGAGAATCTGGCGGGAGACAATTTCCTTCCGCATCAGCTTCTTCATCGCCTGGCTCAAGACCCCGGTGCTTTTCCCGGTCTTCATGGCCAGCTGCCGCAATGAGAGCGCGTCTCCTCCGATGAGATGGCACAGGATGAGGATTTCCGTGGAGGAGAGTCCCGAATCCAACAGGTTCTGTTCGATGGCGGCAGGAAATGTGAGCATAAATGACGGTTCTCGCGAAGAAATGTGGTTTCGGAGGGGGTTCCATACCTTTATCCTTTGAAGCCTCGGAAACAATACATATTACGGAAGAATATATCTGTGTCTTTGAACTTTGGCTTATCGAAGACATAATTTCGATACGAATTGGATTTGTAAACACTATTGATTATCACTATAATCCCCCGCAATGAGCAATTTCCTCCCCCTCGGCGTCCGCAGCGTCTTGAGCAAAACCGGCTGGACGGAGAACGAAGTCGCGATCTACTCAACTCTGCTCTCCAAGGGCGCGATGGACTTGAGCACGCTCTCGCACGAGACCAGCATTGGAGTCTCTACCATTCAATATAGCTTGAAGCAGTTGATTGTGAAGAAGATGGTGCAAAAGACTCTTCTCAACAACAAACCTCTTTACGCTATTTCTGATATCGAAAGCCTCAGGAAATGGCTCAAGGGATATCTCAAGCAGTTCACCGTCTACGAGGAGACGATCCAGAAGTTCGTTGACCAGTACGATTTCAACCCGAAGATCTTCCTCTCCAAGGCGCGCTTCTTTGAAGGATATCGTGGAGTGAAGCAGTCCTACCGCACGATGCTGAAGGAGTGTAGGGGGAATGAAATCATGGGATTCTTCTCCGTAATCGAGGATGTGGGAAAGGAGCTGCAGGATTTCTTCGTCCAGGAGTACGTCCCCGGCCGCGTGCAGAAAGGGATCTTCATCAAGAACATCGCCCTTGAGAGCCCCAAGGCAATCGCTTACCAGCGAAACGACAATGAGGAATTGCGCCAGACCAAGCTCATCTCAAAAGAGTTCTTCCCGATGATCAATACCGAAATCAACCTCTATGATGACTGCCTGCACTGCATGAGTTTCAACTCCAAAACGGCGTTCGCCCTCATTATCCAGGATGAAGCAATCGTTTCCA
>CAYHOS010000013.1:0-31171 GCA_964358505.1 uncultured Candidatus Peribacteria bacterium
GGGGCGTACTTCCTGTGCCTGAGCGGCTCCTGAAGCGAAGACAAGAAGTGCTTCATGACAGGAAGTATGCCCCTCCTCCGATGGAGGAGGGGGTAGGGGTGGAGGAAACAAAAAAAACCCCGCACCGTCCTGGTCTCCAGAGGTTGGTCCGAAGACCAAGGTGGTGCGGGGTTCCGCACACCCTGAGGCCCGAAGGCCGTCAAAGAGTGAGCAGTTTGCAGTGCGACTTCCACTGCATACTCCCTACCCTTCGCACAATGGGGAGTGTGCGGCTCGTGTGTGTTTGTGTGGTTCGTCCGGCTTCACGGACGCGCCTCCCGTTGCCCCGGGAGAAGGGATTGTGTGTTTGTGTACCTTCTGCTGCTCCAATGGAGAGAGAAGATGAAGAGAGAGATCCCTCATGAGCCCTGCACCGAACGCTTGCGCGTTGATGCGGGGCAAGGGAGCCTCTCGGTGCGCGGTAGTCGTGTTGCCGCGCTTCGCTCCTCGGTGCTTTCGACTGTGCGTGGTCTAAGCATGGAAATGCCATCGGAGCGCGAAGCTCTGGGCACCCATGCCGATAGCCACGTGTCACAGGCTTCCAGCCCGAACGGAGCGAGGGGAGGCAGGGAGAGTGGAAGGGTGAAGGTGATGGGCTCTTTCGGGCGTATGCGGGCGCATCATCCCTCCGCTCTCCCGCCTCAAAGGGTAGCGAGTTTCCAAAGAGCAAATCCGTCCATTGTAGCAGTTTTACGCAGGAATGACAAGGTTCCTTGGCATACCAGGATTGCAGAGTTTTTGCCTTCCTGTAGCATTTCCTTCATGCCCCGCCCCTCCGCCCGATCATCCCGCCCACCGCACGGCAAATTGGTACTCATCATCGGGCCGAGCGGCGTGGGGAAGAGCGTCATCCTCCAGCAATTGCGGAAGAAACATCCGGAGCTGGTGTTCCCCAAATCCGCAACCACGCGTCTCAGGCGCAAGGGCGAGGATGACTCGCTGTACCGCTTCCTCACGGAGGCGGAGTTCGACCGCCGCGTGGAGGAGGGCGCCTTCATCGAGTGGGCGCGCGTCCACGGCGGCGCGCGCTACGGCACGCTCAAGGAAGAGATCCTCCCCGCCATCGAACAAGGGAAGACCGTGGTGCGCGAGGTGGACGTGCAGGGCTTCCAGAGCATCCGCATGAATCCCCTCTTCTCGGGTCATCATGCCGCGTACCGCCTCGTCTCCATCTTCATCCTCCCCGAGGACCGTGAGAGTCTCATCAAGCGCATCAAGGACCGCGCCCCCATGGCGGAAGACGAGCTCGCCCGCCGCATCGCCAGCATGGACCACGAGCTGAGCCTCGCCCCCCTCTGCGACGTCCAAGTGCTGAACAGGGAGGGGAAACTGGAGGAGACGCATAAGGAGGTGGAGCAGGTTTTGGCACGGTAAATGAGCAATCTCTGCATTGTTTCCATTACCGCTCAATGCTACGCTATTCTCAGCGAACGCCGCTCTTTTGTGCTCGTGCGCCCGTCCACCTTCGCTCCTCATTCCATTCGGAGCTATGGTGGACAAGTAGTTTCCCTGATCGTAACTCCTCTTTGATCTTTTCTTTCCTCTCGTGCGCCCGTAGTTCAGCCCGGATAGAACGCCAGGTTGCGGACCTGGAAGTCGTAGGTTCAAATCCTGCCGGGCGCACCATATTTCCAGGACGCCGCAGGCGAAGCCGAGGACGTTCTGGGATATGTCCTCCGTAGCTCCAGCAGGAGCGAAGGAGGACTCGCTCGTTCTCTCTTCAGGCATATCGATGGGCACTGCCCTCCATAGTCCCCGAAGGGGCGAAGGAGGGCAAAGGATCTTGCGACTCACTGCGTCGCTTCGCTCCTTGTTCGTCTGCAATTCACCTTTGGGGCTGTAGCTCAACTGGCTAGAGCGCATGCATGGCATGCATGAGGTTACGGGTTCAAGTCCCGTCAGCTCCACCAACCTTCGCGCAGCGCAGGTTGCCGACCGTAGTCCCGAAGGGCGGAGGTCGGCTTTTCATCTTCTTGAGTTGCTGCGGCTACGGTTGGCAGGCCAATTCTGCTACAATTGCCAGCTATGTGGCATTACGTCTATATCCGCTCTCGTTGCTTTCATGATTGAGCAGATCAAATGTGCGCCCACTATGGCTGACTTCAGAGACCAACTCCCCAGGAAGTACAAAGACGTCGATTTCACCAATGCGATTGCGTTGCTTGCCTTCATGCAACAGATTCAAGAACAAGAGTCGCTCTCCGATCCAAATGTCGTCGTGGTTGATAGAGATGGGAAATGGTTGTATTGAGTTCGGAATTGTTACCGGAAGCTCCTTGACAAAGATATGGTAAAATGTATCATAAACACAATTTCCCACTTCATGCTCATGGCAGAAAATATGAAAAATGAGTTGAATGCCGAATCACCAGAGCTCATTGCTGACATGAAAGCTGTATTACAGAACATGACGGGCCAGCCAATGAAAGATGATGATGCAATAAAGGCTCTGCAAATTCTCGAAGGAACCCTCGGTCTTGCTCGTCTATACACGGCTGGTGCCATTGATGTCGATCTAGGAGATAAGCTCCTACAATTCCATCAAGGCCAACTCAAGAAGATTCTTGAAAAGGAGGAAGAGCCAGAAGTGAAGTAAGTTCGTAATTGCTTCACACAGCTCCACCATAGTAAAATAACAATTGAAGACTTTTCGTTTATCCGAAGAGCGTACGTCGGCCCGAAGAAGAATAGATCGAACACCCAGGACGTGAACTTAACCGAGTCCACTGTGGGCGTTCTACTTCACAGTGTCGTTTGCGGTCGCTCGCACAACGATTGTCCGTGCAAGAAAATCATGGACGCATCGTCGATCTTTTCTAAAGATGTAGAGGGCATCCACTACACAGTAGAACGGAATGAAGATGAGGATGAAGTTGAGGACGGAACGCAGAAGGAATATCCTTGCGAATCCTCCTGCGGTAAGCGTCTCTGCATCGAGGATGCGGATATGCAGCATTTTCTTCGCAAGAGACTGTCCTTGCGTTGACAAAAAGTACGCTTGGACAATGACGACCGAGAGAATGACAAGCCAGAAAGCCGTAACACTCGCAAACGTATCGGTGCTTTCGCCGCTACTCGCCATGACCATCCATGAGACAATAAACACCGGGACAAGCACAATGAGCACATCGATGCACTTCGCCAGCAAACGTTCACCCCGGCCGGCGAGACGCGGGTTTCCTTTGTCTTTGGACATAAGGGAAGGGAAAGGGAAGAGTGGCGTGCTTCGCGCGGTGCGTACAAGCAGGCTGTGGCCAAGCGTATCCCCTTCCTGTGACGATCGAAAGACCTTCTCCATTTTCCATTTTCCCCCTATCATCCCCCCATGCACGTCACCCATTCGACTCGTCCGCCTAGGTGGACTCGCTCCGGGTGACTTTCCTCAATTCATCCTATGAAAGTCACCCTCCTCCTCGGCTCGAAATCGGACATGGACACGGCGGAGAAGATCGCCGCCGTCCTCAAGGAATTCGCTGTCCCCTCCGAGACGGTCATCGCCTCCGCGCACAAGGTGCCGGAGAAAGTGGCGGAGATCATCAAGCAGCTGAACGATGATCCCGAGCCCCGCGTGATCATCACGGTGGCGGGGATGAGCAACGGCCTGGGGGGCGTTGCCGCCGCAAGTTCCGTCCATCCTGTGTTGAACTGCCCGCCGTTCAAGTCGCTCGAGGAATACATGGTGGATTTGAACAGCAGCCTCCGCATGCCTTCCGACGTGCCCCTGATGACCGTCCTCAACCCTAAGAACGCCGCGTTGGCCGCCATCCGCATTTTCGCGGAGAGCCACGCGGGGTTGCGGGAGAAGCTGCTGAAGCGGATAGAGAAGGTGAAGGGAGAATATTGAGGGGAATACGGGAATACGGGTATACGGGAGTACGAGAATACGGGTACCCTGCCAATTGGCGCCGTGAGGAATATGGAGCACAATGCCCATCATGAAGAGGTTTACTGATCTCGAAGCATGGAAAGTGGCGATCGAACTACTGAAGGAAAATCATGCCATCACCAAGAAGCTCCCAGCGGAAGAACGATTTGGGCTTGTCCAGCAGATGCGAAAAAGTGCAATGAGCATCCTCGCAAACATCGCGGAAGGTTTCGGTAGATACACATACGATGATAAAGCGAACCGTTTCGTTATTGCCCGAGGTGAATGCAATGAACTTGAAGCATTTTGTTACGGCATCATCGCACTCGATTATCTTTCGTCCGATCAAATCCAGAAATCACGGGAACTGATTGAACGAGAAGAAAAATTGCTTTCTGGCCTCATTTCTTCCTGTCGCAAGCGATCCGCTTTATCATAATTCCCGTACTCCCGTATTCCCGTACACTCGTACTCTCCCTCTATGGAACCAATAACCTTAGAAACCTTACGTGCAAAACTGAAGGAATGGAAAGGCTGCGAGCTCCACAAGACCGCCAACCCCGTGCTGGGCGAGGGGAATTCCAAGGCGAAGGTGATGTTCATCGGTGAGGCGCCGGGGCAGAGGGAAGACGAACTGGGCCGGCCGTTCGTGGGGGCGGCGGGGCAGTTCCTGGAGGAGCTGTTGGGGACGATCGGCTTCAAGCGCGAGGACGTGTACATCACGAACGTGGTCAAGTACCGCCCGCCCGCCAACCGCGACCCCACGCCCGAGGAGAAGGAGCAGTGCATGCCGTGGCTCATGCTGGAGATGGCGCTGATCAAGCCGCGCGTTGTGGTGCCGCTGGGGCGCCACGCGCTGGGGCACTTCTTCGCCAAGCTGAGCATCACCACCGCGCACGGCAAGCCCCAGACTCTCACGGACAAGGTGACGGCGTTCCCCATCTTCCATCCGGCTGCCGCCCTCCATAACGGCAACTTGCGCCAATCCCTCTATGACGACTTCAAGGCACTGGGGGCGTTCCTCTCTTCCCATGAATAGCCTCGTCTTCGGCATCGTCCTCTCGGCCCTCCTCTCCACCACGTCTCTCCTCGTGGTGCTCTTCCGCGTGAGTCCCCTCTCCTCCCCCGCGCAGGCGCTCACCGCCTTCTTCGCCGCGCTCTTCCTCTCCGTCAGCTCCGTGGGCGCGCTGCTCTTCCTCGCGCTCTGGCGCGTGGTCCCCCTCCACACGTGGGACGGGGGGAAGATGCTGGGCGTCTCCGTGCGGCAGGGGATTTTGCTGGCACTGGGGACCATGGCGCTCGCGGGATTCCACGTCCTGGGGGTTCTCACATGGTGGATCGCGGTGATGATCTACATGGTCTTCGCGCTGGTGGAAGTGGCGTTGAATGCGTGAGCGCGCTATTCTTCCCCCATGCCCTCCCCCTCCTTCGACGGCCTCAAGGCCGCCATCGCCGGCGCCGCGTCCCTCGCGGAGCTGGAGCGGGTGGAGCAGGAACTCACCTCGCGCAAGCACGGGGCACTCACGCTTGCCCTGAAGCGATTGGGGGAGCTCCCCCCGGAGGAGCGCGCCAAGCAGGGAAAGGAACTCAACGCGGTCAAGCAGGAGTTCACGCGGCTGCTGGAGCAGCGGAAGGGCGAATTGCAGGGCGCCGCCATGGGGTCGCTCGCGGAGACGGACATGATCGACGTGTCTCTCTCCCTGCCCGAACGGGAGCGCGGCCACCTGCACCTGATCCCCGAATTCATCCGGCAGGTGGAGGAGGTTTTCGGCCGCATGGGCTTCGAGGTGGCGGAGGGGCCGGAAGTGGAGACGGAGGAGAACAACTTCAATTTGCTGAACGTTCCTGCGACTCATCCCGCCCGCGACGCGCAAGACACGTTCTGGATCGCGGAGGAATCGATGCCACCCGGCGGGAAGTATGTCCTGCGCACGCACACCTCCCCCGTGCAGGTCCGCTACATGAAGGCCCGCAAGCCGCCGCTGCGGATCATCTGCCCCGGCAAGGTGTACCGGAAGGACGCCGACGCCACGCATTCGCCGATGTTCCACCAGTTCGAGGGGCTGATGGTCGGCAAGGACGTGAACCTCGCCAACATGAAGGCCGTGATGGTCGCCGCCATCCGCGAGTTGATTTCGCCCAAGGCCGAATTCCGGTTCCGCACGGCTTTCTTCCCCTTCGTGGAGCCGGGGCTGGAAGTGGACATGGCGTGGGAGGGGGAGGAAGGCCGGAGCCGCGAAGGCAAATGGCTGGAGATCGTGGGCTGCGGGATGGTCCACCCGAACGTGCTGAAGAACTGCGGCATCGACCCCAAGGAGTGGCAGGGCTTCGCCTTCGGCTTCGGCGTGGAGCGCATGCTCATGATCAAGCACCAGATCCCCGATATCCGTCTGCTTTACAACGGTGACCTGAGGTTCCTGCGGCTGTTCTAATCCATCAATTGCCCGCATCTCTTCTTCCAATCGGAATGGAGCATAAAGGTTCCGTCGCGCAGACGAACGTACGCGTTCTTCGCCACCTCCACTTTGACCAGTGCGCCGAGAATACGTGACTTGGTTTAGCGTTGGATGGATTGGATCTCCGCCGTTGTCTTGAACTCCATGCGGTCATCCTTGCCCTTTTCCCTTGTGGTCACCTTGTAATAGAGGGTGGGAATGCGGCTTTTGGACATAGGGAGGGAAGGAAGATTGTTGAATACAATATTGTATCAAGAATCTGCTTTTTCCTCAATGAAAAACCCCGCACTCTAAGTGCGAGGTATCACAGAATGAGAGCTGGTTCCATAGAAGGCATGCGTGTTGAGTGGTTTCTAAATATGTCCGTTTGTCACAGTAATGATTGAGACTAATTCACAATACACACACTATTTTGGCTCTATACAAAGGTAATTCGTCACTTTGACTATAGTATACAAGTATGTAATATACCACATACTATGAACCATGAATCTTCCGATGTTCTTCATGAACAAACCGCTACCCGTAACCGCAATATGCATGTGGGGGTAGGAGTCGTCCTGGGAATGATTGCCACGCTTTCTGTACAACAGATCCGTGATCGTTTGACAGAGCCAATGCATCCCCCTTCTCCTTCCAAGCCCGCAGTAATTAAGGAGGATGATAATACGAATGCATTACTCGTCGAAAAGCCGATGGACACGTCAACTACCTCAACCTATTCTTCTCGAGATGAAATCTTCATCATCCCATCCTTCGATGGGGAATATAACATTGAGTCATTTATTCCCGATCCTGCTGAAACATCAACACCACAACAAACACTGAATGAATTACACAAGATCCGTACAGACTTGAAAACGCTAGCTGCGGGGGGAGAAGTTGGTCTCTCTCCGCGATTTCTCATCCGGCGGTATCATACGTATCTCGAGCGTGCAAAGCTCCTGGGCATGGATGTTGACATATTTAAAGACACTGCCGACCTGCATCGCTCTGTAGTAACACAGGAAATGCTACGTTCAGTGACAAGTCTGCGTCAGGCAACACAAGAGGGAACGGAGACACGTTTGCTCATAGTGCAATTACGTAACGCAGAGAGGAACTGCTTCTCAGCAAGGGAAGCGGGAGTAGATACGAAAGAGACAGAGGCAGAAATCGCAACTTTGCGACCGGGAATTCTTCACGATGCTGTCCAATACGAAAAGGCAGTACTGGAAGAGAAAGTTCGCAATCACAGAACACCGGAGCAGCATGCTCACTTTACTGATGCCTTATACCTTCATTCATTGATTCAGGCGGCAACAGAAGCTGGAGTTGATTTTTCAGGAAAGTTACCACAAGAACAAATCAAGAATCTTCTGCAGGAGACTTTTGTCCAAAGCATAGAAACACTGGTACATAATGTCATGGAACACAACAATTGGTGGGATATTGATGAAATCAAAAGTGCTTTGCACAGCGTAACAGAGTTGGGAATAGATATTCCAACTGAATTGAAAGAGAAGGCGGACTCAATCGTGTGGGAGGAAATTCTGAGGAAGAATCCTAATCCCCGTGGACCAACTACTCGACCTTTGCATACCCATCAAATTCTACCTTAGCCAACACAGACAAATGGTGCATTCACCTCACTTCTTCATCCACTGCTCCGGCTCCTCGACAAAGTCATGCACCATGCGCGATTCCTCGTCCGTGATGCGCCCGTCATTCACGGCCACGGTGAGGAGGGTGGAGATGGTGGCGAGGGGGTGGAAGCGCACGTTGTCGCACATGGCATTCTCGCGCGCGGCGAGGAACTCGTAGCTGAAGATGGAGACGATGTCGGAAACCGTCCCCTGCCCTTCGTTGCGCAGCGCTTCCACGGTGGAGAGGGAGGAGCCCCCCGTGGAGATGAGGTCCTCGATCACCACAATGTGCTTGCCCGGTTTCATATCCCCCTCAATCCGCTTCTTGGCGCCGTAGTCCTTGGCCTTGGCGCGCACGTACACGAAGGGCAGCTCCATCCTATCCGCCACCAGCGCCGCCCACCCGATGGCCGCGGTGGCCGTGCCGGCGATGACGTCCGCGGGGACGTGCAGCCCCTTCACGCGGGCGGCGAGGGCCTGCACGATGAAATCCCGCGCGTCCGGGTGGCTGTAGATCATCCGGTTGTCGCAGTAAATGGGGCTCTTGATGCCGCTCACCCACGTGAATGGCTCCCGGGGACGGAGCTTGACGGCTCCGATGGAGAGCAGGAACTGCGCGATGCGTTCGCCGTGGGGCATGGGATTCTGGAGGAGCGGTTGAAGGATAGCGCCTCCCCGGAACGGAGACAAACGGGAGGATCAGAGAATGGGTTTCTCCGCTGACATTGCGCACATATCGAGGACCTCCATGATCGCCCGGCGGAATTCCTCTTGTGTCGCCCCGGGAGGAAGATGGTCCAGCATGGGTCCCAGTGCGCCGCACTCGCTCCGAACGTCGTGTCTCTTGAGCGTGTTCATGGCTTCCGTCAGAACCACTTCATGGTGGCCGTTGCTGGCCACGAAGCCGAATATCGCCGCGTACTCCTCATGTGCCGGAGAAGCGAGGAACGTCTGAAGCACTTTCCGCATCACGTCCCCCTCTTCGTCCAACCGATTCCCCACGTCCTCCAGGAACGAACGCCCGAAGGAAACGTAGGCTGGATCGCCCGCGATCGCGTAGTAATCGGCATTGTCGATCGTCCCCTTCTCTCGCATGGAGTGTGATTTTACCCTTCTCCATTTCCCCCGCAGAACAATCTCAGTGACTTCAACGTTTCCGCAAGTATATGCCGAAATTCCATCCCCTGTCTCCTCTGTTCTTTGACAAATCCCCTCCCCCGAATACCATGTCCGCAGCCATGCAACGCCGCAGCGCCATCGCCCGCAGTATTATCATCACCCCGGTTACGGCGTGAGGAGCTGACTGCTGACGACTTTCCCCTCCCGCGCCGAGCGGGGTTTTTTGTATTCCCTCTTCCACCGTATGGAACCTGCCCCAGAGCCATCGCCGGATGCGGACAAGCCGACCCTGGAATTCGGGCCGTCGTCACCGGGGCCGCATCCCTCTTCCCACCATCATATCCGCCGGGGTCCTCTCACGATCGGGGCAGTGATCCTGCGGGGCGGGAACGAGGAAGAACGCCTTGCCATGGTCAGCACCATGGAAGAGCTTGTGGCCTCCCACCGCTCGGAACTTGAATTGCTCTTCGCGGATCCACGGCTCGGACGCCCGTACATTCCCCACCTCTGCATCGACACGGCCTCCTCCCACGAACGCTGCACATTCGTGGACGGGCTCGGAGAGGCGTTCCGAGGGCATCTGAAAGCGGAAATGTACACGGGGCTCCGCAGGGAACTCGTCAGCCGCTCCCTTGTGAAACAGGCGCAGGGACAGGACGTACGGGAACCCCTCTTCGCCGCCATCCGTGCATTGGCTGCCCAAGCGCGGGAGGCGCTCCGCTCCGGACCGTGATCCGTGCGGACCTGCGGTGACGGGAAATGCTCTATGATGTCCCCATGCTCCCGCCCGGCCTTGAGCCGCAACTCCGCCGCCTCGTTGCCGCCTTCCTGGAAGAGAATACGAAGGTGAACCTCTCCGCGTTCCGCACGGAGGAGCAGTGCTGGAAGGGGAACGTGCTGGATTCGCTGGCCGTGCTGGAATTGCCGATCTTCGAAGCCACACGGAGCGCCCCTCTCCCCTCGGGAGAGGGGTGGGGGGTGAGGGTTCTCGACCTCGGCACCGGCGGCGGCTTTCCGCTCCTCCCGCTCGCCATCGCCCTGCCCCATGCGCAGTTGACGGGCATCGATTCCGTGCGGAAGAAAACGGATGCCGTGGCGCGCATCGCCGCGTCCCTCCGCCTGACGAACGTCCGCACCCTCACGGGGCGCGCGGAAGCATTGGGAAGGGATCCGGCGTACCGCGAGCAGTTCGATATCGTCACTTCCCGCGCCGTGGCCTCACTCAGCGTGCTCCTGGAGTACGCTGCGCCGTTCGTGCGGCCGCAGGGACACATCGTCTTGTGGAAGAGCGTGGCCATCGAGCGGGAAGTACAGGATTCCCTCCTCGCGCGCGCGGAACTCTCCGCGCACCTCGTGCACCGGCACATGTATGACCTGGGGGAAGGGTGGGGGAAACGGCAGCTGCTGGTGTTCCAGAAAACGGCGCCCCTGAGCGAGAAATACCCCAGGGAGGTGGGGATGCCATCGAAGAGACCATTGAAGTGAGAAAACCGAAGAAGCCGCTGAAACCGAGGAAACCGAGGGGTACACTGAGCTTCTCTTCGGATTCTTCGGAATTCCTCGGTTTCTTCGGATTCCTCTCCCATGCCAAAACCCTACACCCCCAATGACCGCTGGAGCAGGAAAGCGGCTGCCGAGGGCTACCGCGCCCGCTCCGTGTACAAGCTGATGGAGCTGGACAAGCGCTTCGGGCTCCTGCGCCCCGGCATGACGGTGCTGGACCTCGGCGCGGCGCCGGGAAGCTGGCTGCAGTACGCATCCCGCCAGGTGGGGGAGGGAGGGAAAGTGATCGGGGCGGACCTGCAGGCGATCGAGGAGGTGGCCCCCAATGTCTCCATGCACCGGCTTGACGTCACGGATGAAAGGAAGGTGGAGGAGATGCTGGAAGAAGAAGAAACGGGCTACGTGGACCTGGTGCTCTCCGACATCGCGCCCAATACGAGCGGCGTGAAGGACATCGACCAGTGGCGCTCCGTGGCATTGACGCACGCGGTGCTGGGCGTGGCCATACGCCACCTGAAGAACGGCGGCTTCTGCGTGGCCAAAGTGTTCCGCGGTGGGGATTTCGACGGGCTCCTGCGCGGCCTCAAGACCGCCGGCCTTTGGCGCGACGTGCGCGTGACCAAGGTGCAGGCGAGCCGGGATCGGAGCCGGGAGGTGTACCTTGTGATGAGAAAAGGCCGTTAGCAACAAGTGTGCACCCCTCTCCCTTCGGGGGAGGGGTTGGGGGGTGGGGGCCGTGTCTGCTATACTCATCTTCGATGCTCACCCTCCAGAAAGTCACCAAGCGCTACGGGAAGAAGGAAGTCCTTGCGGACGTTTCCTTGACCATCGAACCCGGGGAATTCGTGTGCATCGTGGGCGCGAGCGGCGCGGGCAAGACCACGCTCCTCTCGCTCCTCATCGGCGCGGAGAACCCCTCGGGCGGGACGGTGGAGGTGGACGGGGTGGACCTGCGCATCATCCCGCAGACCGCCATGCGGCTCTACCGCCGCAGGGTGGGGATGGTCTTCCAGGACCGCAAGCTGCTCCCTCACCGCACCGTGGCGGAGAACGCGGCGTTCCCGCTGGAGGCGGGGGAAGCCAGCGACAAGCTGATACGCAAGCGCGTCCCCGCCGTGCTCGGCTACCTCGGCCTGGCCGGGAAGGGGCGCGCGTTCCCCCGAGAGCTCTCCGCCGGCGAGCAGGCGCGCGTCGCCCTTGCCCGCGCCATCATCCACAAACCCGCCATCCTCCTCGCCGATGAGCCGCTCGTCGACCTGGATCCCGCGCAAGCCAAACTTGTCCTCAAGGTCCTGCGCGACCTCCATGCCATGGGTTCCACCGTCATCCTCGCCACGCACAACGCCGAGCTCGCCGAAGCCCTCGGCGCCCGTACCATCACCCTCAAGGACGGCCGCGCGTACGACAGTGCCCGGGGACAGGAAACCTCCAACATCGCGGCGGAGGAAGCGAAGATCCGGAGGAATGCGGCCCCGCAGGGCCAGCCAGAGTCCAGCCGGAAAGTCGAAGACCCTGTCGCAGACCCCGAGCGTAGTCGAGGGGAGCGTAGTCGAGGGGAGCAAAGCCGAAGGGTGAGGATAACCTCGATCGGAGCCCTGTGATGAGGGTGTGTCGTAAGGACGCGACATGTCGCGTCCACGGCGCTACACTAGGAACATGAAGAACGCCTCCCCGCTCTCCTATAAGTCCTCAGGCGTGGACATCGATGCCGCCAACGCCATCAAGAAGGAGATGGCCGACGCAATGCGTACGGACGACCCCCGCGTCCTCAACGAGGTGGGGGCGTTCGCCTCGCTCTTCGAGGCGTCGTTCCCCGGGTACAAGCATCCCGTGCTCGTCTTCAAGACGGAGGAGCCGGGCAGCAAGCAGCTCCTCTCCATCAAGCACGGGAAGGTGAAGGAGATCTGCGAGGACATGCTCCACCACCTCTTCAACGACATCGCGGTGATGGGCGCCGTCCCCCTCGCCGTCCAGGACGCCATCATCTGCGGCAAGATCGAGAAGGATGTGGTAAGCACGATGGTGAAGAGCATGGCGGAGATCTGCCGCAGGAACGGCTGCACCCTCACGGGCGGGGAGACTTCGGAGCAGCCGGGGACGCTGGCGCCGGGAACCTACGTGCTGGCTTCCAGCGTGGTGGGCGTCGTGGAGAAAGCGAAGATCATCGACGGGGCCAAGATCAGGAAGGGGGACCACGTCCTCGCTCTCGCGTCGAATGGACTCCACACCAACGGCTACTCGCTGGTGAGGAAGCTGATGGAGACGACACCCGGCATCATGGAGGAGACCATCAACGACGGCGAGAGCTTCCTCGACGCCATCCTCAAGCCGCATACCAATTACCTCCCGGCCATCCGGGACCTGTTCGGCCTCCCCGAGCTCCACGGCATGGCGCACATCACGGGCGGCGGGATCGCGGAGAACCTGGACCGCGTGCTCCCCGCGGGCTTGGATGCGGCAATCGACCTCGCGGCGCTCCGCTTCCC
This sequence comes from uncultured Candidatus Peribacteria bacterium, assembly GCA_964358505.1. Classification (GTDB taxonomy): domain Bacteria; phylum Patescibacteriota; class Gracilibacteria; order Peribacterales; family Peribacteraceae; genus CAIKAD01. The sequence continues at coordinate 13,094 of CAYHOS010000013.1, forward strand.
TCCCGTCTTCCGCGTGATCCATACTGCGGGCAACGTTCCGGATACCGACATGCTCCGCACGTTCAACATGGGCGTGGGCCTGGCGATGGCCGTCGCCCCCAAGAGCGCGCAGCTCATCCGGAACCACTTGGATGGGAAGGGCGTGGAGAGCTTCGTCATTGGGGAAATAGTGGAAGGGAAGAGGAAGGTCCGGTTCACGGGGAATCTCGCATGGTGAAGCAAGTGCGCGTCTAATGAACACTTTAGTTGTTCGTTCTTCTTGCCTTTATCTCCTCCCCAATCCATCCTGCCTTGTCCTTATGGGTACCGCAATCCAGCTCAACATCCCGCTGCGCAACATGCCTGGCAGCTTGGCTGCACTCAGCGACCAGCTGCGTGCGGCGGAAGTGAACATCAACGCCATCAGCTCCACGGAGGGAACCGACAAGAGCCTGGTGCATCTCATCGTGGATGACCCGGACACCGCCAAGCTGACGCTCATCCCGCAGTACAAGGTCACCTCCACGCCGGTGCTCTCCTTCCGCATGAAGAACAAGCCGGGCGCCATCGCCGTGATCGCGCGCGCCTGCGCGGCGGCACAGATCAACATCCGCAACATCTACGCCACCGCCTCCGGAAGGGAAGCAACGGTGTACGTCGTCGTGGACGACATCCACAAGGCGCAGGAACTCCTGAAGACGTGGGAGAAGAGTTTCGGGAGGATCCTTGCTTCCTGAAGGAGCGAAGCACGATGATTACTGTTGGGGAAGCGCGTAGATTTTCTCGAAGAGCGCGATGACGAGGGCGAGCACCGCCCCTTCCCGTCCTGCTCCCCGTATCCAATGTGCGTGTTGCATGACCCTCAAGTATCCACAGGAGACCCCCCTGCGCCGAGGAGAAGGGGGAGTTTCGCCCGGTAGTTGTAAAATTAACCTTTTTGTGTTATAATGAACTCAAACACATGATCCGCGTCGACACCCACTTCCACCCGAATTTCTCGTTCTGGCTGCCGGAAATCCTCATCCGGCGCCGGTCGCGCAAGATCTGGGATACGTTTCGCAAGCGCAAATTGGACGTGGTCTTCGTAGCGGAACATGCCTATAAGCATCCCCGCCGGTCCTACGAAACGCTTCTCCGATGCCGTCCAAAGGGGGTACGCACCGCCATCATCCCCGCAGTGGAAACGGTAAGCAGGGAGGGCATCGATATGATCGTGTTCTCCAAGGATGGGAGCGTGTACGGCAAGAGAGACATCCTCACGCCCTTCAAGCTACCCATCGAACGCTTGGTGCAACGCATTCACGCGGATCCCCGCCTCTTCGGCGTCATTCCCCATCCCTATGCGCCAAGCCGGACCGGCTTCCTCCGCTCCCGCCCCCCCTCCCTCCTCCTGAAGGAAGAGGACGTCCTCCGGTTCGCGGAGAAGTTCAACGGCGCACTGCTCTCTACACGTCACATTCTCCTCTTCCTGCACCTCACCCGCCTGTTCAACCGTATGTTCAAGCGTATCAGCCGCACGATGTGCGTGCCCGCGCGCATGACCCCTCGCGGAATCACGATCCTCGGCGGGAGCGACGCGCACCACGTATGGGATTTGGGGAGCTACCTCTGCATCCATGCCTCCTGTCCGCGGGACTTCAACCGGAAGTTTAAGGCAGTCATCAACCCCCGTCACAAGCGTACGTTCCACTGGCGCCGCCAGAAGACATTCCCCCTGCTCGCCGAGTTGGCGGAAAGCGCCACGTCGTTCCACGAAAAGATGATGAAGGTCTTCCACCTCTACCGGGTGGAATCCGTCGTGCCGAAGACGAGCATGGGCCATTGATACAAACCCCGCTGGTTTCGGTGCGCTTCCGTTCCCTCGCGCTCCGGGGATGATGAGGGGAGGATCAGCGGGTGAGGCCGAGCTTCTTGACCACGCCCTCCGGTGCGGACATGAGCGCCACGGCCAAGCAGGCGCCCAGGATGCCGAAGTTCATGGCGAGGGCGCCGGAAGCCCCCGTAACCACGAGGGCGACGATGAGCACCATAGCCCCGACGACCGCAGCGATCCACGTGCCCAGGTTGAGGATGAGCGCCGCACCCACGACCAGGTCCAGTACCGCGACGGCCTGGAGCACCGGCTTGAGCGAGCCGCCCACCGTGAGGAGCTGCTTCGCCCAGGGAAGCATGGGATACACCCACATGCTCGTGTCGCGGAGGATCAGGACGCCGACCCAGAGGAACGTGACGGCGAGGCCGGTCCGGAGGAGAAGGAGAGCGTTGCGCTGCATAGGGAAGAGAGGGAAAGGGACGGGAATACAGTATCATAGGCGGGAAGTATTGAAAGAGATGCCCCCTGCATCCGTCACTCACTACGCACCTACCCTCGGAGGCCCCTGTACCGCAAGGTACACACCTCTTGAGGATAGGCGCAATGCTCCCCTCACCCAAGGCCGCTTCTGCGCGCGCCGCCGCGGAGGATGCATGGGGACCCGCATCGCACTGATGCTGGAGAATGTGCTGGTTAAGCATGCGGACGACCGCGTGTAATTCCGTCTGACGGGGAAGGCGTTTCACGAGCACATGGCGAGTGTGCAGGAAGTCTTGCAGCATCTGCATGAGTTCGAGGGTTCAGCAGCGGAGGAATGACATTGCCATGGAGCGGTCTGCCCATCCTCGAAACATGTCATGGTTCGACGGAGCTCACCATGACACTATTCCGCTGACATGAGCGTGTCACCCCGAGCTCCGTCGAGGGGCGACACGCGTCTGCTGAAGTTGTGGGATAGGCTGTAAGCACCCATGGATCTATGAAAGCCAAAATAACTGAGGGTCGTGATAGCTCGAGGGGGATGAGAAGCCTTGGGCTTGCGAGAGGCATGAAAACACATTTGACGGTAAAATGGACGTGGAATATCATATAGACGTTTTTCGAATTATCGAAATGATGAACGAAGTCTTCAAGGCTCTCTCCGATCCGCAGCGGCGCGACATCCTCAAGCTCCTCAAGAAGCGCGACCTCAACGTCTCGGAGATCCGGCGGTACTTCCGCTTCACCGGCCCCACGCTCAGCCACCACTTGGGACTGCTCAAGAACGCCAACCTGGTAGCCGCCGAGCGCCGCGGCAAGTTCATCTACTACTCCCTCAACACCTCCGTGCTGGAGGACGTCCTCGTCTCCTTCTCATCCTTCTTCTCCCGCTGACCATGGCCCGCTCCCCCGCCGACCCCTCCCCTCTCGACGCCGCCTCCCCCGCGGACGCGCCGGATGCCAAACGCGGCCTCCGCCCACTCCTCGTCCTGCGCTGGGCGATGATCGCGGGGATGTTCGCGCTCGCGGCCGCCCTCTACCCGAGCCTCCCAGACCGGATCCCCACGCACTGGAACTTCGCCGGCGTGCCGGACCAGTTCTCCCCCAAGACGTACGGCGCGTGGCTGGTCCCGGGGATCGCGCTCCTCATGGCCGTCCTCTTCCCCGTCTTCCAGCGGTTCGATCCCAAGCGCGCGAACTACGCAGACTTCCTCCACACGTGGGACGTGCTGCAGACGGCGTTCGTGGGATTCATGGCGTACCTCTACGGCATCACCCTCCTCGCCACGTTCGACCCCGCACAATCCCCCCTCGTGGGGCGCGGCGTGGTGCTGGGCGTGGGCGCGCTGTTCGTGGTGATCGGCAACTCCATGGGGAAGATCCGCCAGAACTGGTTCGTGGGGCTGCGCACGCCGTGGACGCTCTCGGACCCGGAGACGTGGCGCCGGAGCCAGCGGTTCGGCGGCTGGGCCTTTGTGCTCGGCGGGCTGGCCGTGATGGCCGAGGCGTTCTTCTGGATCCATCCCGTCCTGGTATTCTTCGGCATCGTGCTCCTCGTCACGGTCCTCCCCATCGCCTACTCCTTCCTCATTTTCCCCAAGGCCAACGCCCCCTCCACGCGCGGGGGGAAGAAATCCTACCTCCTCCTCATCCTGTTCTGCATGGCGACGGCATTCGCCGTGGCCGTGGGCGTCCGCCTCGTCTCCTCCGAGGACGATTGGATCTGCAGCGACGGGCAATGGGTCAAACATGGGAATCCCCGGGTGCCCCAGCCCACCACCCCCTGTCCCTGACACACACTATTGGCCCACGAAAGCGGAAACCTATCCCTATCCCTTTTCTTGATATTTTGCCGAAATCTTGGCGTTCGTCGGGATGAAGACTATCATGGGCATCCCCATGGAACAGATTATCTACGACTCCTCCGGCAGTTTTGACGCACAGGTCATGCCTGAGGACCTCCTGCCCGAAGACGCCAACGCCATGGATGTTCCCGATGACTTCCTTGAGGATATGGAGGACATTCGGAAACAAGATGAAGACGATGCATTCGAGGAATTCCTGGCATCGGGGGGGGATGGCGAAGACATGGATCCCGATGATGAGGACGATGATGGCGAAGGGCAGGGCGCTGCCGACGGGGATGGCGATTCCTGGAACGACGATCCCGTAGGCTTCTACTTGCGCCAGATAGGGAACATCCCCCTCCTCACCCGTGAGGAGGAGGTCTCCCTCGCACGGGAGATCGAGGAGAACCGCGCCAGGTTCCGCACCGAAGTGCTGGAGAGCCCCTATGCCATGCGGGAGGCTATACGGCTCTTCATCAAGATCCGGGGGGGCAAGAGCCGCCTGGACCGGGTGATCGAAGTCAATGTCAAGAATTCGGCTGCAAAGGAGAATATCTGCAACAGCCTGGCCCCCAACATCCATACGCTGAAGGGTCTCCTCCAGAAAAACAGGGAGCGGTTCTCTCGTGCGTTGGTGAAGAGGGAGAAGATGAAGGAACGGCGCCGGGCATGGAGGGAGTGCAAGCGCGGCCGCCGCAGAGCGGTGCGGCTGGCCGAGGAACTGCCGCTCCGCCCGAACCGAATTGAGCCTTGGGCAAGACAGCTGGAGGAGTTCAGCAGACGCGTGGACCGGCTCCAGGAACTCATGAGGAAGTGCCGGGAACAACGGAATCGCCCCCCGGAATGGAACGAGTGGATCCAGGAAGGCCGTTGGATCCTCCACCAATGCCAGGAAACCCCTGCGAGCCTCCGCAACCGCGTGGCGCGCATGGAGAAGTACGAGGCAGAGTACAAGAAAGCGAAGAGGGAACTTTCCGAGGGCAATTTGCGCCTGGTGGTTTCCATCGCCAAGAAGTACCGCAACCGCGGCGTCAGTTTCCTCGACCTCATACAGGAAGGGAATGCCGGCCTCATGCGCGCCTCGGAGAAATTCGAATACCGCCGCGGCTTCAAGTTCTGCACCTACGCCACGTGGTGGATACGGCAGGCCGTCACCCGCGCCATCGCCGACCAGAGCCGCACCATCCGTATACCGGCGCACCAGATCTCAACCATATCCAAGATACGCAACCGTTCCCGCAATCTCCTCCAGGAACTGAAGCGCGAGCCGACAACGGAAGAAGCCGAGAATGCCTGTGGGCTCCCCCCGGAAGAAGTGCGATGCGGCATGCGCTGGAACACTCCCCCCTTGAGCCTCGATATCCCCATGGGCGCGGACGAAGACACAACACTCGGCGCACTGCAGAAGGATACGCGGAGCGAGTCTGTGTCGCAATTCGCAATAAATACGGAACTGCGGGAGCGCTTCGTGAAGATATTCAGGAGTCTCAACTGGCGCGAGAAGGAAATCCTCAGGCTGCGCAATGGCCTCGCCGATGGATACAAGCATACGTTGGAAGAGGTGGGAAAGGTATTCAGCATCACCCGCGAACGCGTACGGCAGATCGAAGGCAAGGCCATACGGAAACTGCAGACTGCGGCTCAGCGTTCACAATTGGAGGGATTCCTGGAGGAGTCTCAACGCTGCGAGAAGCCTGCTGATGCCACACCCAAGCTCAACACCCTTGAGTGCTACATCATCCGCCAGGTGCACGAGGTGCAGGGGAAACCACCCATCGCGCGCAAGCGTGGAGAGGAACCCCCTCCCGACGAAGAGAATCTCCGTGAACACATCCAAGGACTGATCGAACAGGGTTATCTCGCAGAGAGGCACGTCACGGGCGAGTATCCCCCCCTCATGCTTGTTTACCTCACGAAACAAGGGAAGAGTGTATTCCACAGCTTCCCGAAGGAGCCACCGGAGAGCACGGATGGTACGGCATGACCTCCTCATGCCCCTTTCCCCTGGCAGAAGTTGCGGAAGTGGTTCACGTCCCGCGCGTCCCTCCCCACCTTGCGGAACGCCGCCATGGTGGGAGAAGAGGCAGCCGCCCTCTTCCAAGAGCAGGTCCGTGTAGTACCAGTCGACGAAGATCTCGTCGTACCGGTGGCGGTGTTGCGGTCCCGCGGGGGGATTTCCAATCGGTCGTAGAGGGTCATACCATAGGTGAACGGCACGACGTTCCCGCCTTACAGGAAAGAAACGGAATGTTGACCTCCCCTCACTCCACCCGGAAACTCGCAAGCATCTGCAAGTCGTATGCGGCGCGACCCTGCTCATCTGCCCAGAACTTCGGCTCCTCCCCCAAGTTCCAGGCGTACGCTCTCCTGCGGTCGGGAACGTACTTGAACACCCGAGCAGAGTGGATGACGCACTGGCTCTCTTCGAATTCCTTGCCATCCCCCTCAATGCGTACGTCGAGCACGCCCGGCTGGAAGGAAGGTTCGTACCCGCCCAGGGTGCAGCCGCTCCCGTACCGCTCCTTGATCCACGCTTCCATGGCCGCATCGGAAGGCACGGCCCGTGTTTCAATGTTCCAGCCGTCATACTGGCCCACCGCTGCCTCCTCCTTCAACGTCACCCGCACGCATGTATTGCCATCCGCAGAATACGAATAGGCGGGACCAATGACGGTCGAGTTCCCCCTCTGGACCACCTCCACCGGAACGTGGCTCGGGAACGCTGTGGCTACGGTGGCGCCGCTCTCCCCCGCCGCCACGCACCCTCCCCAGAATCCCACGACGATACGGGGAAGGACGAGGGAGAAACCGTGTGCCGTATCCGTGTAGAGCGTGCCGTTCTCATGGAGGCCGGAGGGAAGATACGCCGGTGCCTCCGGCACGAAACCCGACGATGACGCCGGTGTTTCCACTGCTGCCGGCACACTCGGGGAAGGGAGCGATTGAGGTGTGGACTGCTCAGGGAGAAATTCCGGCTTCAGGAACATGACGGCAATCACCAGGCCGCTGCATGCGGCGAAGAGCGCTACGATGAGGATGCCGACGGAACTACGGATGTGCATACGGCCAGTGTAGGAGCGCCTTGCAGTATCTGCAATGACACCGTACTTGGAGAACAGGAAAACGGAAAATATCCCTCACGCCGCATACCTCCTGAAGAGCCACCCGCACACAGGGATGCAGAGGAGCGTGACGGCAACCCACCACGCGACGGCGATCCACCCGTGGCCGCCGACGGGCGTGCCGACGGTAAGGCCGCGCAGCGCCTCGATGGTGTGGGTCACGGGCTGGTTCTCCGCGAAGATCCGGAGCGTCCAGGGCATCCCCTCCGTAGGGACGAACGCGCTGCTCGCGAACGTGAGGGGGAAGATGAACATGAAGCCGATCCACATCACCGCCTCCACCGACCGCGCGAGAAGCCCCAGGATGGCCGAGAACCAGGAGATGGCGAAGGTGAAGAGGAGGAGCAGCCCCGCGGCCAACAGCCACTCCCGCGCGCCCGCTGTGGGGCGGAACCCCACCAGGATGCCGACGAGGATCATGACGACGGTGGAGATCATGTTGCGCGCCAGGTCCGCCGTCACATGGCCCACGAGGACGGTGGAGTTGGCCATGGGGAGGGAGCGGAAGCGGTCCATGATGCCGCGCTTGAGGTCGAGCGCAACATTCATGGAGGTGGTGGTGGCGCCGAACGCCGCCGTCTGCACGATGATCCCCGCCATGAGGTAGTTGACGTAGGTGACGGGCCCGGTGTCGATGGCGCCCCCGAACACGTAGCGGAAGAGCAGCATGAACATGAGCGGCTGCATGACGAGCGAGAGCGCCTGGTCCATGTTGCGGAAGATGTGCTTCCAGCTACGCACGATCAGCACCCCCGCGTCGCTCAGGTACCAATAGGCCGTGGAGCGGCGGGAGGAGGCGCTCATCGGCGGGAGGGGGAAGCAGCGTCGGGTTCCTTCTGCTCCTCCGCGGGACGGCTTGCCGTGTACCCTTGTGGTGCACGGCCCGTCAATTGCAGGAAGACATCATCGAGCGTCGGCTTGTGGAGCGAAAGGCTCTCCACGGCGATGGAGGATTGTTCCAGGCGATCGAGGAGGGCCTTCACGTCGTGGACGCCGTCCATGGGAAGGCTCACCGCGCGCTCTTCCCTGCGAACCGTCACATCGGCCCTCCTCAGGCTCTCCTTCACGCGGGGGAGGTCCTCTTCCTCCTTGAACACCAGTTCCAGGCGGTCCTTCCCCACCCTCCCTTTGAGTTCCCGCGCCGTGCCCTCGGCGATCACCTTGCCGCGGTCGATCATCACGATGCGGTCCGCGAGCCGGTCCGCCTCTTCCAGGTACTGCGTGGTGAGGAGAATGGTGGCGCCGCCCTTGAGGAGCTTCTGGATCACGTCCCACATCCCCAGGCGGCTGCGGGGGTCCAGCCCCGATGTCGGCTCGTCCAGGAAGAGGATGGGCGGCGCGGCTACCAGGCTCGCGGCCAGGTCCAGGCGCCTGCGCATGCCGCCCGAGTACGTCTTGGCGGGGCGCTTGGCGGCCTCTACGAGATCGAATTGCACCAGCAGCTCCTCCGCGCGCTTCCGGCTCTCCGCGCGGCTGAGGTGGTAGAGCCGTCCCATCAAGACCAGGTTCTCCCAACCCGTGAGTGCGTCGTCGATCGCCGCGTACTGACCCGCGAGGCCGATGGTGTGGCGCACGACGTCCGCCTGGCGCACCACGTCGAACCCGTTCACCCGCGCCTCCCCGCCGTTGGGCAGGAGGAGCGTGCTCAAAATGCGGATGATGGTGGTCTTCCCCGCGCCGTTGGGCCCGAGCAACGCCAGCATGGTGCCGCGCGGGACGGAGAAGCTGATCCCCTTGAGCACCTCGAGCTTCTTGAAGGACTTGGTGAGGTTTGTGACGACGATGGCATCGCTCTCAAGCATGAGCGGGCATGGTACGGGAAAGAGCAGGGGGGTTCAATCGTTAAGCCAAAAACCCAGAGTCCTTGCTATGCCATGCAATCATTGACTGTTAACGATTTTTGATCTTTAATATCTCGTGACTTCTGATGCGGAATACGGTTCGGCACATGTGGATCCTTCCACTATAAGCGAGGATGTCCAAAGCATGCTCTGGAATCCCGGACAGACCATCGAACGTATCGAGGCGGCGTTCGAAGCGCGCATGCTGCGTGCATTGCAGCCACGGACCCGAATAGAAGTGCCGGAGGATCAATACCGCCGTTTCGAGCAATTCACAGTGCGCTTCAAGAGCCTCGTTGAGCACGCCGGAAAACGAATCCACGCCGTATTCCGTTCGCCGGATTCCGGCAATGTTGCCGCCATCGCGCGCGTCGTTCAGGAGGAGATCCGGTCGATCCAGTCGGAGATCAGGGATCTTGTCGCCACGGCGGCTGCGAAGGGCAACGGTCCCGTTCTCGAAGCCATGCAATCCGCAGTTAGAAGCCTTTCCGATACTCTTTCACTCGCGGATTTAGAGGAGGGTAGCATTTTCAACATTGTCGCCGACCTGCCGTCGGATGCTAAGCTGGAAGCTGGAAAGTTCTTCTCCATCGAGAAGAAGCCCGAGCCGAAACTGTCGGCAACGTTTGACGTAAGCAATCCTCCGAACCTCTGGGAGCGAATGGCGTTGGAGAAACCTGAACAGGAAACAACGGTACCGCCATTCCGTTGGTCGTGGAGCGATGATGAATTATTTTGCAGGAACAAAACTGCCCAGCTGAGGCGCTGTCATCGTTCGAGTGAACAAGTCATGGAGCTATGGCGTGAAACTGAAGAATCTCTTTTCGAAGGATTAGCCCAATGGAAATATCAATGTCTCAAGGAGGTGGATCCTGAGGTCAAATTTAAAACAGATAGCGGGAATATAATTGGCTTGAGGCAAGCACTGAATAATATCGAACAAGACTTTTGTTACTATGTGACTGGCAAATGCAGAGAAGCAGTCATCAGTAAGTTTTCGAGTGTTTTCTGGGGTGAAAAACCTCTAGCGCGGATGCGGGAGCATTTGGAAACACAACTTGCGCAGATGCTTATTTTCCGGCACACACCTGATCCTGCGTTCATCCGTCCAGCACTGGATTGCTTTTTCTCAATATTGACGCAATCGGAGCCGGTTTCCATGGCGCCGCTCAACGCGGATCACATCATGCAATCCAAGTCCTGCTATTATTGTCCGGGAGGAACGAGGGCAGGAACTTCGAGGGAATGTGTGCGGATGGCTATGGAAAAGGGATTCACAGACAATAAAGATATTGATGACAGCATACTCGCAGCCGTGCATGGTATGCTGGGTTCGGGAGAAGAGCACGACAAGAACAATGCCATCGTCCGCGAAGCCATCGGTGCACTGCGGCAGCAGCTCAGTGCGGTCGGATTAGATATCAAGGACACGATACTCTGCCAATCCCGGGCAGAACTCGCTCGTTTCTGGAAGGGTGTGCTCGGCGACGCTCTACGCATAATCGAGAGCTTCCACCATCCGGAATTATCAAAGGAACTGCTCATGGGCATCAAGAATGCTGCCAGCTTCCATGTTGCATGGAATTGCCGCGACTCGGTTCTGAGGGTTGGCAGAGCAAACGATTTACCTACGGATGAGGCTTACCTGTCCGAGATTCATGATTTCTATCCTCACCCTCCTGAACAGGAACAAGCTTCACAAGGAGAAGATGCATCTGCGGAAGCAATGCCATCAGCGCCGCTCACAAGGGAAGAGCTGCTCGATTCATGGGGAGCAGCGGTGGATCGGATGACAGTGAGATTATGCAAGAGAGGTTTTATTGTCATGCAAGACGATTCCGTCGTGAGGATTGGTATCGAGGAGATAAAAGAACAGGGTATTGAGATCATAGAAAAATATTGTTCCTTGGGGCCAGTCGGAAAGAGAAGAATGCGCTCGTTGCAGAAGGAATTGACAGCTCTCGTGAAGTTTTATGACACAAGAGCCGGTAAACAGCTTGGTCTTCGACAGGATATGCAAGAGATTGGGACAAAGTGCGTGAACGAACTACAACAGATGTTTGCTACTATTGGTGTATGCAGAAATCATTCCAGTATGAGTTCGGGAATCTTGGATACATCTATAATCCCCACACTCTCCTCGGAATATGTACGATGTATCTTGCGTTCAGAGCCTGGGGAACGTCGAACGCAATTGGCAATGGATGAGAGGCGCATGTACACAGAAACCATTGAAGATAGAGGAATACGTTCAGAATACGACAAATGGTATTACCATGTGATGAGTACACTTAATGACGCATTCGCCCAGCGTTCCGATCGCCTATCGTTGGATCAGTGCCTGGAGATCCTTGGAATATTTCGACGCGTCACGGAACAAAAAACAACATGGAGTAACCTTGTGCCGGATTTATGGAGCTTGCATCTCAAGCATAATCAGGAGATCCATGAAGAAATCGAACAAAGACTCCGGGAGAAATTCGCCATGGCGGAGCCTCCTAAAAACGAGGGGCGTACGGAGAAATTGGAACGCATTCCCAGGGAGCAACTCGTTGGTTTCTTTTCCTCGCTGAGGCAGAAGTACTTTAGACAAGCAAACGTGCAGTTTGTTGTGATGTCTAAAACCATGGAGCGGCAAACGGTCGCAAGGATCACTGATTATGGCAAACTGCGAGGGGGGCAAATGGATGCTCTTGCTACGAAACTCCCCAATTCTCTAACGCTTGAAGAGTGTCGAAGCTACTTCGAGCAGACCCGGCATATTCCGGCGTCGATTGAGGGCATCCCCAACGTTCCCGACGAATTCCGACACCTCTACGAGGAAACGGAACAGTCTATCGATGCGGAGATCGAGCGACGGTTGCCGGAACTGTTCCATCTTTCGGAGCGGTCGGGACTCAGACTGCCCAAAGAAGTCATGTGGAGTATTGCGCTGGATTATTGGGAAGCCGCAGCTCCGGAAAGGTTCACACAGGCGGAATACGTGGCATTGGATTCCGGTTGCCAGGAAACACTGCAATGGTGCGAACAAAGCCTGCGAAAATTGTATGAGGATCTCCCACCGCGGATAACAAGAGATGACTGCCATGTCTTCATCCATGCTGCCCGCACGACAATGTATCCACTCGAAAATGCGTATCCCTTCCCCTCCTCTATGCAAGAGGAGTACAAACGATCGTTCGATCTCATCTGGCAATGTGCGGAGAGATCGGTGGACGCGCTCTTCGCTCGCCAGGAACGGCAGGCTGCGCCTCCCTCTGCTAGGATCGCTCCCACGGATGAGGAAAAGGTAGAGCCAAGAACGTCAGACAAGGTATCGCGGAACACGCTGAGGGAATGGTGGAACGCGGTCCACGAAGAAGCAGAGAAGAAACTGCAAGTATCGGTGGAAGATAGTGCAATGCATCCAAAGCAAGTTCGGAAAGCGGTGATGGACCACATCCCCTCTCTCCCGCCCGGGAATGGACTTGCCTCCGAGGATGCCGCCTCCACTTTTGTGGAAGAAGTGAAGCGCCAGATCGAGCATCTGCCACGTACGATTTCCGTCGGCGGGACGGAAATGACGGTGCCCCAGGAACTCCGAGAATTCCTCCTGCAGCAATTGACGCATCTGAAACAGGGATTCCTCTTTCTTGGATGGCAAGTCCAGGCCACTCCGGTACGCGAGCGCATGACAGGCAAGCCGGCGATTGAAACAACAGAGGCGCCGGAAGAACTTTCTCCCACAATTTCCTCCGAGGAATGGGAGAACATGATCCGGGAGGAGTTTGAGGCTATCAGCCAATCGACACGTGCTTCGGATATTCAACGACAGATGATGGCACATGAACTCTCGAGAATGCTTCCATCGCACTTCAATCGGTTTCGGAGAATGATTGTGACTAATCCTGTTTCTTTTCCCATAAGAACAAGAGCGGAATTGGACTTAGCATTGCTGGAACTTCGAGATTGTTTTTCCCGTATCTCTTCAGGTCAGTTCCTCAATAAAATCCTCTTCCCAGGAATGGTAAAACTCCATCAGGAGATATCTGATCACGTCTTCCAACGTATTCAAGGCCGTGCAATACGCCTCTTGAAAGATGCCGGAACACCGATCGGCAAGCAGATGCCCCGGCGAAAAGCGGCGGATTCGGCACCGGCAGCCACCGGCACGGTTCCCGAGGGAGATTCCGTGGTTGCGGATCCCACTGAACGAGATACGCGAGAGGACCATGCTGAGCGCATAAGTGATTTGCTGACCGTGTACGACGTTCCGCAGGAACAGGCTGTTGACCGTCTCTCCTCCGCCATCGCGGACCATGTGGCGCAGGCCGCCACGGAGGCGCTTGCCGCGCAAGCCCAAACCATGAGCCAAGAAGAATTCGAGCGCGCCGAAAGCGAACTGCGGAAAGGCATCGGTCTGGCGGCCGAACGCGCCCACGCTATCCTCTCGACCATCACGCCAGGAACGCTCACGGAGGAACACCTTTCCGCCGCGCTGCACGGCGCTCTGGAACACGCGACCGACGGACTCAGCCTTTCCGAGGCGGTCCGCGGCTCGATGCGCGAGTCCATGGACGAGAATCGGTCAGCCATCGGCAAGGCGCGGACGAAGGAAGACCTCGTGGAGCACATCATGGAACGCGGGGAGGGAGGAAGAGGGAGGTTCGAAGAAACCGCGCGCATGCACAGGAATGCCCATGAAGAAGGCCGACGGCGCAACAATGCGGAACGCGCACGACAATCCCAACGCCAAATTACTGCGGGGCTTGAGCGGCTCACCGCAATAGTCGAGGAGCTCTCTGCCCGGGCGCGGGAAGGGACAACGGATGCCGAACGGCAAGGAGCTGCCGGAGAAGCGGAGCGTCTCAATGTATTCCTTCAGACAATTCTCGGCATGTACCCTCGTACATCCGATCAGCAGCTTCCCGCCGAATAATTCTCCACTATTCTGTTCCCCATGCTCACGCAGGAACAACACATCCTCCCCCTCGTCCAGAGGGAAACGAACCGCATCCGCGCGGAGCATCCTGAACATGCAGATACCGTCGAAGCGCTCTCGGCGGAGTACACGGAACGTTTTCGTGAGCACCTCACACGGTTCGAAGATGTTTTTGAACTCTGCCGACGCGCGCAGGGCATGCTGGACGAGCATGATCTTCCGGATGATCTCCTCAATGCCATCAATGCCTCCCGCAGACACATTCTCTTCGAGCTTATCCAACACGGTTTGGAACACCAGACATTGGAAGGGAACGCCCCCGTCCATTTCGATCTGCAGTTTTCTCCGAAAGGCAAGAGGAATGGAAGAGGACCATCGAAACCGCAGGAGCGGTCGCCTCAGGAATACGAAGAGATCGTGCGCAAGCAGAACTTCGATCTCGTGCGCCTCGCCGCATGGCTTGGAGCCGACGCGGCCGCCGATGTCCTTTGTGCGCTGGGGCAAGTAGGAGAGGAGGAACGCTCGCGGGTGATTTCCTTCATCAAAGCGTATCTCGGCAAGAGCCAGCGCCCTGAACCTTTCCGAGAAGGCGAGATTCTCGTATACCCCAAAGCGGTTCTGGAAGTGCCAACCGTCCGGTCCGTGGTGCGCCGTTATCTCTTGAAGGAGTCTTACCAAGCAGTACTGGCCCAGGGCGCCGACGATCCGGACCAGTATACCAAAGCACGGCGCAACGTCGGCAAAATCGCGCTCGACCGCATGACGGCGCTTGCGCGGGAGGCGAACGTTTCGGACCCCGCCATTCATGCGGAGCTATTCGTGGAAATGAGCAATTTCCTCCAGCGCGCATGCGCGCAGCCGCATCCCGATACTCTCGTTCACACCTTGAGAGAGAAAGGCCGGGATTGCCCCTTCCCTTCCTTGCGGCAGCTAATCGCGATCCAGATGCTGAAGGAGAGGAGGAAGCTCTACGTCGGTTTCGAGCCGGGAACGGGCAAAACGCCAATCCCGATTTATCTCCTCGAACAGCTGCGTCAGAGCGGGAAGAAGCCGCGCATGCTCTACTTCGGGCCGTTACCGCCTACCCAGGAGTTACCCAACCGCATCCGTCCGGGCAGCGCGCCGCAACCCACGAGGGACTGCTACTACAATGACCCGGAGGAGGCGCCGACCGTGGGCATCGTCAGCAGCAAAATGCGGAGCAGTGAACTTGCACAGACCGTCCGGGAGAGCGACGTCACCTTCTTTCCGTACTCGATGCTCCATTCCCGCCGGGATCTCAATGTGACGAATGGTGACGAGGAAGAGGAACTAGACCAGGAGGAACGCCGGCTCATCGATCTTCTCTGCGAGCAGGAGTGGGATGTGCTCGTCATCGACGAAGCGCACTTCATCGACGGCAACAAGGAGTGGACGAGACTCGTCGACTACATCCTTCACGGGAAGGACGGCAATGGCACGCACCTGACCAGGAAAGGATACAGCGTCGCGCTCTCGGGCAGCCCGTTCATGAATACGGTTGCGGATCCCGTGGTCATCCACGATCTCATGCTATCGCCACAAGAACGGATACAGCGTTACGGATCGGATCTGCGCGATACGAGAGGCCGGAATCCCTCCGTCGAGCGGGGACTGGATCCCATCCGTGTGCGCAATGCCCTCGATGACCTCCTCATCCTCGACAAGCCGGAACCCTGGCTGCAGCACGTCGAGATGCTTGATTACGAACCGAGCGACAGGGAGATGGCATTCATCCACGCGATCTGTTCGAATCCGACGCTGACAGCCAAGCATAAGCTCGATGCCTGTCACCAGTTCCTCCTCTGCCCCCAGCTCGTGAGCGGGGACGATACGATGCCGGAGAGCCTCCTGGATTGGGTCACGATGCAGCTCGATGAGTACCTGCAAGAGAAGCACTCCATCCTCATCACGGAGAACATGCGGGCACAGGGTGTCCTGAGGCAGGCGGGAGGAAAGCAGGCTCCCGGGCCCGACGAGATGGAATTGCATTTCTTCAAGAAGATCGAACAGTACTGCCGCGCCTGGCAGGAACACCACGGCGTCCCGGTACGCTTCTTCACCGTGCACGGCGAAACGCCGCAGGGAGACCGTCAGGCGGCTTACGCCGACGCCGCAACAGCCCAAGCTCACGGCAAGCACAAGTCGGTGAATTTCGCCATGACACAGTGCCTCAACGTCGGTATCCGCTTGAACTACAGCCGCATCATCACTCTCGAATGGCCGTACAACTCCCCCGAACTCCAACAGCTCCTCAAGCGGGCGCTGCGCGAGGGAAACCAGGACGTCTTCCTCACTGCCTGTTACGCGAGAGGGACGGTCCAACAGGGTATCTACGATCAAGCAATCGACAAGTACCAGGATGTTTTGCAATGCATGTACGGGGTCGGCGTCTCGGATGAGATCCTCCGCTCCCACCTCCGGGAGCGGGAGCAGGAGGATTCCTCCGCGGAGTCGGAATCGGAACTGTTCCGGTTGCTCTCTCGAACCTCTCCCGCGCAGCGCCGCAACGTAGTGGAACAGTTGCTCCACGGCAAGGGAATGAACGGTGTCACGCAGTTCTGGGACCGCCATCGTGACCTTTTCGATACGCTCCACCGCGAAGCCGACGACTTGGGAACAGGGGACCAGCAGCGTTTCCTCGCAGGTCTGGTCGCGGGTCTCATGGATCGGGAGCGTGGAACCGATGCGACCGTCCTCGATGTGAACAGCGGCGGATTGACGCTGGAACGCGAATTGCGGCGGATGGGGCGCAACACGCAAGGACAGGTGATGAGCATCGATCCGCACGTGTGGATGCTCGAGCGCGGCAGGGCAGACATCCATCACGACGACCCCGAGCGCCGCCAGGTCCCGTCCAGCTTCAGCGCAGGTCCCATGGAGATTCATCGATCATTCCACAGTGGGCACCTTGGGACCCGGCCATATGACATCGGCATCTTGCGGAATCTGGAGCAATGCTACCATCAGCAATCCGACGGCGTTGTCCATGAGCGCGCGCGGGCGCTCCTGAACCTCGTCAATACTACGCGTGTTGGAGGAACGGTTGTTATTCCGCTGTCAAGAACCGCGTGCACGAATGAGGAATTCGACTTCTTCGTGAAGGAAACCCTGCCGCTCTTCGGATGCATGCCCATCGATGGCTGGTTCGGCGCCGTCCGATCGCAGGACAACGAGGGTGATGAACCTTTCCGGGGATTCTGCGTCGTCGCGGAAAAATACGAAGATGTGGATGAACAGAAGCTTAGGGGCCAGCTTCGTGCGGATCATCTCCGCTTCAGCCACCATACGCTCTGGGCGCAGACAGCCGAGGGCGTTCGGATAGCGAATGCCATCCGGCGTCCGCGCCTACCGTACCCCATTCGCCACCAGGAATACCGGCTGGGGAACCGCACGTTCGCCGCAGCGGACGCGAAACCTGAAGTCCGCAGCGGGCAGGTTCAACATCTGCATGCGCTGGAGGAGGCGGTAAGAAGAATCAGGGAAATGGCTTCAACGAAGAGCGAGTGGAACGCACTGCCGTCATCCCAGCGCCAGCTCCTCAAACGGCAGGGCATTCTCTATAGCCCTGAACTCTCACGAACCGTGAACCGGCCGACCTTCTCCCTGAGGCAATACCCGGGACACCTCTTCTTTCCCTTCGATCCGCAGTGGAAAGGGGAATAGCACGTTGGACGACGCTGCGGCGTGCCACTGCTGCATGGGCAGCCCAAGGCATCCATCCTGATACTACGTTGTGGGAAGTGCCTTGTTCCTGACCATAGATATCGTTAACATTTCTATCGCGTTGGGGAGTAGCCAAGTGGCCCGTGCTTCGCCTGGCTTGTGGTGCTGTGAATGTAACGGTGTGGTATTCTCTTATTGCCAGAGTGGCTACGCAGGGCCATCGCAGATAGTTATTCTGGTGATGTTTCTCTCAGCTTTGGGGAGTAGCCAAGCGGTAAGGCACCTGCCTCTGGAGCAGGCATTCGGGGGTTCGAATCCCTCCTCCCCAGCCAACCTACGCACGCCTCAGCTGCGGCTTCGGCGTGTCTTCGGTTGGCAGGCCAAGGAGGTA
>CAYHOS010000014.1:0-30130 GCA_964358505.1 uncultured Candidatus Peribacteria bacterium
CTCACGAAGTCTTTACTTCCCACCTCCGTGTTGCACTTGGAGCTTGAGACCAGCTTATTGAAGTTCACGGAATATTGGGGAAGGCTACGGAGGGCGAGAGGAGGGAGTACAATGTTTTCTGGAGCTTGTGTTCTTTTACATCACTGGGATTACTCCCACATTTCTTCTGTTGTCCTCCTTCGCACGGCTTCACTTCGTTCGCCGTGGCTACGGAGGACACAGGATCTTCGGCCTCATGCTGCGCTGCGCTTGCATTCGGCTCGAATTCACCTGTGGGGATGACAGGCTTTCGACAGCGTGATACTCGTCTGGCTTTGTCTCCGTCCGGGATGGCAACGCTTCCCGCACCCAACGTTGCAAACCATAAGTGCCAGACTTTCTGACACGTTCCGCGTAACCGGTCGCCGCTTCGCGGCTTCCCTGAAGCCCGTGTTTGCGTTCGTTCCGGCTTATGCGTAATCAGTTCCCCTCTGCGGGAACACGTCTCTCCTTTGATTCTCGCTGGGAGGAAGAGGCGCCATCAGCGAGACGGGTCATCGCCTGACGCAACGGTGATCTGACCTTTCCGCGTCAACCCTTCCGGGTTCATTCTCGTCCCTTCTTGAGAATCCGGAAGAACCAGAAGGGACATGACGGTACAGGCAACCATGCGACACGTTGGACCCGGGTTCGACTCCCGGCATCTCCACCATTGGCTACTATAAGCCAATAATGATACATTCTCTGGATCAGAGCAGTCTCTTGTAGATCTCGCTTATATTCGAATAAACTCTATCAGCTTTTTCACGCGCCGACGCATTCGTAACGTCGGATGGGATAAGCACCGCGGTACTTCCTGCAGCTTTCGCTGTCATCATATCCAATACATGATCCCCAACATAGATGCAACGCACTGGCTTCACACTGAGGCTTTGGCAGCAAAGAAGGATCCCGTCTGGTTGAGGCTTTCCATTCGGGGCTACATCATCAAACGTAACAATGTGTTGGAAGAATGTTTGGATGGGCAGCCATTGTGACGCAGCCTGCACATAACTTCGCGGGGCATTCGTAAACACGGCAAGTGGCAGTAACTCGCCCAGTTTCTGGATTTCCTCCACTACTCCCTCCAGCCATTCCACGCCATGCTTGGATATGTTATGGAGATAATGCTTATCAACTTCTTCCAATAGCCCAGCGATAGAATCACCTTGCGGATGTAGGCTGCTTAATGATCGGCTTTCAGAACTAATCCAACTCCGGAATCGCTCTGGTTCCAATTCGATTGCATGCTCACCGAATGTAGCGATGAAGGCTTCTTCCAACATGTGGCCGGTTTGGATGAGTGTGCCATCGAGATCGAAAATAAGGGCTTCAGGTTTCGACATACTAGAATGTATGAATGAGCCTCTGGAACTCATCGAATTCCTCTTCGTCCAGGCAGGTAGTGCGGTACATGTTGAGCACTGCCGCCTCAGTTAAATCATCAGCCTCCTGCTGACTCGGTGCTTGGAGTTGACCATTCATCTCATAGGAACCGATCTGCCATCTGTGAAGCCCATAGATCGTCGTGGCAGACTTCTTACGGGGAACAAAGTATACAGTGTAATGATCGGTATTCTCTGGGACAATCACGAGATTGAATGCCTTGAGGTGATCGTAGTTGAGCGCTAACTCAAAGGCCTTATCTGAGATCTGTTCCAGACCTTGGCATGTTTTCATGGCCGAGAGTTTGAGCCCATTCAACGGGTAGCCGTGCAATTTCGCTATCTGTACTTCCTGAAAGAGCGGCATTATGTCCCAGGGTACCACAACACTCGTTTGTGCCTGCACAAGAGACGATAGGTATTGCCCCTCCCTCCTTGCCCCAAAGCTCTGAGCATGGAGCAGGGATGGTACCGATGCACCGCTTTTAAATGTACTCGTGACGATGGTATGCGACATATGCTCAGACCAACGAATCCAATCCGCTACATCGCTTGCCCTCATGTCCCATCGATTCGCGCCTGAAATGTTATCCTTAGGAACTAAAACGAATCGGTGCCTGTAACTGAGAAATCGCGGCTTAGCTACGAATGATAGACCAGTATCAAAGTACAAGTCAGTCGTGTATTTCCTCTCCTCGTTGTTTCGATCCACATACAGCGCGCACATTGTTACACCTCCGACTTGCACTGGTCGATACGGAGACTCTTCAAACTGTTCCCCAGCGAGAGTATTCCATAGTGATTCCATCTCAGATCGAGACGGCAATCTCAGTAAATTACCATATTCATGTTTCGAGGACTCACGAACGGCATCAACAGTGCCTGAGATACTTGGCCTTTCCGTCAATGTATCGTTCGACAAGGAACTTGCTTTAGGCGGTGAGAATGGACCCTTCTCGGACATGTTGACACTATACTAAAAAGTAAGTAATTTGCAATGTATGCGATTCTCGAAAAATATATTGGTTGAGGCTAGCGCTCCTCTTCGTATAGAAGTGGGAACGTTTCTCGATCAGTTGGGCGTCGCTACGCTCCATGATCGCGAGGGTTTGCATACGGCGACGATCGCCATCGGCATGTATACCAGGCTGCGCATCGCACCGATCCTTGGCGATGTCGTGCGTATCCGCGCAGGCGAGGTGCAAGAGGAATTCACTCATCCCCTTCCGCTCGATTCTCGCTTCGGGATCGTGAATGCCTGTCTCACTCATTTCGATATAACCGGAGCCGACATTACACTCAATTTTGAGGCACCAACACATTGCGGCCTTGGAGGATCAAGCATCCTCATGACGCTGCTTTGCGCTTCGTTGCTTTCAGCCGAACAACCGGAACTGTCAGACAGCGAGATAAAGCTCCGAGCAGCCAAGATTAGTGTAATGCTCGAGAACGGACTCTTTGCTCCGACGGGATATCAGGATCAACTCAGCAGCATTTACGGTGGTGTGCAGTTGTTCCACTGGAAGGTACTGGAAGCTATTCCATTCATGCGCGAGGAACTTCTTCCAGAAGCATTCCATGAGGAATTGTCCTCGCGCCTATTGGTGGCCTTTGCCGGGGAACGCCACTCATCAGCTGACGCCACAGAATTGATGATGCGATCTTTCAAACGAGGCGGCGATGAACGAAAGAAATGGCTCAAAACTAACACGTTCACCGTCGCGTTCGCTGCTGCACTCAAAGAGCGAAACTGGAACGATGCGATTGCCGCAATCAATCAAGCCAATGAGCTGAGATGCGAACTGGTTCCAACGGTTCTCTCCGGACGAGTCGCCGCTTTGAGGCAAGTTTGTCAGGCGCATGCAGCCGGGTTCGGGCTTGCCGGAGCCGGAGCCGGCGGTTGTGCTTTTTCACTTTCATCGACCACAGAAGCTTCCCAGACGCTTGAACAGGAATGGAGACGACTGATCACACAGTTCGGCGAAGGAGATGTATGGCGTCCTGGCATCAGCGGCGGCATGCAGGTTCACCGAATCGAGGATTCTTGTTCACAGTCCTAATTTCCTTCTCTATCATTGCCTTGCCTCATGGAATCCACTTCGCTCACACAACAAATCCTGGCTGCGCTAGACATCCTGCGATCCGTTGGCGTCGAGGGAAGAAACTATGCGAAGAACGAATACGACACGCAACGGTATGAAACCCTCATTCAAACCGTTTCCAGGCTCTACGCGTTACTGTCGCGAGAGCATGAGGAACCGGCAAAAATCCAGGGTTTGCTTGAGCGGGAACTCGGCTCAGTCACTCCGAAGATCGGTATCGACGTCGGAGTCATCCATAACGACAGAATGCTCGTGTTGCGAAGGTCGGACGACCAGACGTGGTGCCTGCCATGCGGTTGGATGACCGTGGGGGAAACCGTAGTCCAAACGGCAATCCGTGAAGTCTTTGAGGAGACACGCATCCGAATTGCGCCGATCGGCTACCTAAGGATCGTGACGAAGGGGCCAGTGGATTACCCAATACTCATACATCACCAGCTTAACGTTTTGGTCGTAAGCAAATCCGTCGACATTCCCCCGGCAGTGAAATTGAGTGAAGAACACAGCCAATATCAGTGGATCTCATCGCCCGATGAAGTGCATTGGCATAGCGGCCATGAGAAAGCAGCGCAGGCACTTTATACATTTATGAAAAGTCCCTCGTCAATACCGATGCTCAGCCTCGATCAATAGAGATGAGACAGATCATAATCAAACGCCTTCACCGTCCATTCATCGAATATCGCGTTCTCTGGACTGGAAGCGATAAAAGAAACCATTCCTGCCAGTGTAGCCGCATCGAGCAACTGTTCTTTAGATTGCGCGTTCACCCGAGCAGACATTTCGCCCGCCACGCTTCCTGGTGAGAGGAGGATTGGTCTCACGCCACTGCCTACGCATTCAAATTGCAGTGATTTGATGAAGCCCTTGAGCGCTGATTTCGATGCGGCATAGGCGGCCGCCTTTGGTGCACCCGATTCCCCCCAACGCGATCCAATCGCGATGATAACCCCTTTTTTCCTCGCTTTCATTAAGGGGAGGGTGTGATACACGCAATGGAACGTGCCGAACAAGTTGGTATCGATAACATCTCGCCAACGGCTCATCTCTCCTTTCTCGAAAGTCGACATGTCCAAGATACCAGCGCAGGTAACGAGCAACTCGAGATTTTTGAGCACATCGTGATTGCGCTCAAAGAAATTTCTGACTTGCGCCTCATCCTTCACGTCTACATGATGAAACTGCACAACTGCGGTTGGAAAGCTACTTCTCAGCTCTACTCCTTTGCACTGGTCACGGCCAACCGCATACACGCAATATCCAGCCTCAATCAGACGCCTGGTGATCGCAGAGCCGATTGTGCCAGTTGCGCCAGTGACAAGTGCAATCCGTCGTCCGGTCATACGTTTTTCAGGGAGGTCATGACAGTATCCTTGACCAGTTTATACGTTTGCTCTTTGTCGATCACGTCTATGCTTGAACAGAGCATTCTTAGACGCAGAGGCTCCGGTAAGGCGCGAACATTGTCTGCGCCGGAAACACAAATGATATCGCCGCTAACCTGCGCACGGTGGCATTCCTCGCTTACCATCATGCTTTCATGAAGATTCTCTTCGAATCGGTTACCGATCTGTGCGATTTTGACTGCAAGACCCTACTCGGCCATGACGATTTCGCTGACCACTTCAACAACGTTCCGGATGTTGACGGCGGGCAGAACGGGGCAGTAGATCTCCCCGCCTTTCATATCCTTGAGCGCAAAGCGGATCAAATCCACTGCCTGGCCATTCGTCATCACATACCTGGTCATGTGAGGGTCCGTGAGCTGGATCAAACGATCCCGAACGGAATGGCAGACCATACGAGGGATCATCGAACCGGTCGAGCCGAGGATATTTCCGAACCTCACGGCTGCAAAGCGCGTCTGATCGTTGGATGCAAAATGTGAGATTCTCTCCAACAAGAGCTTTGAAGCTCCCATGACAGAGGTCGGGTTCGTGGACTTATCCGTAGAGCAGAATAGGAATTTGCTGACCTTGCGAAGTTTAGCACGTCGCGCAATCGCTACGAACGAGGTCACATTCTGGCTGGCTAGCTCCTCAGGCGCAATATTGCCGATGTCGACCCGCTTCATGGCTGCACAGTGAATGAGTATCTCTGCCCCGTCCAACGCCATATCCATCACCACATCATCACGGACGTCGGCGACAAATAACTTGATATTCCCATGTGTGCGTGACAATTCTAACAGAGGGATGCACCCCGGCTCGGAACGTTCGACCGCGTGCACAACACATCGGTCACTCTGCACGAATTCTTTAACCAAAGACAGCCCCACGCTTCCGCCCGCGCCAGTGATGACGATTGTTCTTTGCGACACATGTATATAGTAATGAATGTTTTACATTTAAGCAAATAGCTGATGAAGCAGCGAAATCTGCTCCGCCCACCCCGTGATCTGCGCCACAAGCCGGTTCAAACTTTTCTCCAGCTTGTCCACCACACTTCGCTCCCGTTCACTCCGTTCACGGGAGCTACGCGTGGCGAGCCAATTTCTTACATAGCGAAGTGTGCCCCGCAAAGCTCTGAGCGAAGCGAAGAGCGACGTGGGGCTATTTGATGTAGACTTGTCCGCTATGCACTACGTCTACATCCTCCAACTCGAGAATGGCCAGCATTACGTCGGTTCCACGGCAAACATCGACGATCGACTTGCCAGACATGAAGGAGGAGTTGCATGCCGAACAACGGAGAGAATGCCCATGAAGGACATGGCTTTCTATGCCGCATTCCAATCAAAGGAAAAGGCTAAAGCGTTTGAGCGTTACTTGAAATCATCGTCAGGATTCGCTTTTCGGAACAAGCGGCTGTTATAGCTCGAGCATCCAGGACTTGAATTCAGTCGAGTCCACTGTATTGCTTTCTTTGCACAGGAGAGCAACGGTTTGCCCACTATGGATGACTTCAGAGACAAGCTTCCCGAGAAATGGAAAAACTACGACTTCACGAATGCAATTGGCCTGCTTTTGCTAATGAAAGAGATTCAGGAACAGGAGCCTTTGGATGATCCCGACGTACTCCAAATTGATGGAGATGGAACGCGGCTGTATTGAATGCTATTCGGTTTTAGGTCTTATCCTGATATTCTCTTGGTAATGTCAATACTGCCCGATTGGAACATTATCAAGCATTTTCAGGAGAAATCTTCCTTCTATCGAAGAGTTCAGCCAGTTCTGCGTCCGTGAACGCCATGGACATAGATTATTCCATAGTTCATTGTTTCATCAATGTCCGGGTGGAATAGTGTTATCTGCTTCGCCCACCCCCTCCTTACCACATCTACCCTCCCCCATCCCCCTCTCCCCTTCCTTTCCTGCGCTACACTTCCCCCACTCGTACTGAGTTCCTAACGAAGTATGCCCCCCAAGAGGAACAAGATCCTCCTCGTCGTGCTTGCGGTTGCGGTCGCCTTGCTCGCGGTGTGGCTCTCCATCCGCCCATCCAACGACCGCAATTGGACCACGGACCAGGCGGTGCTGCCCTACGCGGAGATCAGTGAGGACGTCGTGCAGGTCCACAACATCCGCAACTTCACCTACCGCTCCACGACGGATTACGACGTTGCGTACGAGGACAAGGCCTTCCGGCTCGATGAACTGGAAACCTTGTGGTACGTGGTGGAGCCTTTCGAAGGATGGGGTGCAGCGCATACGTTCTTGAGTTTCGGCTTCAAGGGGCAGGAGTACGTGGCCGTCTCCATTGAGATCCGCAAGGAGAAGGGCGAGCAGTTCTCGTGGCTTTGGGGGCTCTTCAAGCGGTACGAACTCATGTACGTGGTCGGCGACGAGCGGGATCTCATCAAACTGCGGTCGAACTACAGGAAGGACACCGTGTACATGTACCCCGTCCGCGCTTCCCGGGAGAAGATCCGCAGACTCTTCCTCTCCATGCTGGAGCGCGCCAACGGGCTGCGGGAACAACCGGAGTTCTACAACACGCTCACCAACACCTGCACCACGAACATCATGACGCACATCAATGCGATTTCCCCCAAGAGAATCCCATTCAGCTGGAAAGTTCTTTTCCCCAGTTACTCCGATCAGCTGGCATACGATCTGGGCTTGCTCGATACGAACTTACCGCTTGAACAGGCGCGCGCCCGCTTTCGCATCAACGACGCGGCGCTCCTGCATGCCGAAAGCCCCGATTTCTCCCTGAAGATACGGGAAGGTTTCGGTACCATGCGCCCATGAAACGGAAAAAAGCGCCTGCATCGCAGCGGCCGTTCGTGGAACGGGTCCGGGAACTGGAGGAGCGGCTCTACGCGGGGAAGCTGCGCGATGACGATCCCGGCTTGATGAAGGAGGAACGGAGGTTCTGGCACTTCCGCCCCAGCCACCACGCCGCGACGGGGCTCATCACGCAGGAGGATATTGCGCTGCTCTCCCGGCCGGGGAAGAGGCTCTTGAGTGTGGGCGCATCGCCCGCGTTCCTGGAACGGCTGCTCGTTGACCTGGGCGTCCCCGCGCAGAACATCCTCGTAACGGACAAGGACCCTGCCATCACAAACGCCGCGGGACCCATCCCCTCCCTGGCCTTCGACATGCACGGCACATGGCCGGAGACGGGGACGTTCGACCGCATCATCTTCCCCGAGAGCCTGTGCATCGCCATCCGTGACCGCCTGCCGAAGGAGGACAACGCGGACCATCATCTTGATGAAGGGGAAACCGCGCTCCTCACTGCGATCTTCAGGCGGGCTGTTGCCAGGCTGCAGCCGGGAGGGGTGCTCCGCGCCAACGGCCCCATGAGCCACCCCAAGGTGATGCAGGCGGCAACCGCCGCGCTGCGCGAAGAAGGATACGTCCTGGCCGCGGACTGCAGGCGGTTCTTCCTCTCGCTACGCGTCACGCGTTCTTGTTCGACGGGGGCTCCACGGGAATCTCGAACGTGAAGGTGGTCCCCTTCCCCTCTTCGCTCTCCACCCAGATGCGCCCTCCCATGCAGTGCAGGATCCCCTGCGCGATGAAGATGCCCAGCCCGTTGCCGTCCGGCCGGTGGAGGCGCGCGTTGGAGCCGCGGACGAACTTGGTGAAGAGGCGCGGGAGATCGGCGGCGGGGATACCGTAGCCGTGGTCGCGCACCGCGATGCGCACGCGGTCCCGGTGGCGCTCCGCCCGGACGGCGATCATGGCGCGCTGGGGGGAGTACCCCATCGCGTTGTCCAGGAGCTCCTGAAGGACGCCGGTGACGAGGTGGCTGTCCGCCCACACGCGCATGTCGCCCTCCACGGCGATGTCCATCACCTGTTCCCGTCGCCGCAGGAGCGGCTCGCAGGCGGCGCGCGCGTCGCGGATGAGCGCATCGAGGTAGAACCATGAGGGATGGACTTCCACGCCCTTCGCCTCGATCCTCGCCGCCTGCTTCATGACGTTGAGGATGTTGTTCATGCGGTAGACGCCCTCGTGCAGCGAGGCAATGTGCTCCCGCACCGCGTCCTTGAGCTGGGAGGATTCCAGCTCGTCCTGCAGCGCCTCCGCGGAGTACTTGAAGATGGTGAGCGGCTCGCCCAGCTGGTGGGAGGCGAGGAGCAGGAGCCCCATGCGTTCGTGCTCCAGTTGCTGGAACATGGCCATCCGGCGCTCCAGGAAGAGCAGCCCGATGCCCCCCGCGATGGACGTGGCGCCCACGAGAAGCAGGAGGAACAGGAAGGAGGAGAACACGCTGCCCGAGAGGCGCAGGTAGTCCTCGGCGTCCATGTCGATGCCGAGCACCGCCACCGCCTGCCCCTGGGCATCGCGGATGGGCGCGTAGCCGGAAATCACCGACCCCCATTGGTCCGTGTTGATTTCCGCATCAACCGCGGGCCCCAGGTGGGCTTGGTCGCGGAGTTCCAGCAGCGCGTTCACGTCGTAGAGATCGCCCGGCTGGGGGGCTTCCTCATCCGGCTGGAGAACGCCGTCGCCGTCCTCATCCAGCTCGGAGAAGGTATCCAGCGAGACGGCATCCGCCACGAAGGCGAAGGTGCGGGGGTCGTCCGTCTTCCGCATGATGTACACGGAACTCACGTCGGCGGCGTTCCGCATGATGGCTTTCATCCGGTTCACCACGTCACGGAAGGCGGGCGTCGCGGTATCCGCACGCGTGCGGATGCGCTCCACGTCCTCCGGGTCAATCTGGGAGGCGGCCACCGCCGCCACGGAACGGAGGCGCTGCTTGAGCTCGAATTCCATGAACTCCCGCCCGCGGATGAACAGCAGCATCAGCGTGACGAACGTGATGGCAGCCGCCAGCACCAGGAGGACCACGGTAACGCTCTGCGCGCGGTTCCTCCGGACCGTGAAGGAAACGGGGGGATTAGGCATGTTTCTTTGGGCTACATTATACCAGATTTCAGGTATTTTTGCTACCCTTCATCGGCCTCTCGTACATGAGGAATAGCCCCTGGGGGGCCTTTCGCTCTACACTTCCACCCGCGCATGCGTCCCCTGACCACCGACCAGCTCCGGCAAGCGTATCTGGACTTCTTCCGCTCGCGCGGCCATGCCGTCATCCCCGGCGCCCCACTCGTTCCCGAGAACGACCCCACCGTCCTCTTCACCACGGCCGGCATGCACCCGCTCGTCCCCTACCTCCTGGGGGAGCCGCACCCCGCGGGCAAGAGGCTGGCGGACGTGCAGCGCTGCGTGCGGACGCAGGATATTGACGAGGTGGGCGACGCCAGCCACCTGACGTTCTTCGAGATGCTCGGCAACTGGAGCTTGGGTGACCCGTCCGATCCGGCTGGGATCGGCCGGGCAGGTTACTTCAAAGAAGGCGCGATTCAGATGAGCTTCGAATTCCTGACGGGCGTGTTGGACATTCCTCTCGAGAAACTCGCGGTGACGTGCTTCGAGGGGGACAAGGACGCGCCGAAGGATGAGGAATCGGCCGTCTTCTGGGAAAAACTCGGCATCCCCAAGGAGCGCATCGCCTTCATGCCCAAGGCCAATAACTGGTGGGGGCCCGCGGGACTCACGGGGCCGTGCGGGCCGGATACCGAGATGTTCTACTGGGCCGGCGACGGGGAACCGGAGGGCAACCCCAAGACGCATGAGCGGGAATGGATGGAGATCTGGAACGACGTCTTCATGCAGTACAACAAGACGAAGGACGGGACCTTCGAGCCGCTCGCGCAGAAGAACGTGGATACGGGGATGGGGTTGGAACGTGTCGCTGCCGTTCTCCAACATGTCAATAGTGTGTATGAGATAGACGAAATGTATCCGATTTACAGGAATGTGCTCACGCTGGTGAAGTATCCAGATCTACACGACCACAAGCCAACACAACATGGAAAAGATGCAGCAAGAATCATCACCGACCATCTGCGTGCTGCGTCATTTATTATTGCCGACGGTGTGCAACCGTCCAATATTGACAGAGGATACGTGTTGAGAAGATTGATCCGCAAAGCGATTCGATCGGCAAGATCAATGGAGATTCTCCGAGCGGGAGAATTCTGCTCATCCGTCGCGGAAGTTGTGATTCAACAATATCATCATGCTTATCCCCACTTGTTAACACAGAGAAAGACGATCATTGACGCTCTCAATCGCGAGGAAGTGAAGTTTTCCGAGGCTCTTGAGGATGGATTCAGACGCTTTGAGTTTGCTCATTTTATGAGAGAAGGAGAGCCATATCATGGAAATATTGTCACCGCAGAGGAAGCGTTTGATCTCTATACAACCTACGGTTTTCCCCTCGAAATTACTAAAGAAGAAGCTGGGCACCGTGCCATTCCTCTTGAACAAGATCTGGACAAAAAATTTGAACATCTATTCACTGAATTTAAAGCCAAATCGCGTGCGGGGGCCGAGCAGAAGTTCAAGGGCGGCTTGCAGGACCATTCCGCGGCAACCACCAAGCTCCACACCGCCACGCACCTCCTCAACGCCGCGCTGCGGAAGGTACTGGGGGACCACGTGTCCCAGAAGGGATCGAACATCACCGCCGAGCGGCTGCGGTTCGATTTCAACCATCCGGAGAAGATGACGCCGGAGCAGATCGCGGAAGTGGAGCGGCTCGTCAACCGGGCGATCGCGGACGATTTGCCGGTCACCTACCACGTGACGACCGTCGATGGGGCGAAGGAGGAGGGGGCGGTGGGCGTCTTCGACGCGCGCTATGGAGCGGAAGTCAAAGTCTACGTGATCGGCCCCTCGACAAGCTCAGCGCAGGGAACGGAGCACCCTTTCAGCATCGAGATCTGCGGCGGCCCGCACGTGGCGCGGACGGGGATGCTGGGTAGCTTCAAGATCCAGAAGGAAGAGAGCTCGTCCGCGGGAGTCCGGAGGATCAAGGCTGTTGTGGCGGGAGGGCCGGAGGAGATTGAGGCAGCGCAGGAAGCGTAAGGCAAGGGGAATAATGAAATGCAACATGCAATTCAAGGAGAGAACTTATCGTGGTGAGTCATGTCGAACGTGTCATGGTGAGCCCCGCCGAACCATGACACGTCTCTCAACATCAAATCACCCCTCGACGAGGCTCGGGGTGACACGCCTTGATTTGTCCATTGTCGATTTGAGGATGCTTCTCATTAATCATGAGTAATGACAAACGGGAGGCGTCCCATCCGCGTACTGCCTTCATTTTGCATTTTGCATTTCACATTTTTCATTACAATCCCTTCGTGATCCGACGCCTCCTTCCCGTCGCGCTCCTCCTGCTGCTGCTTCTTCCTGCCTCCGCGGCGGCCATGCGAACGGAGACGTGGGACTTCACGGGGGAAAGCATTCCCGGTGAGTGGCAGATGAAAGGATGGACCGACGCCCGGTCCACGCAGCAAGGCTTCCGCATCAGCACGACCGCCGACGGCAGCATGGCGCGGCTCACGGCCTTTCCGCACGCCGTGGATGTCATCCGCATCACGGCGAGCGCGCCGCAGGACGCCCGCGGCCTCCTCCTGTGGCATGAGCCCGACAGGCCTCCCGACGAGGTGTTCCAGCTCCCCCTCATCCTGCCCGCGGGCTCTTCCCGCGTGGACCACGTGGACCTCACCGTGTACGGCGTGTGGAAAGGCCGCCCCGACCTGATAGGCTTCGCGTTCCCGGCGGGGACGGACGTCACGCTGGAGACGATGGAATTCCTGGGATTCAGCCCCCTGGAGAAGCTCCTGTACAACTGGAAGTCCTTCTGGACTTTCGACACGTTCAATGCCTCCTCCATCAATTTCCTCTGGGGCCCCATCCTGCGCTCCGCTCCCGTCTCCCGCGCCGCGCTGTTCGACGCTCCGCCCCCGCAGGGCTGGTCCGCCAACCGCGTGTTCTACGCCGTCCTCGCCGCGGGGGGCTTCCTCCTCTGGCTCTGGCGACGGTATGGGAAGGGGGGGCGCCGCCGCGCGCTCCTGCTCTTCCTTGCCCTCACCGGCGGCTTGTGGCTCTTCTACGACCTGCGTATGGGCGCCGAATTCTTCTGGTACGCCAAGTGGGACTACGACACGTACTTCTCCCGCCCGCGGGAGGAGCGCGAGTTCCGGCGGTTCGAGAACTTCTACCGCGCCATCGATCTCAGTCTCTCCGTCCTCACCGCCTCTCCCACGTACGGATTCCTCGCTCCCCCCGGCCTGCCGCTCGCGAGCCGCGTGCAGTACTACGCCTACCCCAGCATCGCCGCGGGCGCCGACACCCTCCCCCGCCCCGCCGCATGGCTGGTGTTCCGCCGCGGCGACGTGCGCGTGGACGGGCAGGGACGGCTACTGGAAGGTGACAAGGTGATTGCCGAGGGGGGAAGCATCCTCCGGCAATTCGACGAAACCTCCTTCCTCTACGGAACACCGTGACCCTCTTCATTGCCTTCTTCGTCGGCATTCTCCTTCCCACGCTCAACGGTTTCCTGCTGCTGCGCTTCCTGGAGGGGCGAACCCCCGTGCTCCTCCGCCTGGAGCGCTGGACGCTGGGGTTCCTCGCCGGACTCACCTTCACCATGACGCTCACGTTCTTCCTTGCGGTGCTGCCGGGCTTGCCATTCACGCGGTGGGGCTTTCTCTCGGTGCAGCTCGTGCTGCTGGTTCCCCTCTACGGTCTCGTCCTGCGGTACTGCGGCAAGGGATTCCTGCGCACCCCCGGCATCCCTCTACCCTCCCACGCGCATCTCCGCCCATGGATGCTCGCCCTCCTCGCGCTGCTCGGCTTGTGGACGGCGGGGAAAGCGGCCACGGGGGGGGTGCTGCTCCTCACCATGCCCCCCGCCTTCGACGACACCGTGAAGAACTGGAACTTCCGCGGCAAGATCTTCTACGAAATGAAGACCGTGAGCGCCACGGCGCCCGGCCGCCCGGAGGACCTTCTGGCGCAGCTCTCCTCGTACCCCCCCGCCGTCTCCCTCAGTAAGACGTGGCTGGCTGCGCTGGCGGGACGGTGGAACGAGGGGCTCGTGGATAGCATACACCTGGCCTGGTTCCTGGCGCTCCTCGCGCTCCTGTATGCCACCGTGCGGCGGATGGCCTCCGCCCCCTGGGCGTTCCTCGGCGTGTACGCCGCCGTCAGCATGCCCATGCTCCTCATCCACGGCACCCAGGCGTACGCCGAAGTATTCCTGGCCACGCACCTCTTCGCGGCGCTCGCCCTGCTCCTCCACGCCGCCCGCGCGGATGATGCCGCGGAGCGGCGCGCCTTCCTCCGCCTCGCCGCCGTCATGGCCGCCCTCCTCCCCCTCACGAAGAACGAGGGCCTCGTCCTCTACCTGCCTCTCGTCCTCCTCGTCGCGGCGGGGACGCTCTTAACCCTCCGGCGGCTCGGACAGTTGTACCGGCGCGACCTCCGCCTGGCCGCCGCATGGTTCCTGGGTTCCCTCGTCGTCACCACGTTCCCCCTCCTCCTCTACAAATGGAGCAACGACATGACCTTCGGCAACGCCCACGCCCTCAGCGGCACCGCGTTGGACGTGCAGCCGGTGGCCTTGCTGGCGATGAATATCGTGCTGTTCTTCGAGGGGAACTGGCTCCTCCTCTTCCCCCTCCTCATCGTCCTCCTCATCATCGCCCGCCGCGCGGCCTTCCTCTCCCCCCTCGCCGTGCTCACGGGCTTCCTCCTCCTGGCGCTCTCCCTCCAGGCCTCCCTCTTCTTCCTCACGGCCCTCTCCGTTGAAGCGCTCAACCAAACGGGGTTCGGGCGGGGGATCGTGCACATCCTGCCGGTCGCCGTTGCGTTGGGAACGCTGTTGGCGCACAGGCTTGTTTCCCAGTATGAAAAAGAACGCTATGCTTGAACCATGCCATCCTATGCCGCCTTCCTCGGCCACCAGCCCCATATCAGCATCGCGGAACTGGGCGCCTCCATCCGTGACTTCGAGCTCCAGCGCGTGCTGGGGGGCGAAGTGGTGCTCTTCGGGAGCACGCTGGATTTGGACGCAAGCTACCTGCAGACGCTCGGCGGCACCGTGGCCATCGCGCGAAAAGTGCACGGGAAGCCCGCTACGGGACTGGGGGACATTCCGGACCTCCTCCGTGACGAAGTGAAAGGCGTCGCCGGCAAGGTGACCTTCAGCCTCCGCGGTTTCGGCCTCCCTCCCAAGCACGTCCGCGACCTGTACCGCGCGTGCAAGGCGGCGCTCCGCAGCCACGGCCGTCCCGCGCGCTACGTGGGGACGGAGAGGAACCCCGCGGTCTCCGTGCTCCTCCACGACGAGGGGCTCTTGGACGGGTCCCACGGGTGCGAGCTGGTGCTGATCAAGGAGGGGGATGACCTGTGGGTGGGGAGGACGGTGGCCGCGCAGGACGTGAACGCCTACGCCAAGCGGGACATGGAGAAGCCGGCGCGGGATACGCGCGTGGGGCTGCTGCCCCCCAAGCTGGCGCAGATCCTCCTCAACTTCGGCGCGTGGCTGGTGCACGGGACGGTGGGGGGCAACGCGGAGAAGAGGCTGACGGTGTTCGACCCCTTCTGCGGAACGGGCGTGGTGCCCATCGAAGCCATGCTCCGCGGATGGAACGTGCTCGCCTCCGATGATTCCCTCAGGGCCGTGCACGCGTGCGAGCGGAACTTGGAATGGCTGCGCAAGGAGCACGGCATCATGAAAAAGGACGTCACGGGCAGGGTATGGAAGCAGGACGCGCGGAAGGCGTTCAACCTCAAGGAACGGCCGGATGTGATCGTGACGGAGACGACACTGGGGCCGCCGCTGGAGAAGAAAGCCCCGCTCAAGGAAGCGAGCAGGCTCAAGACGGCCATGGAGGACCTGCAGGAAGCGTTCCTGCGCAATGTCGCGGAGACGCTCCCCGGCGTCCCCGTGGTGGCCACGTGGCCGGTGTGGTACACGAGCAAAGGCCCGGTGCGCCTGGAGAAGGTGTGGGACAAGCTCCACGACATCGGCTTCCGCATCGCCATCCCCGCCGCCGTGGACCTGGAAGTGACCGGCCAGCCCGTGCCGAACGGGCACGTTCGGGCGAGCCGCCCCACCCTCGTCTACCGCCGCCCGGGACAGTACGTGGGGAGGGAGATCGTCATGCTCCAAAGTACGAGAAAGGCTTCCTGATGCCTCCAGAAGAACACTCTGAGGAACGCATGATCACGGCGTAGTCCCGTCCGCCTCGGCGGGCGGACGAAGCCGGATGATGCTGCAGAGCACGAAGAAGACGGCGTGAAAGGGGTCCCTTAGAACTCCGCGTTCCCCGGCGTGCGGGGGAAGGGCACCCTTCTGCATTCCCCTTCCTTGCTTCCCATCAAAGTTAAACATTGTCTATGAAGTTTTACTATTGTAATACGATAGTTAATGGTACAATATGAATATCATCATGAAACGCGTTTTTGGTTCCTATCGGCAACAGGATGGGTTTACGTCCTTCATCCCCTCCCCCCTCAATGCCCCCTACCAATGGAAGGATCCTCGCATCACTCCCCTGCTGGCGGATGCGATGCTTGCCCTTGGGGAACTCAACGCCGCCTCCCAGATGGTTCCGGACTGCGACGCCTTCCTCCGGATGTACGTCACCAAGGAAGCCGTGACGAGCAGCCGTATCGAAGGGACGCGGATCAACATGGACGAAGCGCTCCTGCCGCAGGAAGAGATCAGCGGCGAGCGGCGCAACGACTGGCAGGAAGTGCGGAACGCCATGGACGCGCTGCAGTGGGCGGTGCAGGAACTCGAACGCCTTCCCCTGAGCATGCGCCTCCTGAAGGGCGCGCACCGCATCCTCATGCAGAGCGCACGGGGGCAGCACAAGCAACCGGGCGACGTGCGGCGGAGCCAGAACTGGATCGGCGGAGCCACGCCGGCAACCGCGCGGTACGTCCCGCCCCCGGCACCGGACGTCCCCGCCCTCCTCGCGAACCTGGAGAAGTACTGGCATGACAAGGATTTCGCTGTGCCCGCGCTCATCCGCGCCGCGCTCAGCCACTACCAATTCGAAGCCATCCACCCGTTTCTCGACGGCAACGGTCGGGTGGGGCGCCTGCTCATCACGCTGCACCTGATCCACGTGGGTCTCCTCTCCAAGCCCGTCCTCTACCTCTCCGCATTCCTCGAAGCGCACCGGACGGACTACTTCGACGCGCTCGACCGCATACGGACGCACGGGGATCCGGATCCCTGGCTCATCCTATTCCTGGGCGGCGTCGCGGACACGGCGAAGAGCGCGCGGGAAACCATGCGGAAGATTATCACGCTACACCAGCGCTACGAGGATTGCATCGTCTCGTTCTTCGGCAAGCGCACGCGCACCGGTCTCGCGCTGCTGCGCCACCTCTTCTCCCGGCCCACGGTGCGGGCGGCGGACGTGATGGATATGCTCGGCGTCAGCAAGCCGACGGCGAACGCCCTCGTGCGGCGCTTCACGGAAGAGAATCTCCTGAAGGAAATAACCGGAAAGAAGAAGAACAGGCTCTTCACGCTCCAGGAGTACGTCGCGCTGTTCCGTGATGCCTAGAACTCCGCATTCCCCGGCGTGCGGGGGAAGGGGATGACGTCGCGGATGTTGCCCATCCCCGTGATGAACTGGACCAGACGCTCCAGGCCGAGGCCGAAGCCCGCGTGCGGCACTGTTCCGTACCGGCGCAGGTCCAGGTACCACCAGTACTCCTTGGGATTGAGCCCCTGTTCCGCCATGCGCTTCTCGAGGATTTCCAGCCGCTCCTCGCGCTGGCTCCCGCCGATGATCTCCCCCACCTTGGGCGCCAGCACATCCATCGCGCGCACCGTCTTGCCGTCATCGTTGAGCCGCATGTAGAACGCCTTGAGGGCGCGGGGGTAATCGTAGAGGATCACGGGCTTCTTAAAATGTTCCTCCGCCAGGTAGCGCTCGTGTTCGCTCTGCAAATCCGTCCCCCACTCCACCGGGAACTCGAAGGCCTTTCCGGACTTTTTGAGGATATCGATGGCTTCCGTGTACGACATGCGCGCGAAGGAGGAGGTACTCATGGTCTTCAATGTCTCCAATACGGTGCCATCGATGCGCTCATTGAAGAACGCCATGTCCTCCGGGCACTGCGAAAGCACGTCGCTGCAGATCCTCCGCAGGAAGCGCTCGGCCAGGTCCATATCCCCTTCCAAGTCGCAGAACGCCATCTCCGGCTCGATCATCCAGAACTCCGCCAGGTGCCGCGTGGTATTGCTGTTCTCCGCGCGGAACGTGGGGCCGAACGTGTAGATCTTCCCCATGGCGGTGGCGCACGCCTCCCCTTCCAGCTGGCCGCTGACCGTGAGGAACGCCTGCTTGCCGAAGAAGTCCCCTCGGCTTTGCTCCCCTCGGCTTCGCTCGGGGTCTGCGACGGGGCCTTCGGCCTGCTGCTCCGGCGGTACATGGTCCAAATCCAGCGTCGTCACGCGGAACATCTGCCCCGCCCCCTCGCAGTCGCTCGTGCTGATGATGGGCGTGTGCACGTACAGGAACCCCTCCTCCTGGAAGAAGTTATGGATGGACCGGCACACGCAGTTGCGTACCCTAAGCAGCGCCCCGAAGGTGTTGGTGCGGGGGCGCAAATGCGCCCACTCGCGGAGCATCTCGAAGGTGTGGCGCTTCTTCTGCAGAGGATACGTCTCATCCGCCCAGCCGTACACCGTGAGGCTCGTAGCTTTGAGTTCCGTCGCTTGCCCGCCCCCCACCGACTCCGTGACCGTCCCCTCCACGCCCACGCTGCAGCCCGTGTTGATCTTGAGCACCTCGGATTCGTAGTTGGAAAGCGATGCATCCGCGATCACCTGGAGACCGTGGAGCGAGGACCCGTCGTTCACGTCCAGGAAGCTGAAGCCCCCTTTACTGTCCCTCCGCGTGCGGACCCATCCTTGGATGAGGACGTGCGTACCAAGGGCTTCCGGCTTGCGGGCGGAGGCGACGGGGAGGCGGGCGGGGGGCATGGGGATAGACTAGACTCGCCCTTCTGCCAAGGTAAAGAGAAAGGATGAAGGGATACGAGTGCGGGTGCGTGGTCAATTCCCTTGTGCCGACGTTCGTATCTGCCGATGCTTGATATCCGTTACCGTATCGCCCGATACACTACATTCGGTGTGCGTTTCGCTGTCGTCCACGCGGAGGAAACGGCGCTTCAACGGAGTGATGATATTGTCTGCTATGGCCGTCGCCACGCCCCCGCGTATCGCATAGAGAGCTTGCATCGCGTTCACCGGCCGGCTTGAATCGAGGGTCAACGACAGGTGCATCTGATTACGCACGTAGAAGACAAGATGCGGACATGTAGGAATGCCTATCTCCATGTTGTTTTCGCACGATTGGTGTGCATGGGTGGAAAGCATCTCTTCCGACAA
Organism: uncultured Candidatus Peribacteria bacterium; assembly: GCA_964358505.1. GTDB lineage: Bacteria > Patescibacteriota > Gracilibacteria > Peribacterales > Peribacteraceae > CAIKAD01. Next base: position 19,184 of record CAYHOS010000014.1, read on the forward strand.
CGTGGCATCGAGCCCCGATTCATCCACAAGCTGCCGCACTATCTTTCCAACTACCAGGTCACAGATCTTTCTCCGTATGCCCATTTCATTGGTGAGAAGCTCTAGGACAAAATCGGGTTGGTCGAGGAAATTTTCCAGATGCAGGTCGAGCGTTAGGTCCACCTGGTGCTGCGTGGCAACCCCATTGGTCCAGCGGTTCGTGTACTCAAAGTGCCAATCCATAGTTATTACTATAATTATAAACAATGTTTTGTCAAGTGCCTGCTTCCGGGACGATCGTGCAATCTACACGTGGTGCTTCCCGTTGGATTGGTGGTCGATGTACCTGGTGATGCCTTTCCAGAGGACGAACCCCAAGACCGTAAGGACGAGGGTGAAGAGCGGGTATGCGATGCGCCAATCAATGCCGTATCCCTGGGTAATCTCCGTGAATTCGGACATGCCGCCCATCCCCGCCAGGATGCTCAAGGGCAGGAAGACGACGTTGATGATGGTGAGGTTCTTGAGCAGCACGTTCATGTTGTTGTTGATGATGTTCCCGCGCGCGTCCATCAGGCCGGTGAGCAGCGTGGTGTAAATCTGCGCCTGCCTCGCGGCTTGCTTGTTCTCGAGGATGATGTCTTCGATGAACCCGATTTGCCGGTCGGTGAGGATGAACCGCTCCGTGCGGCCGCGCAGTTTTTCCAGCGCCGCGCCGTTCGCTTCTATCGCATTCACGTAGTACACCAGCTGTTCGCTCAAATCGAACATCTTGAGCAATGCCTGGTTGGTCATCGATGAGCCGATCTGGATTTCCAGCTGGGCCGTCGCCTGCTTGATCGCCTTGAGGTGCCGCAGGAATTGGCGCGTCGTGTTGGCAAAGTAGCGCAGGACAAAGCCGTTGAGGGTGTTCATGCTCCTGAATCCGCCCTTCAACAACGATTCCAGGCTCTCGTTGGTGATGATGGTCAGTGCATTGTTGTTGCCCAAGAAAAAACCCATGGAAGTGACGTCGAATCCGGAATCATCCTGTACTCCTTTATAGGGCACTTTCCAGATGATGGAGATGTGTTTGGGATTGATCTCGACGCGGGAAATCTCGTCCGGATCAAGGGCGGAATCCACGTCGTACGGGTCTATGCCAAGGCTCTCGACCAATTCCGTCCTCTCCGCATCATCGGGAGCGGAATAGAGGCGGATCGTGGCTTCTTCTTTGGGGGCAACGCTCAGCTTTCCTTCTCTGATGTGCAGCAATGTCTTCATGGCGTTTGCGGGGAACACTCACGGACGAGTGAGCAAGGATGGCGGGGCAGGATTGTGGTTACGGCGCCGGGTTGTTGGGTGGTAGCTCCCGGGGCGGATCGGAGGTACCCTATCCCATGGGTGTGCCCGCGGACAAGGGGAGTTTGCCCAGAACGGGCATGGGCAGCTGAACGCTTCCGGCGAAAACGACGGCCACGGGAAAGGTGGGGGGAAGGAATCAGGATATGAGCGTGGTGCGGTCCGTGCACTCGTCTGCCGGACCGCACACCACCACGGGAATGTCCTTCTCGGCGCACATGCGAAGGGCGCGCGGGTGGATCACGCCGGCTGCCGCGCCGCCGGGGGCTACGAGCCGGTACGCTTGCGCGTAGGTGAGACGGCGGATGACCTCGGCGGGCCCCGCGCGCACTCCGGCATTGGCGATGCCGCGGAATTCACAGTAGCGGCGATACAGGCGCTGGGCGAGATATTCCCCCCACCCCGTGATGGAGAAGTACTCCCCGTTCCGCAGCACCCAGTCTTCGCCGAGCGCGTGGAGCCGTCCGTGCGCATGGGAAAGGATATGCAGCCTGAGCATCTGTACCTTTTCGCGAATCACGTCTTGGAGCATGGCGCCCAGTTGCCTGCTCTGTCGCTCCGTAAGCGATGCATCGCCTTCGATCTCCCCACGCACGGCATCCCTGGTCCACGCTTCCATCTCTCCGGCCAGGGAAAGGGCGCGATCGGCATCGTTGCCACGGAGGGCCTGCGCGATGGCGATGAGTTGCGACGTCGTATTGAACCCGCCCCATCGTCCCCCCCGCAGCGCCGAAACGACGAGCGAAACGCTCTGCCCACGCTCGATTCTCTCCCGGGCGTTTCGGAAGTTCTCCCCCAGGCGCACGGCGTTCTCCCCCCCGATTTTGATCACGAGGTTTTGCGCCGTCTCGAGCGCTTCCCTGCCGCCGGTTGGTGCCAATGGGCTGGACATGGTCCATACACGAAAACCGCTCTCTTCTCCGGAAGGGAGCTGGCTGGGAGGGGAGAATAGGGTTATTGGGTACGCGCGCAGCCGCTCTTCCGGAGGAAGGTCGTCTTCATCTTCGTGGTCGCGCCCATGAGAGACGATACTGACTGCATCACCGTCCGCAGTCTATTTGCCGTTTTTGTTTTGTCAAGGTCACCCCCTACTAGACGCGCTCAGGTCATTGAACTGGGGAAGCTCTCGCAGGAAATCCAGCCTCTCAAGATAATGCTCACAGTAGAACCAATTCCCCATCCTTCCCTACAATGAAGACGACTGCAAAGCGACGATGGTGCTGAAGGATGCTCTTGAGGAGATGCATACGACTGTGGGGCTTCCAGTAGCGGAATACGAGTAGGACACTGCGCATCTTCTGCCTATGCCTGAGAACCGCTACTGTACTTGCATGTCGAATCTCCAACGGCTGATCGCTTCGAAGTTCCTTCTAAGCCTGTCGTTCACGGTCCCCATCCAGACACTGTTCCTGTTCGCGAAGGGCCTGCAGTTCAGCGAAATCATGCTCCTGGAGTCCGTGCTGCTCGCGGGCATCCTCCTCTTCCAGATCCCGACCGGCATGTTTGCGGACATGTTCGGCAGGAAGCGGAGCATGCTCCTCGGCGCTCTCGTGATGCTCATTGCGTGGATACCCTGGTTCCTCGCAGACGGCTTCCCCCTCTTCGCGGTCTCCTTTTTCCTCTTCGGCATCGCCATCGCCTTTCATACAGGATCCGACCAGGCGCTCATCTACGATGAATTGCACGAGCAGCACCGTGAAGGGGAGATGCAGAAGCTCATGGGCCGGTACCTCGGCAGCGCGACGCTTGCCACCGCCGTCGGTTCGCTGGCGGGTGGCTTACTTTCGGTCTCGCAGAACCTTGAGGCCTTCCTCTTCCTCTACAAATTGAACGTGGCCATGCAGATCGCGGGGTTCCTCCTGCTCTGGACCGTACATGAACCGGCAAAGTCAACACCAGTCACCCCGGCCGTACCAGTGCGAATCTTCCGCGTGTTCCTGGGCAGTGTCCACCTCCTCCTCACCCATAGGAAACTCCGCAAGATCTTCCTCCTGTCGCTCTTCACCATCCCGTTCTCCTTCGTTCTCGTCTACATCTTCCAGCCGTACTTTCAGCTCTCCGGGGTCCCCGCTATCTGGTACGGAATCGCCGTGTCCGTCGCTTCGCTCCTCTCGTTTCTCGCGAAGGTATTTGCGTTCACTATCGAGCGGAGACTGGGCGTGTCTCGGGGGGTCTTCGTCGTTTCGGCATTGCCCGGTATTCTCTGGCTCGCGATGGCCGTCACGTTCCATCCCGCTTTCGCCGTGGTCCTCTACATTCTCAACGACACGGCGGGGAACGTGCGTGATCCGCTGTTCTCCGATTACCTCAACCGGCACATCGAAGGGCATAACCGGGCGACCGTGCTCTCCACCATCGCGTTTGCCGGGAGCCTCTACGCCATCATCATCCGCCCGATCGCCGGCCTGCTCGCCGATATCGACCTCCGCTTCGCATTCCTCGCGATGGGATCGCTGATCGTCTCGGGTGCCCTGCTCTTCAAGATCTGCGAGGAAGATGTGGCCGTATCCTGACTATCGTTGTCCTGCCCGATACCTTCGAAGGTCTTGGAGGTTGACGCATGCACATCGTAAGATACTCAGCCCGAGGCATTCGGCCGACTGGTTCATGGCTCCCCCGGCCCCTCTTCGCTCCTCTCCCGCTCTGCGGGATCGGAGCTTCGCCGGGGCCTCGGAGAAAGTGCAACGATTCTGGATCCCGTGTTCTCGGCTTGCGTATTCTGGCTCCCCCGGCTGGATTCGAACCAGCGACCTTGGCGTTAACAGCGCCCTGCTCTACCGCTGAGCTACAGGGGAACGAGTAGCGATGGAAAGTATAACGAAAATCACCGATGTGACCAGTGCTGAAGACGCAGGAAGAACACGTTTCTTCCGGCGTGCCTATCCCCCGCGCATTCCCCTGCACGGAAGAAAGGGGCAGGCGATGGGATCAGCCCCGCAGTTGCGACATGAGAATGGGCATGTGCGTGTGCCAACAGCAGGCGCCCTTGCATTTGAGGCAGTACTGCCTGCCGTACTCGTGGCGCTGGCCATCCGTGACCGGCGCATTGCAGCAATCCGAACGCATCCTCGCGCGCTGCTCCGTGGAAATCAGCACGGTCTTCCCTCTATCCTTGCCGTGCGCGTGGCAGTACGGCTTGCCGTGTGTCTGGGCGGAACAACCTTCCACGAGGCAACACTTGCGCAGGGGGTGGGGCATGGGTGTGAGGGAAAAGGACGCATCCGGCGCACGGTACAGTGACGGTAAGCGCATTCGACGCGAATGACAATGAGAAAGGGGAGTTTCTGCCCGCCCCTCCTGCCATGGGAGAAGAGGAACACGTCAACGTATGATAGAATCCTCCTATGCCCATCGCCATATACACCCCGGACGTCGTCACCCTCCTCTCGACGCTCACGGTTGCGGGGCAAGCGATCTCCCTCGCGCTCGTCGCCCTTCTCCTGCAGCGCGTGCTGAAGAAGGGGGCGACGGGGGAAGCGTTCCTCCAACGCCATGGATTGTTGTTGATGCTCATCGTCGCGCTGGTTGCCACGGGCGGCAGCCTCTTCTTCTCCGAGATCGCCGGATGGACGCCCTGCAAGCTGTGCTGGTTCCAGCGCATCTTCCTGTACCCGCAAGTACTGCTCCTGGCGGTTGCCCTATGGCGGAAGGACCGCAACGCCGCATGGTACGTGCTCTTCCTGAGCGAGATAGGGCTGCTGTTCTCCGTTGCCCACTACGTGGAGCAGGTGCAGGCTTCGCTGCTGCCGTTCACGGGCGATCCGCTCAAGCCCTGCGACGCGAGCGGCATCTCGTGCGCACGGTCGGAGATCCGCTTCACCTTCGGGTACATCACCATTCCCCTCATGGCCCTCACGGCCTTCCTGATGAACATCCTCACATCCGTCCTGCTCCTCTGGAAGAAGAGATAGGAAAGAAGCCGCTTTCCGCGGCTCCTTCCTTGTTTGCCATGCTCCTTGATCATGCGATGCCGATCGATGGCGGGATCAGTTACTTCCGGCGCTTGCGTCATTTCCGTCCTGGCCGGACTGCAGCCAGCCGCTATGCATCATGCGCATGCCTCGGCCGGCCTTCCACATCACCTTCTCTCCGCCGAACAGACCCATACCCCCTCCCCTACCGAGCATCATGCCTGCCTTGCCGCAGGATTCCTGCATGACTTCCATGGCCGTCCTCAGTGCATCGGACTCACGGACGGTCTCCATCGCGGAGCGAAAGCCTTCTTGCGCCTTCCGTACCGCTTCCTGTCGCGCCGTGCCATCGGTGAGGGAAGCAGCGGCCGTCAGCGCGGCCTGGCGCGCCTGGAGCGCGGTCTTGCGGGCGGCCGTCATGGCGTCGATAGTCGAGAGATGCGCGTCATCCATCCCCGCCATCGCTTGCACGCAGGCTTGGGTGGGGACGGGAGGTGCCCAGGATGGCATGGATGACGTGCGTGCGCCGCCGCTGGACGCGGCGCCCGCCAGTTGGGCGAAGAGGGGGACGGCGAGCGCGAGGGACGATGCGCCCGCGACCATACCGAGTGTGAACTTCTTCATAGCATGAGAGGGGAAAGGAATAGAGGTCGCGACATTGCCATTCTACGAAGAGGGGGTTAAGGGAGGATTAAGGGAAGTGAAGCCAGAAAACGTATCATGTCGAGCCCCGTCGAACCATGATACGTCTCTGAGGAAACGTTCTCACGATATCAAGTCACCCCTCGACGGAGCTCGGGGTGACACGACTTGGGCCGCCCCGCTACTTTCCAAACTTCACAGCAAATTCCGTCCCCTCATTCACCTTGCTCCTCACCGTGATCGTCCACCCATGCAATTCCACGATCCTCTTCGCTAACGCCAGACCTAAACCGTGTCCGTCATTGGCGCGGGAGGGTTCCGCCTGGTAGAAACGGTCGAAGATGTGCGGCAGTTCCTTCTTGGCGATCCCTATGCCCGTGTCCTGCACCGTGAGGGCGTGCTTGGCGAGGCGGACGGTGACCGTTCCGCCCTGCGGCTTGTTGAACTTGATGGCGTTGGAGAGAAGGTTCGCCAGGACCTGGCGGAGGAGGGGCGCGTCGCCGCTCACGCCGATGCCGGGCCCGATGGAACTTTCCAGAACGATCCCCTTCTCCTTCGCCAGAGGCTTGAACTTCTTCACCGTGTCCGCCGCGAGCGCGGAGAGGTCCACGGGGGCGGACGCCAGGACGAACCGGTCGAGCCGCGCCAATTCCAGGAGCCTGTCGATGAGGAGGGAGACGTCCTTCACGTCCTCCCTGGCGGAGAGGATGCCCTCGTGCTCCTTGCCGTTCTTGAGCGCCAGGTCCAGGGAGGAGCGGAGCGCGGCAAGGGGGGTGCGCAGCTCGTGGCTGGCGTCCTGCGTGAACTGCTCCAGCCGCTCCACCATCTGCTCGGCGGGGACCAGGCTCCGCCGCGCGAAGGAGAGCCCCACGAGGAACGTGAGCGCGGAGACCGCGACGCTCACGAGAAGGTAGAGGAAGATGCGGTTGGTGAAGTCGTGGCGGGGGTACTGCACCGCGTCCGCGATCTGCACGAAGCCCGCACGGCGACCGTCGCGCAGGAAGGGGTCGGTGAACACCACGTACGACCGGTCCCCCATCGTCACTTCCGCCCAGGGGCGGGCCGCCTCCACGGGCACGTCCTCGAAGAACGCCCCCGCGAAGAGCGTCTTCCCTTCGGCGTCCAGCACCCGCACCTGCTCGCGCATGTTGGGGGGCATCCCGTGCATGAAGAACTGCGTCCGTCCCGGCTCCACGCGCAGGGCGATGGATTCCGCCATCCGCTCCAGCCTAAAGCGCGTCTGGCGCCGCACGTTGAGGAGGTCGGCGGCCAAGAACAGCGCCCCGTTGACGAGGAAGAGGAGGAAGACGAAGGCGGTGAACTGGAGCGCGATCCTGTAGCTGATCCTTTTGAACATGGGGGGAGCAGGAGGTGAATGGGAGAGGCTATTGGCATCACATACGGTTAGACAGGAACAAGATACCCCTTCCCGGGGACCGTCCTGATCACATTCTTCCCCAACTTCCGCCGCAGGTAGGCCACATGCACGTCCACGGTCTGCGAGAACATGAGCTCGTCCCTGCCGCCCCACACGTGCTCGATGATGCGCGGGCGGTCCTGCACGGCCCCTTTGTTGCGCAGCAGGAACTCGAACAGCGCATACTCCTTGGGGGAGAGTTCCACCTTCTTCTTCCCCTTGCGCACTTCCTGCGTGTTCGTATCCAGCGTGACGCCGCTTGAGACGAGCAGCGCCTGCTTCTCCGGCGCCTGGCGGCGGAGGAGGGCGCGGACGCGCGCCAGGAGTTCTTCCAAGTCGAAAGGCTTGACCAAATAATCATCCGCACCGATGTTGAGCCCGTGCACCACCTCCTGCTGCTTGCCGCGCGCCGTGAGCATGAGGATGGGCATGGCCTTCTTGTTCTGGCGGAGCATGGCGCAGATCACGTAGCCGTCCATGCCGGGAAGGTTGATGTCGAGGATGAGGAGGTCCGGCTCCTGCGTCATGGCTTTCTCGAACCCCTCCCTGCCGTCGTGCGCCACGGTGACGGCGTAGTGCTCCAGTTCCAGGAACTGCCTGATGTTCCCTGCCAGCTTCTTCTGGTCTTCGATGAGGAGGATGTGCATGGGAAGGGGAAGTATAGGATAAAGGAGGGAGATTAAGGAGGGATTAAGACGAACAAGACCGTTTACTCGTTTCTTCGTTTATTCGAATGAAGTGAAAGAGGTACTGCAGCATTGCACGAATAAACGAGTAAACGAATCAACGAACCAACCAGTCTTAATCTCTCCTTACTATGCCGCCCCTACACTGGTAGTATCCTCCCCTTTCCATGAAGAATTTCCACCCCCTCTCCTTCGCCCTCGGCCTCGCTTCGGGCTTGCTCGTCCTCGTGATCGTCGTCGGCGGCTGGCGGCTGCTGCGCCCCGCGCCCGCCGTCAACGTCTTCCGGCCCTTGGATGGGACATTCCAGCGCGGAAGCGCGGGATTCAACGTCTCCCGCATGGCGGAACGGCTGGGGATGACGGAGGAGGAGCTGCAGGCGGAGCTCGACAGCGGCAAGACGTTCCAGGAGATCGCCGCCGGGCGCGGCATCGACCTATCCCCGGGCGGGCGGACGATGCGCTACCGGAGTCCCGCATCCGCGAGCGGGACCGCCCTCACCGGCGCTTCCTCTTCGACACCCTCTTCCTCCGGCAATGATGTCCTTCCGTGATGTCCTCCATCGCTTCGCGCCTCTCCCGGAAGCGTTCCGGGGGCTGCGGCAACGCATCGTCCCCGGGAGTTACCTCCTCGGCGTGGCTGCGGCGGCCGTCCTGGGCGCGGGCTTCCTCGTGTTGGGAAGAGGGAACGGGGAGGGGCAGGTTGCCGAGCAGGCGCTGGCGCAAGTGGAACGGCGCACCATCACCTCCTCCGTGAAGGCAACCGGCACGGTGACTTTCGCGAATGAGCAGGAACTGAAGTTCAACCAGAAAGGCAAGGTGGCGAACGTCTACGCGAAGGAGGGTGACCGCGTGCGGAAGGGGCAAGTGATCGCACAGTTGGACGTGTCCACCGTGGCGGCGGATATCCGCCAGGCGCAGCTCTCGCTGGCCGCCAGCGCGCTCCAGCTGCAGACGCTGCAGACGGACCGCGAGAAGTCCCTCATCGACGCGGAGAACGCGCTGCGTGAAACCGAGCGGCAGGCATGGGAAGCGCGGAACGCGCTCGCCGTGGCGCAGGAGAAGTTGCCGACGGACATCGCCGGCGCCGAGCGGGCGGTGAAGGAGAAGGAGGCGGCGCTGGAACAGGCGCAGGCGGCGCTGGAACAGGCCAAGACCACCACGCTCCAGGACCTGGGTTCCACCGCGCAGGCCATCCTCTCCCAGAGCGAGGATCTGCTGGATACCCTCTACGGCATCCTGGTGGACGACACGAGCGCGCGCCGCATGACCGGTTCCCCCGGCATCGACATCTACCACCGGCTCACGAACGACATGGCGCTCCGGAGCCAGACGGAGCGCGCGTACTACGCCGCGCTGGAAACCGTGGGGACGATGCGTTCCACGTACGGCAACACCCTCCCCACCCTGCGGGATACCGTCGCGCTGAGCCTGGCGATCTCCCAAGCGCAGACAACGGCGCGGTCCCTCTATGAACTGGCGGACGCCACGTACCGGTCCCTCCAGGGCGCGGTGAGCGACCCGACGGACTTCACGGTGGCGGACATCAACGGGCTCAAGCAGTCCGCCATGGCTGCCCGCACCTCCGCCACCGCGCTGATGGACGACGCGGAGACGGCGCAGGCAAGCCTCACCGGAGGGTCGGACGGGCTCACGAGCATCACCCTCAAGCAGAAGCAGGACGCGCGGGAGACGGCGGAGCACGCGCTCCTCGCCTCGCAGGAGAACCTCCGCGTGCTCAAGACGCAGACGCCCGGCGACCTGCAGAAACAGCAGGCGGCGCTCCAGAAGATCCAGGACGATGCACGCTCGAAGCAGGCGGCCCTTACGGCAACCACGAAGGGCGTGGACGTGGACGTGCAGCTCAGGCAGAACGACCTGGCGCAGAAATCCACCTCGCTTCAGAAGAGCCGGAAGACGCTGGAGGACTACCGGCTCGTGGCGCCCTTCGAGGGCGTGATCCGCCGCCTGGACTACCAGGTGGGGGATAACCTGCTCGACACGGGGGAGGAGAAGTACGTCATGCTGGAGAACCCCGACTTCCTCATCGTCACGGTCCTCCTGGACCAGGTGGACGTGGTGCGCGTGCGGAAGGGCATGGCCGCAACCGTCGCCTTCGACGCGCTTCCCGGCCGGGAGTTCACGGGAACCATCGACGAGATCAACTCCACGCCCGTGGAGGAATCCGGCGTCGTTTCCTACGAGGTCGCCATCCGCCTCGCGACGCCCGCGGACCTCACCATCCTCTCGGGGATGACGGCGACGGTGGGGATCGAGACCGCGCGGAAGGAGGGCGCGCTCGCCGTCCCCAACCTCGCCCTCAGCCATACCGATGGCGCGGCCGCCGTCCGGCGCGCCGACGGCAGCGCGGCGCGCGTGGAGACGGGCGTGACGGACGGCCGCTACACCGAAATCCTCTCCGGCCTGCAGGAGGGCGAGAGCATCGTCTCCATGGACGTTACGGCCGCCCGGTCGCAGATGAGCGCCAACGCGAACGCCGCGCAGATCTTCCGCGTGGGCGGGGGGATAGGCGGGCCGTCCATGAACGTGGTGCGGGGCGGCGGAGGGACCCGATCCACTTCCCGCTGATCCCATGATCGCGCTCCGCGACATCACCAAGGCATACCCCCTGGGGCAGGCGAGCCTCACGGTGCTCAAGGGCATAACGCTGCACATCGTGCCCGGCGAGTTCGTGGCCGTCATGGGGCCGTCGGGTTCCGGCAAATCCACCCTGATGAACATCATCGGGCTGCTCGATACGCCCACGGCGGGTTCGTACCTGCTGGAGGGGAGGGAAGTGGGGAGCTTGCCGGAGAACGCCCAGGCGGAGGTGCGCAGCAAGCGCATCGGCGTCGTGTTCCAGTCCTTCAACCTCCTCCCCCGCATGGACGCGCTGCGCCAGGTGATGCAGCCCCTCCTCTACCAGGGGATCCGCCGGACGGAGGCGGAGCGGCGGGCACGGGAGGCGCTCCAC
>CAYHOS010000015.1:0-6059 GCA_964358505.1 uncultured Candidatus Peribacteria bacterium
AACAGGAGGAGGAAGGGGCCGGGGGATGGAGGAGTGAACAGGAGGAGGAAGGGGCCGGGGGATGGAGGAGTGAACAGGAGGAGGAAGGGGCTAGGGGAGAGGTCAGTGTGCTATCCTTCCCCCATGCCTGATCTCTCCCCCTTCCTCCCCACCGCCCTCGAACGGACGGATTTTGATTTCCTGGGGAAGAAGGTCGAGGGGAAAGTGCGCGACGTGTACGTCCCCAATGACCGGGAGAGGATCCTTGTCGCCACCGACCGGCAGTCGGCTTTCGACATCAACTGGTGCACCATCCCCCTCAAGGGGCAGGTGCTCAACCAGCTCAGCGCCTGGTGGTTCGAGCGCGTTGCGGACATCCTCCCCACGCAGGTCCTCGCCGTCCCCGACCCCAACGTCACGGTGGCCAGGAACCTGCGCATCCTCCCCGTGGAGATCGTGGTGCGCGCGTACCTCACGGGTTCCACCAAGACCTCGGCGTGGGTGAACTATGCCAAGGGCGTGCGGAACTTCTGCGGCAACCTGCTCCCCGAGGGAATGGTGAAGAACGAGAAGTTCGACCACCCGATCCTCACGCCCACCACCAAGGGGGAGGATGATGAACTGACGGATGCCCGGCGCATCGTGGCGGAAGGGTTGGCCACGCAGGCGCAGTGGGACGAGATCGCGGCAAAGGCGCTCGCGCTCTTCAAGCGGGGGCAGGAGACCGCGGCCGCGCGCGGCCTGATCCTGGTGGATACGAAGTACGAGATGGGGTACGACGCGGAGGGGAAACTGACGATCGCCGACGAGGTGCACACCCCGGACTCCTCGCGCTACTGGGTGGCCGCCACGTACGGGGAACGGCACGCGAAGGGCGAGGAGCCGGAGAGCCTGGACAAGGAGTTCTTCCGCCTGTGGATGCGGGAGCAGGGGTTCGAGTACGGGAAGAAGGACACCTGGCCGCGGATCACGGACGAGGTGCGGCTGATGCTGGCGGAGAAGTACGTCAGCCTCTACGAGAGGATGACGGGGGAAGCGTTCGTGCTGCCGGAGGAAACGGACGTGACGGGAAGGATCGAGAGGAACATGCGGCGATACGTAGGACGGTGAGGAATACGGGTATATGGGTGTACGAGAATACGGGGATTCTTTCTTGTGAGCGTGTATGTCCTTTCCCCGTATTCCCGTACTCCTCTCACGGCAAGATGAGCTTCCATTCTCTCCCAACCTCCTTGTCTTCGACGAACCCCGCCGGCATCTCCAGCGCGTACTGCGCGGGGCCGGGCGAGTAGTAGGAGGGGCACAAGTCCGTGCGGCACGGCTCCATGCGGGCGGAGCCCGTGAAGGACCCGTCCTGCGTGAAGAACAGGATGTCCAGGGGCACGAGCGTGTTCTTCATCCAGAACGCCAGTTCCCGCTGCTCGCTGAAGACGAAGAGCATGCCGCCCGCCACGCTCTCCCGTCCCATGAGGCCCGTTGCCTGCTGCTCCGGCGTGGCGGCCACCTCCACCTGCAGGGGGAGATCCTTCCCGCCGGCGTCGCGGAGGAGGATGGCGCGCTGCGGGAGAAGCGCCCCTCCGGAGGGAACCACTGCGGCGGGAGAGCAGGACGCCAGAAGGAAAGCCATGGCGAAGAGGGGGAGGATGAGGCGGGACATCAGGCGCGGAGGGAAGAGACGGCGGCCTGCCGGTCGGAAGCCGTGAAAATGAAACTGGCGGAGACGAGGCTGTCGGCGCCCGCTTCCCGGCTCGCCTTGGCGGTCATCGCGTCGATGCCGCCGTCCATCTGGATCGTGAGGGCGGGGAAGCGGGAACGGAGGGCGCGGACCTTTTCCAGCACCTCCGGGAGGAATGCCTGGTTGCTGAAGCCGGGATGGACGGACATGACGAGGACGAGATCGACGTCCCCGACGACGTCCTCGATGGCGGAGACGGGCGTTTCCGGATTGAGGGCGATGCCCGCCGTGGCTCCCCCTTTCCGGATCGCCGCGATGAGCTCCTTCCGCTCCCGCGTCCCCGCGACCGCTTCCGCATGGAACGTGATGTGCGCGGCGTGCGCGGCGAGGAACTCCGCTACGCGGTCGGCGGGGTTGGTGACCATGAGGTGGACGTCCACGGGGAGCGTCGTCTTGAGGCACGCGAGGACGGGCGCGCCGAACGTGAGGTTCTTGACGAAGTGCCCGTCCATAACGTCCGCCTGTATGCCGTCCACGAACGGCGCCACCGCGTCCACCTCCTCCTGCAGGCACGCGAGATTTGCGGAGAGGATGGAGGGGAGGATGAGGATCGGGAGGCTCATGGGGGGGAGGGGTTAGGGGAGAGGGGGCAAGCGTCACTCCAAGTCCTTCACTCTCGCCTCATGCCTCCCCCCCTCGAACGCCGTCGCGAGGAAGATCTCCACGAACCGCTTCGCGTCCTCCGGCTTCGTCAACCGGCCCCCCAGCGCCATCACGTTGGCGTCGTTGTGGGCGCGGGAAAGCTTGGCCGTCTCGTCGCTGTACACCACGGCCGCTCGGATCCCCCGCACCTTGTTGGCCGCCATCGCCTCCCCGTTGCCGCTCCCGCCGAAGAAGATGCCGGGGGCGTTCTGCTCGAGCACGACCGCCGCGCCGCGCCGCATGATGGCGGGGTAATCCACGGGCTCCACGCTGAACGTCCCCTCGTCGATCACATCGATCCCCTTCCCCGCGAGGTACTTCTTGATCTCCTCCTTTAAGGGGTAACCGGCATGGTCGGAGGCGAGGACGACTCTTGGAGGGGGCTTCATGCCTGGAAGGATAGCACGAAAGGAAGGGTGTAGCCGGCGGTTTACCTCTCCCCCCCTAGACATCCTTCAAACCCATAGTATCGTTCTTCCACATTTCCCTTCCCTCATGTCCTTCCCCGCCTTCCTCACCATCGGCATTGTCGTCATCGTCCTCATCGTCACCATGATCCGGCAAGTGGACCAGTACGAGCGTGGGATCGTATTCACCATGGGGAAGTATTCCCGCACGTGGGACCCCGGCTGGCACCTGCTCATCCCCGTGTTCCAGAGGCTGGTGAAGGTGGACGTGCGCATCAAGGCCGTGGACGTGCCGGACCAGGAGGCGATCACCAAGGACAACATCCCCATCCGCATCAACGCCGTCATCTATTTCAAGGTGTCGAATGCGGAGAAGGCCGTGATCGAGGTGGAGGATTTCTTCAACGCCGTTTCGCAATTGGCGCAGACCACCATGCGCAACGCCGTGGGCGAAGTGGCCCTCAACCAGCTCCTGGCCGAGAAGCAGCAGGTGAGCGAGAACATCAAGAAGGCCGTGGACGCCGTGTCGGAGACGTGGGGCGTGGACGTGCATTCGATGGAATTGAAGGACATCGTGCTGCCCGAGACCCTCAAGCGGACCATCGCCAAGGTGGCGGAGGCCGAGCGCGAGAAGCAGGCGGTGATCATCAATTCCGAAGGGGAAGTGGGCGCGGCGGCGAACATGGCGAAGGCGGCGGAGATGCTCGCCAAGGTGCCCGGCGCCCTGCACCTGCGTACGCTCCAGAGCATCAACGACATCAGCTCGGACCAGAGCAATACCACGGTGTGGATGATACCGATCGAAGTCCTCAAAGCGGTGGAAGGACTCGTGAAAAAATGACCAAGCACCAATGTCCAACGACAAAACCGCTTCGTCCTGCGGAAATTGGTCATTGGTACCTTAGTCATTGGTCATTACAATGATCCCATGCAATCACGTACATCTCTCATCGCGGCAAACTGGAAGATGAATCCCCCGCCCCCCGGATGGGATGCCGCGGACTCCCCCTACTTGCCGCGGCCGGACGTGGACGTGGCGGTGTTCCCCACGTTCCTCGACCTGGAGCGGTGCATCGGCGCGGAGCTCAACGCAGGCGCGCAGTGCGGCCATCCGGATTCCGCCGGCGCCCACACGGGAGACGTGAGCATGGCGATGCTCGAGAAACTCGGTTGCGCGTACGTCCTGTGCGGCCACAGCGAGCGTCGCCGTGACCATGACGAGACGGATGCGTTCATCGCGGAGCAAGTGCGGGCAGCCATCGCCGCCAGATTGCACCCCATCGTCTGCATCGGTGAAACGCTGGAAGAATATGAAGCGCGGCAGACACGTGACGTGATCCGGCGCCAGCTCCACGCCATCCTCGAGGCATTGGATGCGGAGAGCGTCCCTCCGGATGCCCCAATGACTTTCGCCTACGAGCCGCGCTGGGCGATCGGCACGGGGAAAACCCCCACGACGGAGGAGATCCGCGCCGTGCACGCGTTCATCCATGACCTCTTGCGCGAACGGAAACGGGAGAGCCGCGTTCTCTACGGCGGGTCGTTGGACGAGAAGAACGCCGAAGCGATCTTAGGTATTGCCGGCGTGGACGGCGGGCTCGTGGGCGGGGCGTCCCTCAAGCCCGAGGCCTTCCGGAAGATCGTCGAGGTTGCGGCCGGTATCGGCCGCGCGAGACCCTGAGCAAGCCGAAGGGTCGAGGTTGCGGCCAAGATCCGCACGTGAGGGGGATGGCGCCGCAGCCTTGAGTGCGCCCCTTTCGTTGGCGGTGGTGAACGCGGGAGCGTCAAGGATGGCGTTCCCAAGCTGCACGTAGAACGCCGTCGCGATGATGAGCGTGGCCATGGTGAGGAATGTTTCCAACAGGATGACGAAGAGTGCGGAAACCGAGGGCTCGGGGAGGAAGAAGAGGAGGAGCGCCAGCACGATGCCGACGGGGAGGAGGAAGAGCGAGAGGCCGGAGGCGATGGACCAGCGGTACCCGCGGCTGCGTTCCTGGCTCAGGAACAGGCTCTCCACCGAGCCGCGCCCCTCGGCGAGGAAGAAGGGGCTGAGGGCGTAGCGCGGCGCCAGCGAGAGGAAGGTGACGAACCCCACCATCTCCGCCGCGATGATCAGGTCCCCGTACTCCGCGAAGAGGAACTTGCCGGCGGCCACGCCCAGGAGCGGGACCCACAGGAACGAGTGGAGGGCGAAGGCCGCGCACAGCTTGAGCATGGGAACGTACCGTTTGCCAAGGCCGTCGCTCACGTCCTGCAAGCTTCCACCGAAGCGCAGGAGGAGAAGGGCGGAGAGCGACGCTCCCAGGAGCAGCGCGAACGCGCCGCACGCGTAGAGCGCGTTGAACGGAAACGCCGTCACCGCCATGCGGAAGGAGAGGGCACTGGGAATGTCGAGTGCGGAGAAGGTGCGCGCGCGGAGCAGCGTGATGGTGGCCAGGTGCAGCGTGTCGAGCACGGCGAACATCGCCCAGAAAGCGGACGTGATGGTGAAGAGCCCCCTGGGGTGCGCCGCCATGCCCGCCCAGGCGCGGCGCGCCAGGACCGGGAAGGGGGGGAGTCGAGGAGGGGGGGTTGGGAATGACAAGGTTGCCTATGGTACATCTCTCCCAACCGATTCGCCCGCATTTTTGGTGTTTCTCCCCCCATCCGTCATCCTCCCCCTCAGCGCAGAGCCATGATACTCGCCGTGAGTTCACCCCCCGGCGCCTCCACAACCACACGGCTATTGCCCGTCGTGCGGATGAAATAGTTCGTCCCCTCTCCCGTTGCAAGCGGATCGACGGGAAGGTCCGTGAGGTAATTCTGCGTGACGAGCACGGTGAGGTCCACGCCCTCGCAGCCGGGGGCTACCGGGCGGCAGATTTCCCGGGCTGTTGCCGTGATGCTCGGGGGAAGGGTATTTCCATCGATCAGGAACTGGGAAACGGCGTTGAGGATGGTGTTCACGTCCGATTGCCTGTTCGCGTCACGCGCGGCGCTCAATTGTCGCTGAGGATTGATGGCGACGATGGTAATGAAGGTGAGGATACCGATGATGCCCAGAACGACAATGAGTTCTATGAGCGTAAAACCCTCCTTCGTCCCGTCACCATGGCGATGGCGAGGGAGGCCTTCATGCATGCGGCGGGAGAAGGGGGGCATGGAGACAGAGGGAAGTGTCGTATTCTCCGCATTTCCCATCCCGTTCTGCAATGTACAGAAGTGGGTGAATATGATGCAATGATGATGGCCGTGAGCCGGTTCTGACCGCGGGCCGCCCGGCCCCCCGGCCCCGGGGGGCGCGCCGGCCGCGAGGG
>CAYHOS010000015.1:6069-15261 GCA_964358505.1 uncultured Candidatus Peribacteria bacterium
GGCCGTGAGCCGGTTCTCACCCCCTCACCCACAACCCCCCTCCCACGTTCTTCGCGCCGCCGCTGAGTTCCATCATGGTGAGGACGGCATTGATACGTCCCGCTTCCATCCGTAACCGGCCGACGAGCTGGTCGAGATCCTGGGGCATGGCCGTGAGGACGGCGTACACCGCATTCTCATCGTCACTCTGCGGCATGAAGGCAGGCGCCCCCGCAACAGGCGCGACCATTCCCAGCTCCCGCAGGACGCTTGCGGGGTGGTCGGCGAGCATCGCTTGGCGCTTCTTGAGGAGCGCGTGGCATCCCGCATAGTTGGGGTCGAACACTTCCCCCGGTACCGCGAAGACGTCGCGGCCGTAGCCGAGAGCCAAGTCCGCCGTGATCAACGCGCCGCTCCCTTCCGGCGCCTCCAGCACGAGCGTCGCAAGGGAGAGGCCCGCGATGACGCGGTTGCGCGCAACGAAGGTGTACTTCTCGGGGTTCTTGGGGAGGGGGAACTCGGAGAGGAGGAGGCCGCCCCCCTCCACGATCTGGTCCGCGAGCCCGCGGTTCCCCCGCGGGTACACCATCCCCAGGCCGTGGCCGAGCACCGCCGCCGTCCGTCCGCCGCAGCGGATGGTTTCGCGCGCCACCTCGGCATCAATGCCTACCGCAAGCCCGCTCACCGTCACCACGCCCGCCGCCACGAAATCCGGGACGAAGTGGCCGACCACGCGCCGCCCGTAGCGGCTCATCCCCCTGGTCCCCACGAGGCCGATGCACGGCTGCTCGAGGAGCGAAAGGTCCCCCTTGGCGTAGAGGAAGGGCGGAGGGTCCGCCACCTGGAGGAGCCGTGACGGATATTCCGCATCAACGAACGTGAAGAACCGGATCTTCTTTTCTTCCAAGGCGGACGCGTACCGCTCGGCGTCGAACGCATCGGCCAGGGTGAGCGCTTCGTGCACCGTCTCCTCCCGACAGCCCAGGCCACGCAGCAGTTCTCCCCCCAGGTGTTTCGCCGCATCCTCAAGGCTCCCGTACACTTGCATCAACGCTTCATACCGTTCCTTGGTGAGGACGCTGAGGGAAGACCACAGGAGGGCGGCGGGGGAATAGGCCATCGCCAGAAGCGTACCGACGGCCGGAATGCCATGGGAAGAGCATCGCAAAAGGAGTCGACAGCCCAAACACCAGCTGATAGTCTTTAGCCACGCGCAGGACGGGTTTGCAGACGTTCCATGCCTGCGTAGAACGCCCCCCTGTTCTTTCCTTGTTTGCCGCCCTAGCTCAGCGGTAGAGCATCGGTATCGTAAACCGAGGGTCTCGGGTTCAAATCCCGAGGGCGGCTCCACAATGACAAAGCCTGTGAAAGCACAGGCTCTTTCAGCTCCCTGTAGCCAATATCCTCCGTTCCTAACCGGGGGATAGCCTGGTCCATCGTCACCTTGGCATCAGCAAACGCCTGAAACAGCGGTGCGAAGACAAAAACCATCCTTCCATTCTCCAGTTCAATCCTGGAACCGGCCGCCGCCAGCATCGTGACCCTCCGCTTGGGGTCGGCTTTCTCGAACTCGTCGCGGATTTCTTCGATACGCAGCAACGTCTCAATGGCGTCATCGCGCCACGTGCGCACCGCCGCGCCGTGGTCGTTCATCCTCGCCTCGCAACGCTTCTTCTCCTCTTCCAAGGTCTGCATCTTCTTCTGGAAGAGGGCATCGGGGAGGATTGTGGGTGATGAGAGCCGCATTTCGAGGAGGGCGTCGATCTTCTTCTCCACGGCGGCGACGGCGGATTGAAGTTGATCCAGTTCCTGCTCCCGCAGCTTCGCCCGGTCCTTCTGCGAAAGCTGCAATTCCTCCAAGGCCCACTCGGTGAAAGCGCGGGGCATCCTGATTTTGGCGACCTCGGCGTACACCTGCTTCTCCAATTCCTTGGGGAGGAGCCGCGTCGGTTCCTCGCAACGCACATTCTTCTTCCGTTTGGAACAGCGGAGGTAGCAATATGTGCGGAGTACGCCGGAGCGCTTCTCGGTCTTTCGCTTGCACTCGTAGATGATGGAAGCCTTGCAGCAGCTGCACCTGATGAGTCCGGGATAGGGATGGGAGAAATTGGCGATACGCGGTTTGCCCTTCGCGCCGAGAATCTCCTGCGCCTTGTCGAATTCCGCGCGGGTGACCATCGGCTCATGCGCACCCTGCCACGTCTGGCCGTTCCATTCGAACTCGCCGTAATAGAACGGCTCCGTGAACAGGGCGTACATACTCGTGCGCCCGTAGGGTCGCGGCGTCCCGCGCCGACCGTGCTGGATGGTGAGGCCCCACTCCTTGATGGCAAGCTGATGGATTTCCTCCACCGTGTACGCGCCGGTGAGGAGATGCTCCCAGCACCGGCGAATGATCGGGAAGCGCTCAGGGTCCTTGTGGATGACCTTCTCGCCCTTCACGCCGCCATAGTCGCTCCTGTAGCCGATAGGCGCAATACCCGGTTTCCATCCGGCCTTCACCTTGGCGAGCATCCCCCGCTTCACGTCTTTCCCGAGGTCGATGGAGTACTGCGTGGACATCCCGAACTCCACGGCCATCTGGATGACGTTGTCGGAAGGGAGGTAGACCTTCTCCGATGTGATGATGGCCTTGAGGATTCCCTTTTGGAGAAGCCACATGATCTTGCCGCCGTCGATGGGATTGCGAGCGAGACGGTTCAACCGCCAGCAGACTATGGCGTCGATGACACCAGCTTCGATGTCGGCGGTGAGTTCATCGAACACGGGGCGTCCCGGTGCCTTGGCGGAACGTTCCTCCGTGAATATCTTTGCAATTGTCGCACCGACTCGCTGCGCACTTTTTCCGTTCTCCTCGTGCTGGGACGGAATAGAGAGCACCTGCTGATCCTCCTTGTCTTTGGTGGATTTTCGGGCAAGGGAACCGATACGGAGAGCGGAGAAGTCGAGGGTCATGGATAGGGAAGGAAAAGTTTGCGATAAACCGCAGAAGGCAGCCGTGGATCTCACATCAGCCTGACGGCCTCTGTGCACGGCTGCCCTCTGCGGACAGCAAAACACTGGCGTCAGGTCGGTGATGTGAGATCGAAGAGATCATAGCACAAGTGAGGGAGAGTACTTCAAGAGGATTGGGCTGCGGGCGAATCCTCCGAACTGCCGTCATTCCCGTCACCACCATTGTTTTCGGCTTCCGTTGGCTGACAATCCGGTGACGGATTCCCGAAGACCTCTGCGGCCATCGCCGCGGTACTGTCACCGGATTGTTGGCTTTCCAGTGACATCTGCTCCGCTACGGCGGGGGACGATTCCTGGCCGACTTTTTGAATGAGCACTTTGCGCCCGTGCCCGCCGCGCGGCGGGAATGACACATGGATACCAGCGTCACGGAGATTGGAAAGCACGCCACGGATGCGCCTTGAAAGCACACTCCCGTTTGTAGGCCATGAAGGATCTTTCGTATTGATCTTCTCCTCGGCGGCAACCTTCACGAGCTTTTCCAGCAACGCAGATGAGGTTCCTTGCCATAGGCCTCCCCCTTCGCGTTCCATCAAGGCCACGAGGCATTGCGCCACGTCACTCTCGTCTATGACCACCTGCGTCTGCACGCCGATGTTCCGTTCGTATGCCGCAATGAAATCCGCAGTCGAGTAGCCGAGCGCCTCTGCAATGGCGCAGCCCCACTGTTCGAAATCCGCCATGCGATTGAGGCCTCCCGGCACTTCGATGCTGTCATGAAGCGCCATAGCTTTAGAAAGTGTTTGGAATATCCCGTGGAGGATGCGAGGGGTCGTATGCTCAAATGCCTTCCAAAACTCCTTCTCCCGTCGGCGCTCGGGCTTGGGGATGCGCTCCAGCTCGATGAGGAGGCAACGATCCAGAAGGTCGGGTTCCTCGGCGCAAGCGTTGATGCCGTTGAGCGCGACGCAACGCTGGTACTCCCGGTTGAATGTCCCGTCATCGGTGTAGAGCGCACGCCTGGAGTCCCCGTCGCCCGTGGAGGCGCGACAGAGCAGATCGGAGACCTTCCCCGATAACCCCCGCACGTTGTCGTAGGGCGCATAGTAGTTCTGGTCGAGTTGCTGGGGTAGCTCGTCGGTCTTCCCTTTCAACCCAAGGAGGAGAGGGTGCGCGGGATCGACGAGGCGGCGGATGATACGCAGGAGCGTGGATTTCGCCGAGCCCTTCTCGCCCGAAGCGATCAAGATGACGTGGGGATACTCCGGGATGAAGCATGACACGATATAGACGAGCAGGAGCAGTTCCATATCCTTGCTGGCGGATTTGAGGTTGATGAAGGGCAGCAGCTCGCGGATGTCCCCCTCGACGGCAGGGACGCGCTGGGGTCGCTGATGGCGGTAGTAGCGGAACAGCGGATCAGACTGTGTCTCCACTGCAAACCCCTCCCCTCCCACGCGCACAATTTGGCTCGCTCCATTGCAGAGGTTGTATATGACTTCATCGCCGGATAGAGCGATGCGGTTGTAGAGGGTATGCTCGGGGCCTTCGAAGAGCGCCCGGCACTCGCAGAGATCCACGGCTTTTTGCAGCGCTTCCTTCCCGATTGCCTCGCCGGTTTCCTGATAGTAGAGCCAGCGCAGCCAATGGGCGAAGTCTTCGCTCTTGATGCGGCGCATCATCTTCGTTCCCTTTCTCCCCGAGAAGAACGCGTACGCGTCGTTGAGTTGATCATGGAAGAGCAGCGCCGCATCCGTGCAGAGCTCTATGAGCGCGCCTGCCTGCTTCTGGTCCTCTTGTGCGTCGTCCGGGAGCGGTGATGTGGTGGAATGAGCGGTCATGGCTGTGTGGGGAAAGCGGTTACAAAATTCTCTCTGTTCTCCAATGGAGCGCACCGGACGCGGACGCGCGGCGGGATCGGCATGGGTTCATACCCTCCCTCCACGCGCCTGCCGATGCTCTCAAACACGGATCGCAGTTCTCTCTCCTTGAGTGGCGGGCTGTTGCATTCGTTCCATTCGCAGAAGGCGCACCAGGCGCATGACTGCCAGTCCGTACGGGGATAGCGGCGCAACAGCACCCCCGCGACCGACGCGGCGGCGGCATTCCTCTGACCCTCCCCCACACCATGCATTGCCGCCTGCCATTTCTTCGCCGGAACGCGGATGCGGGTAGGAGAAAGGAGCACAGGAGCAGCGGATACCGCCCTGATGCCGTTGCGGGCAATGGGGATCGGGCGAGTGCGGGGGATTCCACGTTTCGGCACCAGAGACGGGCAACGTTCCTGCAGGAGTTTCAGCAGGGACTCCGGCTCATAGGGCGGCGACGCGAGCCGGTCAATGAGGCAGTTGCAGAGAAAGGGCTTCTGCGGGTTTTTCTGGTGCAGCGTGTTCGGGAACCGCAGCACCTGCGTCACGAGAGCCGCCGCATTGTCCGCGTCGAAGTACGCGACGAGGAGCGGCATGATCTCCTTGAAGAGACGGAGCCCTTCGGGTCCGTCCCTTTGCGCAATGAGGAATACGATGTGCAAACCCTTCGGCGTTTCATTCACCATGTGGGGTTCGATGTCGAGCGTCTGGAGTTTCAGGAGCACCACGTTCTTGCGGTTGTCCAACTCCTGAGCCGTAATCGTCTTGAATGCCGCCGTCGTGGCGCAGTCTACGTCGGCGCCCACGGCGAACGTGGAAGCGAAGCACTGCTCCTTGCGTTCCCCATTGTGAAAGCGGTTGAGAGGCCAGAAGGGTGCGTAGTGACGTTCAGCGAGCGCGGCCGCATGTTCGGGCCAGAATTGTCGCACGGTATATGAACGCTTGGCACGGGGATCGGGGTCGTACAAGTAGAGGATAGATGAGCCGGTGATGTACTCGCTAAACGCGGCCGGGGTCACGGGCGAGGGCCGTGAGCGGTAGTCTTCGAGGGGCGTCATGGACGGGGGGAGAAGAAAATACAAGGCAGGGGGGCTTGGTGGAGCCCCCGTGCCGTCAGGCAGAAAGGCGCTTGCTGTTCTCGGCCTTCTGATGGTCATCGGTCTGGTATTCGATGATGTTGGCGTACGTCTTATTGAAATGCTGGATGTGCGCGATGGTGACGCTGCACTGCATGCCAACGAAGACACTGGCATCGAAGTCGATAACGGCGTTGCCATCTTCATCGCGGTCAACGGTCGTGTAGGCGGCATCGCTTCCGGTAAGCGTATTGATGAGCTGCGTCAGCGCGGAGGTGGGCGAGAAGTAGACGCCCATGGCCTTAGAGCGGATTGTGACCTTCTTTTCGAAGCCGACGTTGCCCTTCATGGGTACGGCGATTTCCCAGGTGAGCCGGATTATCTTGTCGCCGGGTTGAGCATTCGCGAAGGTCGAATCGCCGACCTCGACCTCGATGCAGGTTGCCCTGTGCGTCCCCTCCGGCGCGAGAGGGAACTTTGACCGGATGGTCGTGCGGATGATGTGACGGAGACTGACCTGTCCATCCACGCGGGAGGTTTCAACAGGCTTCGCGGATCTTGAGGTTTCATTCATGGGAACGGGGGGAAGTGGATGGGAAGATGATGCGGGCATGCCACGCCTCCGCGAGGCGTTTCAGCGCTTCTTGCAGTTGAAAAGACTCGTCTTGTTCTTGGCTTGTAGTGGACTTTGGAGTAACCTTTGGATGCATAACAAAGGGGAAAGAAATAGAATTGGTGGCGCCGATTCTGGACCGCTCTCAAGGCGGTCCTCTTTCCCGCTGCGGTGGTGACTCCACTATGGCGCGAATGAGCGCAAGAACACGGTTGGCGTACTCCTCTGCCTGGGCGTCCGAGAGCTCCAGTCCCAACTCCCTTTTTGCGAGCACCTTGAAGCGGCCGATGGAGGCATTGGATAGCTTCATAGGAGGTCGGCAATCTCAACATGGAGCGCCCGCGCAAGGCGGCGCATCGTGTGCAGGGTCGGAACGCGCTTACCTGTTTCGATGGAGTTGATCGTCGGATGATGCATCCCAGCGGCGCGGGCGAGCTGGCGCTGGCTCCACCCATTCTGCTCACGTGCCCGGCGAAGTTGGTTGTGAACATCACAAGTCATACGGGAGCCACCATAATCCTTTCTTTTGGCTTAAATAAGCCAAAAATATGACTTAAGCAAAAATACGACTATTTTCGTGGTACCATCGTCAGTACCGCCATTCACGACTTAAGCATCATGTGTCACGACGCAATTGAACGAAATATTTCTCTACTGATAATGGGCGAGCTCATGACTCGTGCCGCACAGTTTGGCATAGGAAAGAAGGAGCTCGCAGCAAAGGCCGACATAAGCGATATCCACCTGTCCAACATTCAGAGTAAGGCAAAAACATGGAGAATGCTGACGCCCGATTTAGCTCGGAAGCTCATGCATCATCTCGACTTCCGATCTTCCCAAGTCAATGGGGTCGTCGAAATCCTGGAACACTTCAAGCAGTCCCGAACACGTCGCAAGCAACTCGTCCGCGCGATGGGATTATCGAAGATCGACGTGCAATGTGAGCCAGTGGATACACGAGACATGCATCACATGTACTTGAAACTCTGCGGACGGCAAAAAGATGCAACAGTACTTCTCCGCATTGACTGCGATTCAGAAACAGTCACTTTCCTTGATGATAAAGACAAGGTCATGCACGGGACGAAGGCAGCCATGCAATTACTGCCAAGAGTACCAAGAACGGCTCTGCGGATTTTCCGGAAAGTCGATCATGTGTCATTGATGCTCGCCGCGATCATGCTCTCACTGCATGATCAGATTTGGAAAGCCAAGGCCAGCGACCTGGATAGTTTGGACGCGTCATCAGATGTTCAGCGACGACTTGTGCGCACCCATGTACTTCAAGGAACTTGGGGGTTATTGCGCATTGCCCTTCGCGCAAAGACTGTATTCGGGCAGTATGTTGACAATAACAGGATTGCGTCTTCCCGTTGAGACCCCGTCACTTCTTTTTTGCGCTCTTCATCGTCATCCTCTTATCCCGCTCCTGCCGGAAGGCGATCACTTCACTTTCAAGGAATATTTTCCCGGCAGCCGTGTCCTGCGGATGGAGCCTGCCTTTGCGGATGAACTCATAGACGCGCTGACGGGAGACGCCGAGTTCCTCCATCACATCGCCGATGCTCATGAGTCTGGGGAGTTTTGAGTGTTCCATAGAGAAGAGTCGGGGGAAGGGCTTGACTTCCCAGACTATTCCGTAGCCTGCTGCTACGGCAGTTCCTACTAAGGAACTTCCTTTATAGGAAGTGCAGTGTTATCGTTGGTGCGTTTGTCCCCCCTTACTTCATGCGTGCCGTGATCATTGCTGCTCTTGCAGCCTTCGCGTTGCCATTGCTACAGCCAATGCACGTCACTGCCTTTGGTTTCAATCCACTCGAATGGGAGATACAAGGTCTCAAGAATGAGGTACGAGGCCTCAATAACACATTACAAAATCAACGGTCACTGGATACCTTTCGCAGTCTCTCCAACGCCCGCTCCGCGACTCTGCAGCGGCTCCGGGGCATGGGTTACGACGCCTTCACTCCCACCAACGAAGGCTCCATACGTGCCGGGCTAGCCAAGACGGCGCAATGTCCAGCCAATGCGCATGCCCTCCTCGACTACTGTGTCTGTGATCAGGGGTATGCCTACACCGGTATTGTGAACAAGTGCCAGAACAGCTCCACCTCCTCTGTCACAGAGCTTCAGAAACAGTGCCCGAACTATCCCATTCCTGATGCCTATCCGTCCCTCAAACAAGCCTGCAAGGGCATCAGCCCCGAGGCTGAAACGGCGTACCAAGCTTGCCCGGTGAATTCTTACGAGGATCCAAAGAATCGTGCCTACTGTATTTGCAACGGCAATTATCAATGGAACAGCGACAAAACTCAGTGCCTGCCAAAACTCATGCAGCGTACAAATATGCCCCGTGCACGCACCGTCACCCGGGCCTGCCCCTTGGATAATGATGGCATCTGCCAGTGTCCCGTGGGCTTTACACGCGCTTCCCAGCGCGGGAGACAAATATGTACCAAGTAAGAAACATGAATATCTTTAAGACTACCATTTTCATCCCCCGGCTTCACTTGAAGTGGTATGTGCGCATGCTATTGCTGACAGCCGTGTGGATGCTGTGGCGGAGCGGATGGGGACGCATAGACCTTCAACATCCTTTCTTTGGAGTCGAGTACAAAACATGCAGAGAATCATTAAGTCCCTTCGATTTGCCGCCGCTATCAGGTGCCAATTTCAAGGAAGTACGCTGTGATCCCTTTCT
>CAYHOS010000015.1:15361-21663 GCA_964358505.1 uncultured Candidatus Peribacteria bacterium
ATTTGCCGCCGCTATCAGGTGCCAATTTCAAGGAAGTACGCTGTGATCCCTTTCTTGTTTTTCAGGGAGAGGAATTCATCCTGTTGATACTTTTCATGATTGTTGGTGTTGCTCTCTGGTGGCTATGGGATGAACGGAAGAAAGGCGGCTAATGCGTCCTTGCTTGCATCATTTTCTCTGAGTAACTTGACGGTAATCATTCCAATGTTGGAGTAGTTCCTGTTTCATCGTGACTATCCATCGCAGCTTTGCATACGTAAACGAATCAGGACACCATCAAATTCTCTCCGCACATTTTACGATTCTAACGTGAACTTGACGTCATTTTCTTGATTCATTCCTTCTGTGGTACTACCCCCTGCGGAACTCCGTAACCTCCAATGTCTGCCCAACGGACGTGCTTTCTGTTCTCCTCTGCCTGCTGGATAAGATCAGGCAGCAGGCCTTCCACGTTGATTTCTGTTCGTGGTGAGAACTCGGCTTTCCGCTTCCTTTCCAAGTATTTCAATGCCAGATGAGGGTCATGCTCCATGCCCCCTATAACTGAACGGCGTGCCTTCCAACTTGCGTACAGCCGCGCCCGCTCCATTTCACCGCAAAACTGGAAGTGACGGAGATCTTTGTCCGCGTGAACTCGCTGGGGATCAAGTTGCGCGGCTCCGACCTCGCCCTCGCGCAGATCACCTCGAAGTGGAAGGGGTTTCTCACGACCATCGAAGAGTTCGCCGAGCAGTTTGACGATGACGAGAAGTACATCCTAGAGTCCGGCCTCCCCGTGCGAACCCTTGTCGTGTTCGCCACTCATCAGAGCCGCTTCAAGACAGTTGGCCGTATCCCGGTGGCGAAGCTGAAGGAGGCTTGGGAGAAAGCGAAGGAGGCGCTGGAGTTCTCCATCAATTTCGTGCGGAGCAATGCCGGGGTGGAGCACTTGAGCTATCTCTCCTCGCCGTCGCTCCTCATCACCGTCGGCGTCTTCGCCGTGCTAAAGGGCGGCAAGCTGACAGCGGAGCAGACGAAGATGCTTCAACACTGGCTCCATACCGCCCATGTCCGGGCGCACTACAGCGCAGGTTCATCGGAAACTATCCTCGACGCCGACCTCTCGATTCTCTTTAAGGGGCGCGACCTCGATGCCCTCAAACAGCAGCTACTTCAGCATGTAAAAAAATTTGAGCTGGAAGGACTTGAGGTGCGCGGGCGCAACATCCGCAACCCCATCTTCTCCATGCTCTACCACGTACTGCGCCAGAACGGAGCGAAGGATTGGCTTTCTGGCCTCGCTATCTCCGACCGCCACACCGGGCGTACGCACAAAATCCAGTATCACCATATCTTTCCCCGTGCGCTTCTGAAAAAGGCAGGGTACGAGCCGAAAGAGATCAACCAGATCGCCAATATGGCCTTTATCGGTGGACGAACGAATCGGCAGATACAAGACCGTGAGCCCTTCGACTATTTCCAAGACGTGGTACTTCCCAAGCAGGGGGAGCCCGCCCTTGTATCGCAGTTGATTCCGACGGACAAGGAGCTCTGGAAGCTCGTCGCGTACCCGCAATTCATCGAATGGCGGTCACGTGCCATCGCGGACGCAGTGAACGCATATCTGAGGAAATTTGAGTGAGATGCCAGAAAAAAAATAAAAAGGAAACATAAACGATTGTGTATTTAGGGTAACAACAAGAGGCCCCATACATCTTGTAGGTACCATCGACGGGACTCCGGAGTCGATGGAACCAAGCGGGGATCGACATGACGAAAATGAAGTGATGCACGGAAAAAGAATGCTTTTCCAAGTCGTGTCACATTGTTTTCTGCTTCTCCAAGCCGAGAGTGACGGTGAGACAGTCATGACGGCACATCAGGCCACGCTGTAGTTCCCCATCGCAACTTTCCTCACCTGCTCCAACAGGGAGCTCCATCCCCTTTCATCCCACACTCCCCTTCCCGTCCCCCCCAGCGAACACGAACTCCACCGCCTGGTTGACCGTGGGGATCACCTTGTCCCCGTTTCCATTCCTGTAGAGGGGGTCATGGCGTATCTCCACCAACCGTGAGCCCGTGAAGAGCACACCGTTCTCTTCTCCGCGCCTGGTCTTGGGCAACCGTCGGGCGATGCAGTAGGAATTCTCGTGCCCTCCGGGCTTGTTGAACCCGCACCTGCTGGCACCGATGCAGTTCACACACTGGCGGTGCACCTCCGCTGCCCAATCGGCAGGGTCCGTGGGGCCGTCGATGTGGCGGGAAGGCAGCCCCGCCGGGCTATGCATGGTGGTGACCACCCCGTAGCGGCTGTCGAGGTAGTACTTCTCCATGAGGTTCTTCGGGAGCCCTGATTCCTGCGTGATGAGGAGACGCGTCCCCATGGAAATGCCGTCGTATCCCATCTCGTACGCATGGGTGATATCCGGCCCGTACGCAATGCCTCCCGCGAGGATGAGGGGAGTCGTCTCGGGAATGACGTTGCGGATCTCGTCATGGAGCTTCTTGGGGTCGAACTTCTCCGTGTCGAGGGCATCCTCCACGTCTTTCGCCCCCAAGTGCCCCCCGGCGTACTGCGGCAATTCCACGTAGAAAGCATCCGGCGGCCGCGAGGTGCCCTTCGCCGAGCGCAGCATGATGGAAGCCGCACGGTCGGAGGAGACGATGGGCGCATACCGCATGTGCGGGTACTTCTCCATCTGCTTGGGCAGTTCCCGCGGCAACCCCGCCCCCACCAGCAGCAAATCCACCTGCCCCGATGACCCGATCGCATCCACCATGGCGGTAAAATCACTCATCGCCGCCATGAGGTTGGCGGCCAGGATGCCTTGCGGCATCTTCTCGCGCACCGCTCTGATTTCCTCCGCGATCCTCGCTTGGTTCGCCGCGTAGTAGCGTTTGATCCTCTCTTCCGTATCATGGGCATCGAGAATGTGTTTCCGCCGGTAATTGAAGCCTACGGCGGAAGCCGCCAACGAACCTGTGCCGCCCTGCTCCATGACCGCTGTGACCAGTGATTCGTTGCTGAAGTCCACTCCCATTCCGCCGTTCATCCAGGGAAATGTCTCTTTCCTATTGAAGACGGCATCCAAATACCCGGTACGATCCTTGGCTGAGGCAAAGGCCGGGACGCTGATCTTTGAACGTTCCACGCGAAAAGTGTAACGGAAAAGGGGTGTAGTGTCCGTGTCCCCGCGGATGAAGTCAAGGAGTGGGGAAGAAATTCATTTCCGCCTCGGAAAGAACGTTCCGTGGAGCGCGTCATACACCAGACATCTCCCTTTCCTTCCCACACTGTATGAAAACACTGGTACTTGGCGCGGCGCTCATTGCCGCCGCGGTCCTCATCCTGCCCTCCATCGCGGAGTTGGGGATGGCGCAGGACCAAACGGACCCGTACGGCGATGCGATCTTCTCGGCCGGAGACCAGGAGGGCGGCTTGGAAGGGTTCCTCCGGATCCTCACGCAGGACGCCTCCGCGAGCAGCGCCACGTCGGTCTCGATCGACGGCGGCAGCGTCTCCTCGGGAATGGCGGTGAGCGGCACACCGGTGAGCTCGGCGGAGGTACTGGAGGAAACGGGCACGGAGACGGGCGCCACGCCCGAAGGCTTGCCGAATACGGGCGGGGGCGGCATGGCGGAATGACGGACATTCCCCACCGGGCTTCCCATGAAGCGCTCACCGTCTCAGCGCCGGGTAGGACAATCCCTCACCATAATGGTCTTGGCAGGGGTAGTGACGGTGATGAAAAGTCCACCGGCCGGTCCCCCTCCTCCTTTAATACCATCTCCTCTCACGGTGGATCGTGGTTCCGGGGAAGAACTTGCTCAACGGGACGCAAAGGGAAACTATCCCCCCACCCTCCCTCTCCGCGTGAGCGTGGCGTGGAAGGATTCCCGCGCGACCACACCGGTCTTCCCGTCGCGCCTCATCATTCCGCGTCTCGGCTTGGATGCCCCCATCGAGAGCGTCGGCCTCACGGAGGGCCGGGACATGGCCGCGCCCTCCTCCCCCTCCCTGGTTTCCTGGTACCGCTACGGCACGCGCCCGGGGGAACCGGGGAGCGCGGTGATCGCGGGGCACCTGGATTCCGCAACGGGACCGGCCGTGTTCTGGCGCCTGGGGAAACTGCGGAACGGTGACAGGGTGACGGTGATGGATTCCGCCGGGGGGAAGAGGATGTTCACGGTCACCGGCAACGAGCACGTGGACGGGTCTGATCCTCCCGTAGAACGCATCTTCGGTGGGGGCAACGGACGCCGGTTGAACTTGGTTACGTGCGGGGGGGCATGGGATGGGGAACGCAGGCAATACGAAGAGCGGCTCGTGGTGTACACGGAACTTGCACCCTGAACAGGGGACTGGTAACTTGACCCCATGCCCGTATCAGGCGGACTTTCTACGCGCGCACAGGGGCTCCCATCGCCGGGGAGGATGCGCGGGGGTTTCACGCTCGTGGAGCTCCTCCTCTCCGTCGCCATCATCGGATTCCTCTCCTACATCGTCATCAACGCCATCAATCCCTCCCTGCACCTCGCCAAAGCGCACGACGCCAAGCGCCAGAGCGACGTGCTTGCGCTGCTGAATGCCACGAACCAATACACGATGGAGAACAACGCCCTGCCTTCTTCCCTCACGCAGGTTCCCCAGCAAATCTGCACTCTCGCCGCTGACCCCTGCACTTCCATCGACCTCTCCATGCTCGTCCCGGAATACATCGCGGACCTTCCCGCAGACCCCCTGGCAACGGGGGACACGGTTGGCTACACCATCCGCACCGACTGGCGGAATCGCATCGTTGTGGAAGCCCCCATGGTGGAGACCGTGCCGAGCATCATGGCCGTGAACTGAAGGCGAGTATCACTAAGCCATAAGAGCTTGTTCGTGGAAGCGCATGTGGTTGCAGGAAGAGCGGTCTCTTGGGGATAATGGCTGACAACTTCCCACCCTTTCCCTATGGAGTCAACATTCTCCTGGAACTTGCGCGTGCAAACGCGTCTTCTGCTCATCGCCGCCGCGGTGTGCGCCGGTTCCTTCTTCTTCATATCCCAAGCAAATGCCGCGGTCTACTACTGGGTCGGCAGCGACGGCCGCTGGGAAACAGCCGATAACTGGTCCAGCATCGAGAAAGGCGGCATCGGCGGCTCCCACGCCGTTCCGGGCGCCGACGATACGGCCGTTCTCTCCTACTCGGGCGCCGCACTCACCTTCCGGTCGGCGGTCTCCCTCACCAACCTCCTCATCGCCCCCACCTGGTCGGGCTCCGTCACCATGGGTTCCGGGACACTCACCGTCTCCGGCAACGTGCGGATGGGGAGCGGAAGGATTCTGGGGGGAACGGGCGCCGTCGCCATTACAGGCACGTTTACCCAGACGGGAGGAATCGTGTACTTCCCCGGCGGGCGCACGGGCGGCAGCGTGACCATTGGCGGTCTTATCACCATTACCAAGGGTGCCTCATCTTCCTATGCCACCTTCTCCTCCACGGGGACCCTCACGCTCAACGGCGCCGCGAACCAATCCCTCACCACGGGCGCCGATACCACCATCCACCTCCATAACCTCACCGTTAATAAGTCGGGAGGGGATGGCAGCGACGCCGTGTCGATTGCAACGAACGACAACCTCAACCTCTCGGGCGCGCTGACGATCACGGTGGGCTACTTGAATCTAGACACGAACAATAAGCAGCTGGTCACGGAAGGGGCCATTACCCTCACCAGCAACGCACGTACCTTCCTCGTCAGCCGGAACAACGTCATTGCTTCGGGCAGCGTCACCGTGGGTGACCTGTCGACGATCACCATGACCCACGGGACGCTCACGCTCAACGGCGCCGCGAACCAGAACCTGGACCTCGATGACCAGATCATCCCCAACCTCACCATCAACAAGACCACGACGGCGACGGATGAGGTCGTGGTCCTCGCGAACAGCAATCTGAACCTCTCGGGGACCCTGACCATCACGCAGGGGAACCTGGATTTGGTCACGAACGTCGAGACGCTCTCGGCTTCGGGGGCGGTGACGCTGGCGGATAACGCCCAGGCCACGCTGGCGACGCTGTCGAACATCAGCGTGGAGGGGAGCTTCACCGTCGGGGATGCCGCCACGCTCACGATGACGCACGGGACCCTCTTCATGGACGGTGCGGGGAACCAGAACCTGGACTTGGACGCGCAGGTCATCCCCAACCTCACGCTCAACAAGACCACGACGGCGACGGACAATGTCGTGGTCCTCGCGAACGGCAAGGTGAACTTGTCGGGGACCTTGACCATCACGCAGGGGAACCTGGATCTGGCCACGAACAGCGAGACGC
>CAYHOS010000015.1:21763-29152 GCA_964358505.1 uncultured Candidatus Peribacteria bacterium
ACCTGGATCTGGCCACGAACAGCGAGACGCTCTCGGCCTCGGGGGCGGTGACGCTCGCGGACAACGCCCAGTCCACGCTGGCGACGGACTCCAATGTGCGGGTGGACGGGAACCTGACCGTGAACGACGCCGCCACCTGGACGGCTTCCGACGGGACGCTCACGATGAGCGGCTCCGCGCAGAACCTCAACTTCGACGGGCAGACGCAGCCCAACCTCAGCGTCGGACAGGCGACGAACGTCACCCTCACGGACCACATCACGCTCTCCACCGCCCTCACCATCTATTCCGGCGGCACGCTGACCCTCAACGCGAAGACGCTCACGGGGACGAGCATCACGATCACCAACTACGGGGCGATCACGGAAGGGACGGGCAAGATCTACCACGCAGCCTCCAACGTCCTGTTCGCGAACAGCTCCTACGCCGAATTGAATGTGTTCACCCTGGGTGACACCGTCTACATCACGCTGTCGGATACGGACGAGAACATCGACGGCACGGCGGCGGACACGGTGTCCGTCACCGTCACCGGGGGAGGAGATTCCGAAACGGTGACGCTGACGGAAAACAGCGACATCTCCGGCGTCTTCCGCGGCTCCATCGCCTCCGCGGATGCGGCGGCGACGGCCTCGGACGGGACTTTGCAGAGCCCGGGGACCACTCTCGCGTATCTCAGCTACACCGACACGCAAGACGCCCTCTCGTACGCCGACTCCACGACACTCGTCGAGGCGTCCACGACCACGACCACGACCACAACGACCACCACATCCGGAGGAGGGGGAGGGGGCGGCAGGGCAAGGACAACGGTGTCTGAACCCACGTCTTCTGCTGCTTCTTCCGCCTCGTCCGCACCGGCGGTAGGGGTTCCGCAGAGCACCCTCCCGAACGTCCGCGGACTGCTGCAGGTGATCATCGGCGGCAAGGGACTCGTCTTCAAGGACATTCCCGTCTCCTCGTGGTTCGCCGGCTACGTGGCGACCGTGGTGGAGAAATCCATCGCTTCGGGATACAGGGACGCGAAGGGCAACCTCACCGGCGTGTACGGGCCAGCCAATCCCGTGACGTACGCTGAAATAGCCAAGATGGCGCTCGAAGCCGCGAAGAAGGACGTCAGCGCCGTTTCCGGCTTGCCGAAGAACGCCTCCGCCGGCGGCCAGTGGTCGGAGCGGTACATCAAGCTCGCCGAGGACCTCAAGCTCTCCGTCTACACGCAATCGCTGCAGGTGAACAATCCCGCCCCGCGCGGCGCGGTGCTCCAAACGGTCCTGGAGTCCCTCGGCCAGGAGCTGGATGCTGCGAAGGCGGACCTATATAAGGATCTCCCCGTTGCGCACCCCCACGCCCGCTCCCTCACCACCGCCACCCGGCTGGGGATCATCAGCGGCGACACGGACACGGCAGGGAAACTCAAGGGGACCGTCCGCCCCAACGCCAACATCAACCGGGCGGAAGTTGCCAAGATCATGTCGAAAGTGGTGGAATTGGGCCTGTAACCGCCTTTCCCTGCCCCTCACAGGAAGCCTCGCGCACCGCCGCGGGGCTTTCTTTATCCCTTCCCCGGAAAGAGATTTTCTGGTATCATGGGGGGATTCCCCACATACACACCCATGTCCATCGAAGCCTGCATCGCCCATGCCATCCGCAGCGACCTGGATATCGTCGCGGCGCTCCCGGAAGTGCACGAAGTGCCTGTGGAGGACCTGG
The DNA here is from genome assembly GCA_964358505.1 of uncultured Candidatus Peribacteria bacterium. Lineage (GTDB taxonomy): Bacteria > Patescibacteriota > Gracilibacteria > Peribacterales > Peribacteraceae > CAIKAD01. The sequence goes on from CAYHOS010000015.1 coordinate 23,474, forward strand.
AGCCGTTCGTGGAACGTTACGTGGTGCAGGTACAGGAAGCGCTGCGGAACGTGATCCAGGAGCGGGGCGAGCCCTACCTGCGTTCCCGGGACGCCGCCGGCCTGTGCGCCACCTGCCTCGAAGCCGGCGTGACCATCCCGCCTGCCATGCTTCTCAAGATGTGCCAGACCATCCTGCAGCTCTCCGTGCTGGACGCCAAATTCATCCTGGACACGGAGGAGGGGAAGACCCTCTACTACGTGAAGATGAACATTTAACGGGATTCTCACCGCTTCTGCCACTGCGGCGCGCGGCGCGCCCTCTTGAGGCCGGGCTTCTTGCGTTCCTTGATGCGCGCGTCGCGGCGGAGGAAGCCCGCGCGCTTCAGCTCCGTGCGGAAATCGGGGTTGGCGAGGAGGAGGCCGCGGCTGATGCCGTGGCGCAGCGCGTCGGATTGGGCGGACTTTCCGCCGCCCTCGATCTCCGCCTCCACGTCGAAGGCATTCTTCTTCTCCACCAACGCGAAGGGCGCCAGGGCGTTCTCCATCTGGAACGGCGTGAGGAAGTACTCCTTCATTTTGCGCCCGTTCACCGTCACCTCGCCGGACCCCTCGGGATACATGCGTACGCGCGCAATGGCGGTCTTTCTCTTTCCTACGCTCCAATAGAATTGGCGTTTTTTCGCGGTATCGGATGTCATAGGTGAATGGTGAAGGGAACGGGCTTCTGGGGTGCGTACGGGTGCTCGCCGCCTTGGAAGATGTGCACGCGCTTGAGCATTTGGACGCGGAGACGGTTCTTGGGGAGCATCCCATGGACGGCCTGGCGCACCACCTCCTCGGGCTTCCCCTCCATCATCTGCCCCATCGTGCGCGTGCGCAGGCTTCCCAAGTACCCGCTGTGCGTGCGGTAGAGCTTGTTCATGCGCTTCTTGGGGTGGATCTTGAGCTTCTCCGCGTTGAGGACGATCACGTGGTCCCCGCAGAGCTGGTGGGGCGAGAAGCTGGGCTTGTGCTTGCCGCGCAGGACGTGCGCGACCGCCGCAGCCAGGCGGCCGGGGATGGCGTCCGTGGCGTCGAGGATGAACCAGGCGGGGGCCGAAACGGGGACAGTGGAAGTTTTCATGATTTCTTGGAGGATGAACCGACGACCTCCACCCCCTCCGCGTCGACCAGCTGCATCATCACCACTTCGGCGCCGTCGCCGTTGCGGCACCCCAGAGGCACGATGCGCGTGAAGCCGGAGAGACGGGATGCGTAGCGCTGCTTGAGCACCTCCATGGTCTTACGGCAGGCGTTCTTGTGCGTCACCAGCGCGTTGATGGCGCGGATGGCCAGGACAGGCCTCTTGGTCTTGGCGATGGTGATGACGCGGTCCACGATCGGCCGGACCACTTCCGCCCGCTTCTTTGTGGTGCGGATGGATTCGTAGAGGAGGAGGGAGGTCACCAGGTTCCGCTGCAGCATCCTGCTGTGCGCGGGCTTGTAGCGGAGCCGGAGGCGGGAGTGGCGGTGACGCATGCTTCGATGGGACAGGTCGATGAGGCTCGGGATGGGGGAGGAGTGTGCAGGAGGAAGGGTCAGGCGTCCAGGGATTCGTCGGCCAGCTTGTGGCCGCGCTCGGCAAGCGTCTTCTTCACCTCCTCCAGGGCCTTCGCCCCGAAGCCGCGGAAGTTGCTGAGGGTGGCTTCCGTGCACTTGGTGAGCTGCTCGATGGACCCCACGCCCGCGTTGATGAGGGCGTTGAGGGTGCGCGGCGAGAAGTTGAGGATCTCGATGGGCGTGTAGCTCTCCTTCACCGGTGCGTGGGAAGAATCCTCCACCTGCTGCGCGGTGACGCGGGAGAAATCCGCCATGTACTCCGGCTCCACCACCTTCTTGTCGGAAGCGAAGTACCCGAAGTAGCTCTGGAGAAGCTGCGCGGCGAACTGCATGGCCTCCTGGGCCGTGAGGGAGCCGTTCGTGGCCACGTCCAGCGCCAGTTTTTCCAGGTCGGTGCGCTGCCCCACGCGGGCCGCTTCCACATCGAAGCGGACCTTGAGGACGGGGCTGAAGATGGCATCCACGTAGATGAGGCCGGGCTCGTTCTGCTTCTTGTTGCGCTCGGAGGCGGCCACGTAGCCCACGCCCTTCTCCACCGTGATCTGCATATCGATGGAGCCGCCCTTCTCCAGGGTGAGGATGGGAAGGTGGGGGTTGAGGACCTCGATATCGGAGCTCACCTTGAGGTCCTTGGCGGTGACTGCGCCGGGGCCTTTGGCCTCCAGCGTAATGACCTCTGGCTCCTTGCTGTGCTTCTTGAGGCGCAGCAACTTGAGGTTGAGCGCGATGTCCATCACGGACTCCCGCACGCCCTTGAGCGTGGTGTACTCGTGCTGCACGCCGCTGATGCGGATGGAGGTGACTGCCGCGCCGGGCAGACTGCTGAGGAGGACGCGTCGCATGGCGTTCCCGAGCGTCATGCCATACCCCGGGGGGAGGGGGGCAATGGCGAAGACCGCATGGTGGTCATCGCCCTTCTTCACCGGCGTGGTGGTGAAGGTCGGGAGCCCGATTTCTTCCTGGATGATGTGCATAACGAGGAAGGGGAGGGAAAAAGAGAGGGGATGGACTACAGAATCCCCAAAGTCATTATCGGGAGTAGAACTCAATAATCTGGCGGACATCAATCGCCTGCTCCCCGTGTTCAGGCTGCGGGAGGCTGACGACCTCGGCGCGCAGGCCGGCGGGGTCCACCTTGAGCCAGTTGGGCGGCATGTACTTCTCGTGCGCGGCCAGGATGGGCACGAAGACGGGGGAGGCCTTGCTGCGGGGGCGGGCGGTGACCACCTGCCCCGGCCGGAGCTGGTAGGAGGGGACCGTGACGCGGCGGCCGTCCACCATGAAGTGGCCATGGCTCACCATCTGGCGCGCCTGCAGGCGCGTGAGGGTGAAGCCCGCGCGGTACACCAGGTTATCGAGGCGGCGTTCCAGGAGCTGTTTGAGCGCATCGCCCGTCTGCCCGGAGACCTTGGTGGCGGTGAGGTAGTAGCGGTGGAACTGCCGCTCGGAGAGGACGTAGATGTCGCGCGCTTTCTGCTTCTCCTTGAGTTGCTGCCCGTACTCCGAGAGCCTGCTGCGGCTGAACTCGCGGGGACCCTTCCCCGGTCCGTACGGCTTGCGCTGGAGGATCTTGTCGTACTTGTCGCTGCCGTACAGGTTCATGCCCTGTCGGCGGCAGCGCTTTGCTTTGGGTCCGGTATATTTCATGAAAGGAAATCGAAAGGGTTAGAAGAAGTGAGAAGTCCCAGGAAGCTCTCAGCTGCCAGCTCCCAGCTTCCAGTGACGCTTCTGACCGCTGATAGCTGGAAGCTGACCGCTTGTCTGGTGCCGACAATGGATGAGAGAAACATCATATGAATTACACGCGGCGCCGTCCCGTTGGACGGCAGCCGCCGTGGGGGATGGGCGTGACGTCGATGATCGACTCCAGGGAGAACCCCGCCGCCTGCAGGCCGCGGATCGCCTGCTCGCGCCCGGGACCCAGGCCTTTGACTTCCACGTCCAAGGATTCGATGCCCATGGGCTTCACCTTGAGGGACGCGGTCTCCGCCGCCACCTTGGCGGCGTAGGGCGTGGACTTGCGCGTGCCCTTGAAGCCCGCCGCACCCGCGGAACTCCAACCGAGGACGTTGCCCTCGGGATCCGTGAACGTGACGATGGTGTTGTTCTCGGAAGCGTGGATGCACGCGCGCGCGCGGGGGACGTGCCGCTTGCTCTTCTTGCGCTTGGCGGGCTTGTCCGTGGCGGCTTCCGCCGGCACTGCCGCATCGGAGGTGACGCCTGCGGATGCGTCGATCTTCGCAAGGATGTCCGTTGGGGAAGGCTTGTTATCGGCCATGGTCAGAGGGAAAGAGATTATGTCTTGGTGAGAACGGTCCTTCCGGACAATCCCGTCTTCTTCTTGCCGCGCTTGGTGCGCGCGTTCCTGCGCGACGTCTGCCCGCGGACCGGCAGCTTGCGGCGATGCCTGTACCCGCGCCACGTGCCGATATCCTGCAGCCGCTTGATGTCCATGGAGATCTTTCGCATCAGTTCGCCCTCCGTGAGCTCGCGCTCCACCCGCGAGCGGATGCGCGCGGCGTCCGTCTCGGAGAGGTCGTCGGCGCGCGTGTCCAGGTTGATCCCGAGCTCCGCGAGGATGCGGCGGGAGAGCGGGCGCCCGATGCCCTTGATCGCCGTGAGGGAGATCTCCATGCGCTTTCTGCCGGGAAGGACGACACCAGAAATACGGAGCATATTATCCTTGGCGTTGCTTATGACGGGGATTCATACACACGATGCGGCGGACCACCTTCCCCTTGCCGTTGCGGCGGAGGACGAGGCGGCAGTCTTTGCAGCGCGGCTTGACGGAAGGGCGGACTTTCATCGTGAGGAAGAGGGCTGGGGAGAGGGTGCTGGAGAGGGGGAAGATTGCGGGCCTTGCGCCTGCTGTCCCGGGGAAACGGGAAGGAACCGGTATACGATGCGGCCTTTCTGGAGGTCGTAGGGCGTCATTTCGATCTTCACCCTGTCTCCGGGAAGAATGCGAACCCGATGGACCCTCATACGTCCCGCCAAATGGCAGAGCAGCGAATGGTCTTTAGCCTGTTCGCTGGTCACCCGGACCTTGAACGTGGCATTGGGATAGGCTTCCTCCACAACGCCGAGCAATTCAATTACATCCTTGGACACAGATAAACAGAGGGTCAAGAGCCGAATGATCCTACAGAGAGATTTTTGCGTCAGCAAGCCGAATGGTTGGTATTTATTGGGAAAGTGAGTAAAATGTGTTGCTGTATCCTATGTTTGTTGTGTAATAATTGTTGTTATCCTCATGCCTATGCGATCACCTCCGCCCCCTCCGGTAACACCAATACCGTATGCTCGAAGTGCGCCGAGGTGGAACCGTCCGCCGTGTGCAGCGTCCACCCATCCGCCCCTTCGCGGATCTCCCGCGTGCCGATGGAGGTGATGGGCTCGATGGCCAGCAGGGTGTATGCGGGGATCCGCGGCCCCGTCTCCGCTTCGCCCAGGTTGGGGATATCCGGGAACTGGTGGAGGTCCGCTCCCAAGCCGTGCCCCGTGAGCGCGCGCATGCAGAAGAACCCCTGCCCTTCCACTTCCTCCTGGATGCAGGCGGAGATATCCCCCACGCGCACGCCGGAACGGATCATACCCACGGCCTTATTGAGCGCTGCTTGCGTGACCGCGAGGAGACGCCCCTGTTCCCCCGTCACCTCGCCGACGGCCACCGTCACGCAGGCATCGGTGCAGAGGCCGCGGAACTTCACGCCGCAATCGAGCCCAACCACGTCCCCCTTCCGCAGCGCACGGTTGCCCGGGATGCCGTGGACGCATTCGTCGTTGAGGGAGACGCACAGGGACGCCGGATACCCGTGGTAGCCCTTGAACACCGGTTCCCCGTTGCGGGAACGGATGTACTCCTCCACCAGGCGGTCCAGCTCTTCCGTCCGCACCCCCTCCCGCGCCGCCGCGGCCGCCGTCTCCAGCGCCCCGCTCAAAATCTTGCCTCCCTCGCGTGCAATGTCCATCTGCGCGTCCGTGAGGATCTGGAATTGGGACATGGAGGAAGTGTACGTCGAAACGAAGGGGAATGTAAGAAAGTGTATGGGTCCACCCATAATTGCACTCCTGCTGGTTCGCGGACCACTGTAGCAGA
>CAYHOS010000016.1:0-25539 GCA_964358505.1 uncultured Candidatus Peribacteria bacterium
GGGGGCTGCCTTGGGTACGGGTTTCCCTTTAGGGTGGCGGGGCTTGGTGAGGGGCTTTGGCGGTTTGGTGGGGGGCGGTGCATTCGAGGGGGCGGGGCTTGCGGAGGGACGGATTGTACCGGGAGACTGCGCACCGCCCTTCTGCGTCGCCGGGGCGGAACGGGAAGGGGCGGCGCCTTTCTTCCCGGCGGATGGGGAACGAGATGCGGCGGCCCGCCCTTTTGCAGTGGACGAACCTCTGCCCCCGCCTTTGCCGGGAGGGGGCGGCTGCGGGTTCGGTGGGGATGCAATGCCGGGGGAAGACGGCGCCGGTTGCGGGGGAACCGCGACGATGCGGTACCTGGCACCGACGCCCATGGCCGCATGCCAGGTGATGCCGCCATCCAGCGCGTAGTGCCCCGAGACTCCCGCCGCATGTTCAGCATTCCCCGCCGCTTCCCCGGAGAGTCCGTACGAGGCACTCTGTGCCGCCGAGCACATTGCGGGTCGGGCGAGGAGCCCGAGGAGGATGATGCCGGCGATGGCGGTGCGGTGCGCCATGGTCAGGCAAGCGAGGGGGAAAGCGGAAAAGGCCGCGCAGGATCCCGCGCGGCGCGGATGTCCCGTTCAATAGACATCGTTCCCGAGAGAGGGAGTGCGTTGCGTTTCGTCTGGTGGGAGGGGGTGTTTGCGAAGAACAGCCGCTCGCGCGCGATGACGCGCCCGACGCTCGCGGGGGAAAGGCGTATCCCCTGCGCCCTCAGGAGCTGGCTGATGGCGTGGCGGCTGAGGCGCGGGTTTTCCTGCCGCCACTGTGCGATGAGCGTGATGGCTTGCTCCGGCGTCCGCGGCCGGCGCACGTGACGCGGTCGGCGGGAGGCGTCTTCCAAACTCCGTTCGTTTCTCGGGTTGAAGCGTTCCGCCCAGCGCAGGAACGTGGACCGAGCGATGCCGAAATGCCTGCACGTGAGGCTCACGTTCCCCCCGTGGCCAGCGGCGAACGCGAACCACAATAGGCGCCGCTCCGCAGACCGGCTCAAGCGGAGGTCCTTCGCCCTGGCGAGGAGGGATGCGATGCGCTGCTGTTGGCGTTTGGTGTAGCGCATTGTGTTCTAATATAATTATAATACAATATTTACAATATGTCTATAAATAACTGATCTTTCATGAAGGGGTAGCCAAAATCACTCAGAATCGTCCTGGAGCGCATATATCTGATCCTTTGGCTACCGTCAGGGCTCCCAGGGAAGGATATCCATCCTTGTGTCAGATGTCGGTGATCATTCTTTCTCCAGCAGCGCAGGGGAGGGGTTCGGTGTCCTGTCCTTGCAGTCTTCGCGCTTTCCTCCGTGCGACTGGGAACGGAGATGGGGGGAATCCGTTGCGGATGTCCTTGCGTTTTTCGCAAGTGGCGGCGCTTTCGTGTCCCCTGTACCATGCCGGCGCATGCAGTCCCCTCTTTCGTGTTCCGTACTCACGGCGCTTCTCATCGCCCTTATCCCCGCAACCTCGGGAGCCGCCGGCTCCGCGGCATTCTCGGATGTCCCCCCCTCCTCCCCCCACTTCCAGGCAGTGGAGTACCTGAAGGAGAAGGGGATCCTCCGCGGGTATGACGATGGGACGTTCCGTCCGGGGGACCGCATCGGCAGGGCGGAATCACTCAAGGTCATCCTGGCACCGCTCCTCTCCACCCCGGAAACCGTGCATTCCCCGTTCTCCGACGTGCCGGACGGCGCCTGGTTTGCTCCGTTCGTGGAGTATGCGCGGACGAACGGCATCGTGGCGGGGCCGCCGGAACGTACCGCATTCCGTCCCGCTGATCCCGTGAAGGAAGCGGAGTTCCTCAAGATGTTCTTCCTGGCACAGGGCGTGCAACCTTCGACGGCATTCTCCGATCTCCCTCTTCCGCTCGCGAGCGATGTCCATCCTGCCGACTGGTACTTCCCCCTCCTCCGGTACGCCCTGGCGTCTTCCATGATCATGGTGGACGCGGGCGGGCACCTCTCCCCCGGCGCGGAACTCACCCGCGGGGACGTGGCGCTCCTCCTCCACCGCTTCTTCATGTATAAGGAAGGGCGCCGGACCCAGGCGCTCCTGAGCGAAGCGGAAAGCGAGGTGATGAGCGCGGTGCGGATGATGGACCAGAAGCAGGTCGAGCAGGCGGAGTACGCCTCCGCCCGGTCGCTCGTCGCGGCGCGCGGCGCCCTCGCGGGGAATCCGGAGAGTGCCGTGGTCAAAGGGGCCGTGAAGATCACGGAAGGTTTCCACTCGATCATCCAAGCCTACCGCGCGGGAACCGAAGGGCGCCTGGACGACGTGATCTCCCGCTCCAAGGAAGCCTGGGCGACCGCGCAGAGAGCACGGGAGTTCAGCCCGTCCCTGGAGAAGCTCTCCGCGCAGATGCAGTCCATCGCCAAAGGTATGGCCGATGACGCGCGGGAACTCAAAGGGCGCGCGTCATGAGGCGCGCGCCTTGCGCGGCAGCGTGATGAAGAGGGTGTGCTCCGGCTCCTTATGCTTCACCCAGAAGCGCCCCTGCGCGGCACTGAGGATTTCCCAGGAGACGGTGAGATCCAAATCCCCCACGTGCAGGGGCAGCGGTGGGAGCGACGGTTGCGCGGCGGGGTCCGGCACCGGCAACACCATGGGATCCCCGGTGTAGGTGATGCCGATGGTGATGTCCTCTTCCTCCAGCGGTTCGGCGTGCAGCACGATGGTGGTTTCCACCTTGGCAAGGCGGACGGCGGCACCGAGGAGCGTTCCCAGCAGATGGCGGATGAGCGGTTCATCGAGCGCAATGTCCGTGTCGGTGGAAATCTGGCCGAAGCCGATGCGCTGCAGCTTGGCGGCCGCCATGGAGCCCATATCCCCCGCCGACCGCTTGAGGAGGGCGGTGAGGTCGGCAGTCGAGGGGTGGTAGTGGATGAGCCCGCCGGACATCTTCATCACCTGCAGCAGTTCGTTCAAGAGGTTGATGAGCCGGCGGATGGCCGTGTCCATGTGCATGATGCTCTCCTTTTGGGGATTGGAAATCGCCCCGAATTCCCCCGAGAGGAAGAGCTCGGTGAGCCAGCGGAGGCCGGTGACGGGCGTACGGATGGTATCCGTCGCCATGCGCATGAAGACGGATTTCTCCCGCTCGTTCTTGAGGCGCACGGCGATGATGTGGAAGTACACCGCCTGCACGGCGAACGTGGCCGTGACGAGCACGATGAGGATGACGATGAAGACGGCGAGGGGGAGGAGGGAGGGGGCGCCTAGCCGGATGGCGCGGGAGGCGGAGGAGAGAAGGATGGCCGCCATCATCGAGACAATGGCGCATGCGAGGAGGGGGCCGAGCAATGCTTTGCGGAGGAGGCGCGTCCAGGGATGGCCGGCGGAAGGCTGTTCACTGCTTGGCATCGGGCGGGGCTGCGGAAGCGTCCATGAACTCGTCGAGGCCGGGGAGGGTGGTGACATCGAAGGGGCCGGTGGAGGGGGCGGTCAGGCTCCAGATGCCGGCGAGGAGGATACTGACGCCGCAGAGGAGCGGGAGGAGAGGAGAGAGTCCCGTGAGGATGGCCAGGAAGAGCATGCTCACGCCGAGGAACGCGAAGAAGAGCGGCGAAAAATCCCGGTGCCGCAGGAAGCCCCTTCCGAGGCCTACCCCCAAGAGGAGCGCAAGGAGGAAGAGGAGGGGGAGGAGGAAGGACGTGCCGAGGAAGAAAGCCATGCCGGCGCGCGACAGTATTCCCTGCGCCGTTTCAGCGGGGACCCAGAGGAGGAATGCCAGGGCGGCAAAGGCCAGCGCCGCCGCAGCCGTTGCCAGGATCTCCAGGCGGGAGGCGGTGAAGAGGTTTCTCATTGCCTGGATAGTGTGCACGCAAGAGCAGACCGGAGTAAATGCTCATTTTGCATTTGGCATTCCTTTCCCGCTACACTCACATCCCCATGTCCCCCCGCTTTCTCTCCGTAGGCCGCCTCTTTTTGGGTGCGCTGCTCTGCGCCGTGCCGCTGGCCGCCGCCGCGCAGCCGGAGGTGGATATCGCGCGCCTCAAGAGCTTCTACACCGAGTACGTGAAGAACGACCGCAACGAGAAGGTCTTCGGGCCTTCCATCGCCACCGAACGCACGCGCATCCGCGCTCTCCTGGAGAAGGAGCTCAACACCCTCATCCAGCCCGCCGAGACGGAAGGAGGGGGGGAAGTGGAGCAGGGGCAGGCGTTGGAGCGGCAACGGCAGATGGTGGAAGACCTCCAGAGCCGGCTCAACGAGAGCACGGTGGACCTCAACCTCCTCAAGGACGAGGAGCGGATCTATCAGGAAGGAAGCACGACGGCCACGGGCGTGTTCATGATGACGAAGAGCTATCCGGAACTCCTGGCGCGCAAGGTGGTGCTGGAGGAGCACATCGACCTGCTCACTCCCGCGCTCACGGCGCAGCAGACGCGCCTGGGGAAGCTGCTCCTGGAGCAGCGCACGGCCAACATGGCGCTCTTCCTGGGGATCCTGTGGTACGTGGCGGCGGTTCTGGCGGTCATTTGGGTGGAGCACTTCCTCCGCACGAACATCATCCTGCGCATCCCGCACCGCAAGGTCCGCTATGCCCTGGCAAAGATCTTCACCACCGGCGTGTACCTGATCCTGGTCTTCTGGCTCTTCCAGCGCATCTACGCGGAGTACCCCGCCTTTACCACGGTATTCGCGGTCATCGGCGCCGCGCTCATCTTCATGCTGCAGGACCTTATCAAGTCCTTCCTGGGATGGCTCACGTACAAGGGCGCACTCAAGCTGGGTGACCGCGTGACCATGGGCGACGTAACGGGCGACGTGCTGGACATCGGCGTCATCCACACCACGCTCCTCGCCTCGCGCGCGCAGAACATGCAGAACGTCTCGCAGGCCGGCAAGGTCGTCCGGCTGCCCAACTCCCTGCTCCTCACGGGCATGCTCGTCAACTACCACAGCACGTCGGACTTCGAGAACGTGGAGATCCCGCTCTATCTTGCCGACGCCAAGCAGGGCGAGCGCGCCGCCGCGATCCTGGAGGCGATGCTGGAGGAGGAAACGGGCGGTTTCACGAGGGAAGCCCTGCGTCAGATGGACCGGCGCATGCGCGGTTTCTACTTCTCCCAGGTTTCCCCCGCGCAGCGCGTGCACATGGAAATGACGGACAAGCGCGAGCTCAAGCTCCTCCTCTGCTTCCCCGCGCCCATCGGCCAGCGGCGGGTGGTGACCACGCGCATCCTCCGCAAGGCGCTGGAGTGCTGCGAGCAGGAAGGGATACAGATCGCGAAGCCGGCGTAGGGGACCGTCACTGGCCAACGACGAATGATCGAGTATTGGACGCAGTCTCATTCGTCCCTCTTCAGCCACGCCACGCCCGCGTACACGAAGGGCGTCTCGATCACGGACATGGCGCACTTGAGGAGCCAGTAGGGAATGAGGAGGCCGACGATGAAGGAGAAATTCTCGCCGAACCCTTTGTCGAACGCGTAGAACGCGGCGAACATGAAGATCACCGTGTCCAGGAATTGGGCCGCGAAGTTGCTCGCGTTATTGCGCAGCCACAGCGAGCCGCCCCCCAGCGCCTGGCGGATCTTGACGAAGACGAAGAGGTCCGTGAATTCGGCAACGGCGAAGGCGAGGAGGCTCGCGAACGACATGCGGGCGGAGAAGCCGAAGACGGTATCGTACGCGCCTTCCGTCGGCTCGAAGCGGGCGGAGGGCGGCAGGCTGACCGCGAGGAGCGAGAAGAGGAAGATCATGGCCACCACCACGAGCCCGGAGCGGATGATGCTGCGCGTGCGCTCGCGCCCGTAGACTTCCGTGACCATGTCGTTGATGGTGAAGACGAGGGGGATGGTGAAAATGGCCACGCTGGCGTTCACGTTCAGCCAGCCGGATTGGATCAGCGGGAAGGTCTTGGCGCCCATGAGTTCCGAGACGGCGATGCAGAACATGTAGAGGCCGACGAGCAGGTCCATCTTCGAAATATTCTTCATAGAAGGAGGAAGAGGAAATTAGAGACATGTCCAAAGCGGACGCACCTCCAGCGTAGCCAAAGAACGAGTTCAACGAAAGGGGGCGCCCGGAGGCGTCCTTTTCTCCGGAGCCGGAACATCAGGCCTTGGGGCCGCTCAGCTTGGCGAGCCAGCCGACCACGATGTACACGGCGGCGAGCCCCACGAGTCCGTAGACCACGCGGGTGACCGCGGACGCGGCGCCGAACAGGCTGGCGACCACGTCGTAGTCCATCACGGCGATGAGGCCCCAGTTGAGGCCGCCGACCACGAGGAGCACCATGACCAGCATCCCGAGCGTTTTATTGTGCATGGGGAGTAGGGAAAGGGAGAACCCAAGACGGGTTAACCTCACATTCTCCCCTTGCGCCGTCCCTTTGCAATACCCCGGGGCGGGAGTTGGGTTTGGAATAGCATTTGACCTTACGACAGCGCCTTCAAGAACTCCGTGGAGTAGAAGACCTTCTGCCTCCCCTCCTTCTTCTCCTGCAAGAGCCCCATTTCCGCCATGGCCGTGAGGTACTTGCTGGCCGTCTGGCGGGCGGAGAGGCCGAGAGTCTCCTGCACGTAGTCGATGGTGAGGAGGGGGCGGGAGAACATGCAGAGGATGAGGTCGTGGGCGTTGGGGAACTTCTTCCTCAGTGTCTGTTCCGTCTTCCGCATCAGCTCTTCGATCCTGCGGACGGTATTGGCCGTCTCCGCCGCTTGTTCCTCCACGCCCTTGAGGAGGAAGAGCACGAACGGCCCGAAATCCTGCGTCCGGGTGGTCTGGCGGAAGAGGCGGTAGTACTCGTTCTTGTGCCGCTCGATGTAGCCGCTGAGGAAGAGCACGGGCGCCTGCACGCGGCGCTTCAAGATCAGGTAGAGGATCATCAGAATGCGCCCCACGCGCCCGTTGCCGTCCAAAAACGGGTGGATGGATTCGAACTGGTAGTGGACCACGGACATCTTGATCAGGGGGTCCACGTCCTCCCAGTCCTCGTTGATGTACTTCTCTAAATTGGTGAGCAAATGGCGGGCCGTCTTCCCCTCCGGCGGGGTATAGAACACTTCCTTGGTGTTTTCGTTCCACAGGTGCACGCCTTTCTCCCGCAGCCCCTCCTTCTTGGGCTCGATGAGCTTCTGGATCTCCAGAATTTGGTGCGCGGTCAGGCTCCCCTTCCCCACGTATTCCAGCCCCTTGAGCATGGCTTCGCGGTAGTGGAGCACCTCCTTGGCCGCGCCCTTCTGCTGCTTCTCCGGCAGCACCTCCGCCTCGAACACTTCCCGCACGGTGGTGTTGATGTTCTCGATCCCCGAGCTCGCCACGGATTCGCGGACGAGGAGGGGGTGCATGAGCAGGAAGAGGTTGGGGAGCTTGGTGGCGAGGGCGTCCAGCTTGGAGAGCGCGATGTTGCTCAGGTTCACCTGCTTGAGGAGCGCCACCTGGTCGAAATCGTACTTTGGCGGGAGGTGGGGGAGGGCGTTAAACGGCTTGCGGGGATCGAACGCCGGCGTGCCGGAGACGTTGCGGGAACGGTGCAGGAGCGGGATTTTCATGGGAGAAAGGGGGTTTTGCCATATGTTACTGTACGTAACGCATGGCGTATAACATGTTAATTCTATCAGTACGAATTAACATATGAAAGAGGATAGGTGCGCGGCGTTCACATGTCCGCTTGCCGGAGTGTTCCGGTCATTTTGTGGTTGTAGGGCGATACTGCTCACTCCACCCACAGGAGCAGCGATTTCAAGTAGTCGGTTTCCGGATGATAGATATTGACCGGGTGGTCGAAGGCGTGCCTGTGCTTCTGAAGGATCTTCACGCCGCGATCCGCCTGCCGCGCGGCGTGGAACACCGCCGTTTGGAAGAGCTGCATGTCCATCTGGTAGCTGCAGGAGCAGGTGAGGAGCAGTCCCCCGGGGGGGAGAGCCTGCAGGGCCATCCTGTTGATGTCGGTGTAGGCGCCCTTGGCGGGCTCGATGTCACTGGAGCGCTTGGCGAAGGCGGGAGGGTCCAGCACGATGAAGTCGTACGGCTTGGGGAGCGGCTTGCGGCGCAGGAAGTCGAAGGCATCTTCCCGGTACGTCGCGAACCGGTCCCCGCCAAAGCCGTTGAGTGCGGCGTTCGCTTGCGCCCGTTCCAGCGCTTCCCCGTCGTAATCCACGGCGTCGGCGGAGGCGGCGCCGCCCGCGAGTGCGGAGAGGGCGAAGCCCCCCACGTAGCTGAAGCAATCGAGCACGATCCTCCCCGGCGCCAATTGCCGCACCAGCGACCGCATTTCGCGCTGGTCCAGGAAGAGCCCGGTCTTCTGGCCGCCCGCCAGGTCAATGAGGTACTTCACGCCGCGCTCCGCCACCTCCAGGCGCGTGTCGCCCGCCCCGCGAAGCCACCCTTCCCTCCCTTCCATCCCCTCCTTTTTGCGCGCGGGCCCCGTCGATTTCTCGTAGATGCCGCGCGGGGAGACCAGTTCCTGCAGCGCCTCCGCCACCCAGTCGCGCAGGCGGTCCATGCCCAACGTGGTCAGCTGGATAACGAGGGTGTCGCGGTACGCGTCCACGATGAGGCCGGGGACGCCGTCCCCCTCCGCGTTCACCAGGCGGAACGCCGTCACGTCGCTTCCGTCAAAGAACTGGCGCCGCATGCCGATGGCGCGTTTGAGCGTCCTTTTCATCGCCTGGAGCGGGTCGCCCTCTTCGAAGGCGATGGCGCGGCCGCAGATCCACGCGCGGGGGTTGTAGGTGGCGTAGCAGAGGAATGCCCCCGTTGCGTCCCGCACCTCCACGATGGCGCCGTTCGGCGCGTCGGGGAACACAGCCACGGCGTTCTTGAAGATGGCGTGGTGGCGGTTCTTGAGGTGGATCTCGCGCTCCGGCTTGAGCGTGAGGAGGGGGTAGGGGGGCATGGAAGATGGGGGAGGGCTGCGCTTCACCCGCCGCGCGGTTTCCCCCCTTCCCGTTCTCCCACGAAGAGGAGACAGAGGAAGGAAAGGAATGTCAATACGAGGGAGAAGAGGAAAGGCGCCTGCAAGCCGTAGCGGTCCCACAGCACCCCCGCGATGAGGGAGGAGGGGAGGCTCATCATCCCGATCATGAGCTGGAAGCCCCCCAGTGTGCTGGCAACGTAATCCTGAGGGGCGAGCTCCGCGGCGAAAGTCTTCTGCACGGGGTCCAGCGCCCCCTTGTGGAAACCGTACAAGGCGAAAGCGGCGACGAGGAGGAGGGGGTGCCGGGCGAAGAGGAAGATCGCGGAGACGGCGGCCCAAGAGAGGTAGGAAGAGAAGAGGAGGGGTTTGCGGCCGATGCGGTCCGCGAGGCGCCCCACAGGGACGGAGACGATGGCGGCCACGAGCGTGAAGAGAAGGTAGAGGAGCGGTACGTCCCCCGTGGCGAAGCCGAGGGTATTGGCCGCCAGGAGTAGGAAGGAGTAACTGAAGGCGCCAAGTTCCAGGAGGGCGCTGGCGACGGTGTAGAGCCGCAGGTTGGGCGATACGTCCCCGAACCGGATGCCGCGGAAGAGGGTGCCCGAGTGCATGCCTTTCTCCTTGATACTGAAGAACACGAGGAGCGCGGCCGCCACGGAGGGGATGGCGGCCAGGAGGAAGATGGTCCGCATCGGCAGGAACCGGATGAGGAGGAGCGAGAGGGTGATGCCCACCAGCGCCCCCACGTTGTCCATCGCCCGCATGAAGCCGAAGTGTGAACCGCGGTTCCCGGGCGTGGAGAGGTCGGAGACAATGGCGTCGCGCGGTGAGCTGCGGATCTTCCCCGAGCGGTCGAGGATGCGGAAGGGGATGACCAGGAGCCACGTGGGCGCCAGGGCATACCCGATGCGCGCCACCGTCCCGAAGCCGTATCCCATCCACACGAAGACCTTCCGCTTGCGGATGCGGTCGGAGAGATACCCGGACACCGCCCCGGAGACCGACACCACCATATCCCCCAGGCCGTCGATGAGCCCTACCGCCGTCTTGTTCGCCCCCAGCACCTGCGTGAGGAAGAGCGGCCATACGGAAAAGATCATGTCCGCGCCTATATCGTGCAGGAACGATGCCCAACCGAAGGTGCGGACGGTGCGTCGGGTTTCCTCGGGAGCGGTTTCCGGCATGCGCGTACTCTACCTCATCGCTCACATCCCACCCACGGCATCCGGCTGCACGGCATGCATCCCCTTCCAGCACCAGCGCAACGACGCCGTGGGGACCGGCTCGCTCTCCATGGGGCGTTCGAGAGTCACCAGGCGAGGCCGTATGCGCCGCGGAGCCATCGCAAGCTCCAATGCGCCGTAACCGCGCCACCACAGGGGGGCGGTGGAGGGGCACACCGTCGTGCGGCGGAGGAAGGGGAGGAGGCCGGGGGTGCGCGTCATCCAGCGTGCGCCTGGCATGCGCCCGAATGCCCGGAGCAGGTTGCCGCTGCCCGGGCGGTGGAGGTCCCCGCCGACCACCGCATTGAGGCGGCGGCGGTGCGGGGTGAGGACGGGGAGGAGGTTGCGCACGGAGAGGGGATTGTGGAGGAACAGCGTCCAGCGCTTGTCCCTGTGCTGCGCGAGCGTGTCCGCGAGGAACGCTTCCTGTTCCCGCTTGAGCCGGAGCAAGTGCGGGGCCGTCCCTCGGTAATCAGCCACGGGCGATGCGATGCCGAGCGCCAGCATGTCTGCGGCCACGCGGGACCAGAAGACCCCCCCGAAGACGTGCTGCCACGCCTCGAGGGCGGGGGAGAAATCCCTGCTCCCGCCGAACTGGTGGACACCCAGGTCGTGGTTCCCCACGCAGTACCGCACCGGCACCCCCACGCTCCCCAGGTCCGCCTCGCAGCGAGCGGCTTCGCGCCGCACGTCGGGGTGGCGCATCCCTTCCCTCCCCCACCCCCCCGTCACGTCCCCCAGATGCACGACGAACGCGGCGTCACGCTCCCGCAGCCACGCGAGGCCCGCTTCGTACGCGCGGCGGACCTCCGCGGCGATGCGCGCGTACAGCGCCTCCTGCTCCGGGGGAGGGAGCAGTTTCATCCAGCCGGGGAACAGCGCATCGCTGTCGCTCGTCGGCGCGAAGAGGTGCGTATCGGCTATGCATGCCGCCGCGCACGTCGCGCCGGAGAGCCGGGGTTTCCGGAGGCGCACTGGCCGGGAACCTTAGCAGCGGAGGCGGCCGCTGTCAGGGCATACTTGCAAGATAATCCATCCTATGTCCATATATCATTCATTCATGCCGCCCCTTCTGCCTATATCCATGCCCTCGTCCCCCTGCTGCATGCCTTCTTGCCCTTCGCGCCGCTTGTCATCCTGCATGCCTTCTTGCCCTTCGCGGTGCTCATCCTCCCGCTGTTGGATTTGGCGAAGGGGAGCGTCTAGTATCTCCCCCATGACCAAATCCATCGTTACGTGGACTTTCACCGTCATCCTCCTCATCGTTGCGGGGCTCTTCGTCTACCGGCGGGTGCCGTGCACGACGGCCATCCCGTACAGCGTTGGCACGGCGGATGCGCGCTTCCGCTTGGCGGAGGGCGAGTTCGCGCGGGCGGTGGAAACGGCGGAGGCGCTGTGGGAAGACGCCACCGGCCGCCGCCTCTTTCGCCGGGTCGCCACGGGAGGCATGGTCGTCGGCGCCGTCTTCGATCAGCGGCAAGAGACAAGGGAGAAGCTGGAGGAGATCGGTCTCCGCTTGGACCAGGGGAAGGAAGCCTACGATGCCCTCCACGCGCGGTACCAGGAGAAGCGCGCCGCGTACGAGCGCCTGCAGTCGGCGTACGAGGGTTTGGAAGCCCGCTACGAGCGTGAGCGGGCGGACTACGACGCAGACCTCCAGTCGGTACGGGCGCGTGGGGTGGGTGAAGAGGATATCGCTCGCCTGGAAGCCAAGCGCCAGGGCGTCAACCGCCTTGCCGACAGCCTCAATACGCAGCAAGGAATCCTGCGCAACGCGGTGGACGAGGTCAATGCCCTGGTGGGGATGCTGCGCCGCATCGCCGCGCAGGAGAACCTCTCCCTCGACGAGTACGAGGATGTGGGGGAGAGCATCGGGGAAGAGTATGAAGCAGGAACGTACGAGCGCGCCTGGGGCAAGCAGAGCATCACCGTCTTCGCGTTCAGCGAGCAGGAGGAGCTCATCCGGCTCCTCGCGCACGAGATGGGGCACGCGCTGGGGATAGGGCACATCCCCGACCCCTCCGCCGTCATGTACCGCCTCAACCAATCCGGCCCGCTCGCACTCTCGCCCGCCGATGTGGCGGCGGTGCGGGAGCGGTGCGAGATCGTCCCGAGGGTGTGGGACGGCGTGAAGGCGCTGTTCTCCGGCAATCAGACGTCTCAATAGGCTTTCGCGTACAGCGCCATGTGCTTGGCCGGTTCGCCGCTCACGAGGTCTTTCCCCGCGGCTTTCTTCACACCCAACAGGCGGATCGTCGCCTTCGTCTTCCGCTTCACCGCTTCCGCGCTCTCCACCGTCCCGTCCCACGGCGCCCACACGAATCCGCCTTCGCCGTCGACGGTTTTCTGCAGCTGATCGAGCGTTCCCGCCTCCGTCGTATGGCGTTCCATGAAAGCCTTCGCTTGACCGTACAGGTTGTCATGGACTTCCGTGAAGAGGGAAGAGAACGTCGCGGGCGCGCAGGAAGAGAGGGGGAGGGGGGACTTCACCCCCGTGTCACGCCGCACGAGCGTCACCTGCTTCTTCTCCAAATCCTTGGGGCCAAGTTCCAGGCGCAGGGGGACGCCCTTCACTTCCCACTCGTTGAACTTGAAGCCGGGGGACTTGTCCTCGCGGTCGTCCACGCGGATGCGGACGGCGGGTTCCAATGCGTCCTTCAGTTTCGCCGCTTCCTCGAGCACGGCGTTCTTCTCGGCCTCGGATTTGTAGATGGGGACCACCACCGCCTGGATGGGAGCCAAGCCCGGCGGCAGGCGCAGCCCCTTCTCATCCCCGTGCACCACGAGCACCGTCCCGATGAGGCGCGTGGAAACGCCCCAGCTCGTCATCCAGGGGCGTTGTCTCTTCCCCTCCGCGTCGAGGAAGCTCACGTTGTAGGCTTCGGAGAACCCCTGCCCCAGGTTGTGGGACGTCCCCGCCTGGATGGCCTTCCCGTCCCGGGCCAAGGCTTCCGTGGTGAGGGTGTACAGGGCACCGGCGAAGCGCTCGTGGTCGGGTTTCCTGCCCGTGAGCACGGGGAGCGCAAGCGTCTCGCGGTCGAAATCCTCGTACATCTTCAGCGCCGCTTCCGCCATGGCGTCCGCCTCCTCCTTCGTGGCGTGCGCCGTGTGGCCTTCCTGCCACAGGAACTCCAGGGTGCGGAGGAAGGGGCGCGTGCGCATCTCCCACCGCACGATGTTCGCCCACTGGTTGATCTTGAGGGGCAAGTCGCGGTGCGAGGCGATCCACTTGGCGAACGTGGCGTAAATGATGGTCTCGCTCGTGGGGCGCACGTACAGGGGTTCCGCCAGCTTCTTCCCTCCCCCCTCGGTCACCACGGCGCACTCCGGGGCGAAGCCCTCCACATGGTCCTTCTCCTTGGCCAGCAGCGACGCGGGGATGAAGAGGGGGAAGTAGGCGTTCTGCACGCCCATCGCCTTGATGCGCCGGTCCATGTCGCGCTGCATTCCTTCCCAGAGCGCATACCCGTAGGGCTTGAAGATGATGCAGCCTTTCACGTCCGCGTGCTCCGCGAGGTCCGCCTGGGCGATGACGTCCAGGTACCACTGGGGGAAGTCCTTGGAGGGATCCGTAATTCTGGGCATGGGGGAAGTGTAGCAGATGCCAACAATACCCCCACCTGCTACGCTGTCCGCATGATCGACCGCACCGATATGAAGCACCGCCTCGCGCAGCACCGCGCGCAGGAGATCCACGGCAGTGCGCTCGGGCCCTTCATCCACGACATCGTCTTCGGCGCGCACGACGGCATCGTGACCACGTTCGCGGTGGTGGCCGGCACGGTGGGCGCGGAGCTGCCCGTCTCCGTCATCGTCATTTTAGGACTGGCAAACCTGCTCGCCGACGGCGTCTCCATGGGGGCGGGGGCGTACCTTTCCCTGCGGTCCGAGAAGGACCAGTACGAGCGCATCCTCAAGGAGGAGCTGCACGAGATCGAAACGATGCCGGACATGGAACGCGAGGAGATCCGCGAAGCCTTTGAGGCCAAGGGGTTCCGCGGGGCGGACCTGGACCGTGCCGTGCAGGTGATCACCGCGGACAAGACCACGTGGGCAAAGACCATGATGCACGAGGAGCACGGATTGACGGGGGAGACCGCCTCCCGGCCGCTCCTCCACGGGTTCATGACGTTCCTGGGGTTCCTCGTCTTCGGCTCCATCCCGCTGCTTCCGTACGTCTTCGGCTTCGGGGGAGGGCGCCAGTTCCTCACGGCCATCCTCTCCACGGCCGCCGCGTTGCTCTTCGTGGGCGTCACGCGGAGCATCGTCACGCGGGAGCGCGTCGTCCGGGGGGTCATCGAAGTCCTCGCGGTGGGGACGATCGCCACGGCCGTCGCGTACGTCACGGGCGCGTTGCTCCGCCAGGTTGCATAGGGGATCATCCCGCGATCCACACCCCGATGACCGTCACCAGCGTGCCGAAGAGGATCCCGCCCGCCACCTCCTTCAGCGTGTGCCCCAGCCGTTCCGTCAAATGCTGCCAGTGCTGCAGGCGGTTCAAGATCTTCGCCTGCTCCCCGATGGCATGGCGCGAACTGAAGGCGTCGTACCAGGTGACGGAGGCGAACACGAACGCGATGGCGAACTCCACGGAATCCACGCCCAGCTTCTTCCCCACCACGATGAGGAGGGAGGTGACGAACGCCGAGTGGGAACTGGGCATCCCTCCCGGATGGAACAGCCGCAGGTGCCCCGAACCCGTCTTCGCCTGCTCCACCAGCATCTTCGTGACCTCGGCCAGGATGAGGACCACGAGGGGGATGAGGAAGAGGTAGGTGCGGAGGAGTTCTTGCATGGGGTGGAGTATAGCCGAGAACGTCACCGGTTACGCGGCAGGCGGAGGAGTGGCCGGCGCGGTTGGAGCCGGAGGAACGGTCGCGGGAGGGGCCTCGGGCGCCGGGGCAGGCGTGGTTGCAGCGGTTTCGGGGACTTGCTCCTCTTTCGTTGCTTCCGCATTGCGCACCGCAGCGTCCTCATTGAACGTATCTGTTACCTCGATGACCTGCGCGAGGGTGTACTCCTTCCCGTTTTCGGGCTGGAGGTTCTGGCGCACCACATCGTCCACGTATCCCAGGAAACCGCCTTCCGTCCCCTCGGGGTAACGCGAGCGGAGGCCGGGGTACTGGCGCAAGAGGGCGGCGTGGTTGGCGCGGAGCTTCTCCAGCGCTTCCGCGTCCTTCGCGGGGTCGCCTTCCTCCTTGATCTTGCCCGGTTTGATCCGCGCGCGGATGCCCGCGAGTTCCTTCTGGTCCTTCTCCGTGACCCCCGCGGGGAGGGCGAGGAGCCGGTCCCCCCATTCTTTCATTCCCATGAACGTGAGCATGGTCGCCAGGTTCTTCTTGGTCCCCTGGGACATCTTGCGGAATGCCTGCGTGATCTTCTCCCACACGGGTTTGATGAGCGACGTGTAGATGCCGGAGATCCACTCCATGGCCTTCGACAACGCGCCCGTGGTCGCTTCGGCGGCTGTATCCAATCCCTTGGATGCGCCTTGTTTCGACGCTTCCAGAACTTCTTTCGCTTGCTTCTTCAAGTCGTTCTCATCAACGTTCGACTCTTGGGATTTGTCCTCTTGCTCCTCAATGCTCCTGCTCAGCGCGGTATTCTCTGACGGTGCGATTGGCTTCTGCGTATTGGAGAGGGAGGGGGGTTGCAGAAGCTGGGTCTCGGGGCGGCTCTTGCTCACGTTGGCAGCAATCATACTTTCGCTATCGTGCGCATTCTTGATGACTGACTCTCTCTCCAGCCCTTGTCGTGCAGGCGTTTCCGCCGCGTTCTTCTTCTGTTGTTCCGTTGTGCCTCGAAAATCCGGGCCGCGCGGCTGCGGAGGCGTATCCATCTTGTGAGGATTTTCCGAGATGCTATCGTTGCCCATAGGGAGTGGAGGATGGGTATTTGTGCACAGGGACAGATCCTGTCCCCTTCCAAGTATTATAGCGTATTTCACCTTTTCTCGCAATTTCATCCGGAGGGCGAATACGGCGCAAGTCCGTCGTCAGCGGCGGGTTATTTGTGATATGGTCAGACCCGCTTTTCCCACTTCCTCCTCCCTATGAACGTCCAACACTTCGAGAAAGGCCTGCACTACAGCGACCGCGACCTCGTCCTCCTTGCCAAGAAACTCGGCAGGCTGGCCACGTACTGCGAACGCCTCAAGGATGAGTCTTCCGCCATCCGCGTGGAGGCGGAGCGGCGGCCGACAAAGAAGGATAAGGACCAAGTGAAGGTGATGATCACCGTGTTCCTGCCGGGGAAGGAGTTCCGGGCGGAATCGCGCCGGAAGAGCCCCATTGATGCGGTGGACCGTTGCATTGAAAAATTGGAACCGCCGCTCAAGAAGTACAAGGAGCTGAAGACCGGGAGGGGGAGGGCTGCCCGGTTCTCCAAGCAACGATCGAAGAAACGGCGCGTCTCCCCCTCCGCCCTTGTCGCGTGAGGCCTTGGAGCATCCGCCTCGCGGCTTTCCTCCTGCCCTTCTGGCTCTTCCCCGCGGCCGGCGGGGCGGCTGCCCTTCCACGCACGCAGGCGGTGGTCAGCGCGCCCGAAGACATCCCCGCCCGCCGCCCCATCCTCCTCGACGCCTCCCAGAGCCGCCTCGTGGGGCTCGATCCGCAGTACGTCTGGTTCGTGCGGGGCGTGGATGAACCGATCAGCAGGACGGTGGATGCCATCTACACGCCCGACCGGCCCGGCACGTACCTGTTCCGTCTCGTGGTGCAGACGACGGTGGACGGCAACCTCCAGGAGGACCAGGCGGTGCACGAAGTAACGGTGTACCGGCGCAAGATCGTGCTCATCACCGACCAGAGCGTGGATCCCGCGCGCGTGGATGCGCAGGTGGCCGCCGCGAGCGGTTCTCCCCAGCCGGGCGCGCCCGCCGGCAGCCTGTACGTGAAGATGCTGCGGGTACCCTTCCTTGCCACGTCCACCGACCGCTTTACGCAGTACCTGGGGGAACGGCTCGGCGCGCTGCAGGGGGCGGAGGCGCTTCTCCTGTGGACGAATGACCCCGCGGGCACGCTCCCGGCGTTCCAGCAGGCGCTGCGGCGCGTCAACCGGTCGATCCTGGTGCGGGGGCGGAGCCTGGTCCTGGTGACGGAAGGGTCCCTCCGCACGCTCGCGGAGACGGCCCGCGCCCCCTTCGCCGTCCTGCAGCCGGAACGCGTGGTTCTCCTCCATCCCGACGGCCTCGGCGCACTCCTCCAGTCCCCGGACATTCCTTCCTTCCTCCAGGCTGCGGGCCAGAGGGATATCGACGCGGCCGTGGTGGACAGCTCCACCGCCCCTCTCCCGCCCTGGCGCCCCTTCTCGCTCCTCGTCCACGCCATGCTCACCCGCGGCATCGCGGGGCAGACCGTCCTCCTGCTCCTCATGCTGCCCGTGATCGCCACCATCCTCTCGTTCCTCAAGCAGGTGGTGGGTGTCGTCACCTACGGCCTGTTCGTCCCTTCCATCATCGCCCTCAGCTTCCTGGCGCTCGGGTGGTGGGTGGGGCTGCTGTTTCTCCTCTTCATCGTGGCGGCGGGTTCCGTGAGCCGCTTCCTGGTACGGCGGTTGCACATCCTCTTCATCCCCAAAGTGGCCATCATCATCACGCTCGTGAGCCTGTTCGTCCTCGTCCTCCTGGCGGTGAACGTGGCCTTCGGGGTGGCGGCGTCGCGCGATACCGTCTTCGTGCTCCTCATCATGTCCACGCTCTCGGAGAGCTTCCTCTCTGCCAAGGCGGAGCAGGGGTGGACGTCGGCGTTCACGGGCATCCTGCAGACGGGGGGCGCCGCGCTCCTGTGCGTGTTCATCGTCCAGTGGTCCTGGTTCCAGACCCTCATCCTGGCGTACCCGGAACTCCTCCTGCTCACCATCCTCGCGAACGTCCTCGTGGGGAGGTACACGGGGCTGCGTCTCTCGGAGTACATCCGTTTCCGGGCGGTGCTGAGGCAGGCGGCGGAGGAGTGAGGTATCCTCTCTTCCTCATGCTTCCCTTCGTCAAACACGGCATCCTGGGCCTCAACGCACGGAACCTGCTGTACCTCAAGCCCTTCAATCCCCAACGGGCGGTGGCGCTGGCGGACAGCAAGCTGAAGACCAAGGCGTTCCTCTCCGCGCGCGGCATCCCCGTGGCCAAGGTGTACGGGCGCATCGAGAACCGGTGGCAGCTGCGCGCGTTCGATTTCGCCTCCCTCCCCGACGAGTGCGTCCTCAAGCCCAACTTCGGTTTCGGCGGGGAAGGCATCCTCCTCCTCAAGGGGCGGCGCAACGGACAGTTCCTGGAAGAGGGGAAGATCCCCCTCCCCGAGGAGCGGCTGCGGGAGCACATCGAGAACATCCTGGAGGGGCAGTTCTCGGTCAACGGGAGGCCGGATACCGCTTTCTTCGAACGCATCCTCGCCCCCCACCGGGCCTTCGCGCCGTTCCGCCCCGCCGGCCTGCCCGACATCCGCATCGTGGTGTTCAACCTGGTGCCGGTGATGGCCATGCTCCGCATCCCCACGGCGGAGAGCGGGGGCAAAGCGAACGTCCACCAGGGGGGGATCGGCATCGGCATCGACATCGCCAAGGGCGTCACCACGCACGCCGTGCAGCGCAACCGCCGCCTGGTGCAGCTCCCGCACGGGGGTTCCCCTTCGGGCATCGCCATCCCCTTCTGGGAAGAGATGCTCCTCCTCGCCTCCCGCATCCAGACCATCACGAACATCGGGTACCTTGCCGTGGACTTCACGCTCGACCGGGAGCAGGGGGTGGTGCTTCTGGAGGTGAACGCGCGCGCCGGCCTGATGCTGCAGGTGGCCAACCTCTCGCCCCTGCGGCGCCGTTTGGAGCGCGTCAAAGGGCTCAAGATCGCGGCGCCGGAGAAGGGCGTGCGGGTGGCGCAGGACCTCTTCGGCCACAAGGTGCTTCCCAAGGCAAAGGAACCCGCTCTGGACCGCCCGCGGCTGGGCGTGCAGGAGACGCTCACCATCCACGGGCAGGGCGTGCGCATCGACGTGCCGGCGCTCATGGGTCCCGCCGTCACCGAGTACTCCGTCTTCCGGCAGGACCTCATCGAGGAGCTGCAGCGGATGGGCGGAGCGACCGAGGAGGAGAAGGGTGATGGAGCGGAAGAGAGGACGTACCGCGTCAAATTCACCCTGGGAGGAAGCAAGATCTCCACGCTCGTCCACGTGGGGGGCGTGCCGGGCAGCGAGGCGAGGGCGGTGGTGGGGCGGCGGGATTTGCAGGGTTACTACATCGATCCCACGAAGGAGAAACCCGCGGCGTCCGTCACGCGCGTGACGGTGAACCTTCGTCCCGTGGACAGGGCGCTGGCGGAGATCGACGAACAGCTCCTCCTGCTCAAGTACCTCAAGCCCATGAACCTGCCCGAGGAGCGGGAGCGCCTGGAGGACGATGATGACTACAGCCCCCTCTTCCTCTACCCAGACCTCCCCGTGGACCTGGATGCCGTGGAGGGGCGCCTCCAAGCACTCGCCTGCGACCAGACGCCGCTGGGGGAACTCCTGGCCAAGAAGCGCCGCGAACTCCTGCTGCGCGTGGCGCTCATCCGCGTCCGCGGCGACGCTCCCCGTTTTACCGCGGCCTCCCAGGCGCTCTTCGGGGCGCCGCACGCCGATATCCTGGGGGAAGCCGGGCACTTCCTCCGCACCCGGATCGCGAGCGACCTCCCTCCGCCCAAGAGCGCCATGCTCACTGCGGAGCAGTCGGCGGAGATCTTCGAAGGGGAACTGAAGAAGTACGGCCTGCACGAGTGGCAGGTGCTGGTGCGCGCGGCTCTGGTGGCGGACTGCACGGTGGGGTGGCGCCGGTTGTACCTGCGGGAAGGGGCGCTCTTCTCCCAGGAGCACGTCCGGTCGCTCGTGGCGCACGAGATCGAGACGCACATCCTCACCTCCGAGAACGGATCGCAGCAGCCGTACGCGCTGTTCCGCCGGGGCTTCGCAAACTACCTGGACACGCAGGAGGGGCTGGCTGTGCACAACCAGAACCGCATCCTCTCCCCTTACCACGAGAAGCGCAACGGGCCGGCCCGCAGCGTCCTGGCCGTCGCTTACGCCAAGGAGCATTCCTTCGTGGAGACGCGCCGCTACCTCCGGGAGGAGCTGGGGTACCGCCCTCCCAAGGCGCTCACCAAGGCCATCGAACTCAAGCGGGGACTCCACGACGCCGCCGAGCCGGGGTGCTTCACCAAGAGCCTCGTGTACTTCCGGGGATGGCGCGCCGTGGAGCGTTTCGCGCGGGAGGGCGGGGACCTGCGGCGGCTCTACATCGGCAAGATCGCGCTCGAGGATTTGGAGCTGGCGGAGAAGGTCGAAGGCGTCGTGCGGCCGGGGCTGGTGCCGGATTTTTTGCGGACGTAACGGTGAGCCTTGTAGAAAGTGTCATGGTGAGCTCCGTCGAACCATGGCACGTCTCCATGAGAGTAGTCATCCCTCGACGGAGCTCGGGATGACACGTTACTTCTTCCCTTTTCCCTTCTCGGCGGCGGGGGCGGCTTCCGATGCGGCAGCCGCTGGCGCTGCACCTTCACCGTTAGCCGTACCTTCGGCAGGCGCTGCGGCTCCTTCCGCGGGCACGGCTTCGGCCGCGGGCGGCGGGGCGATTTCCTCCTCCTTGCGCGGCTCCTGCACCGTGGCGAGCACCGTCTCGGGACTCTCCATCACCTTCACCCCCTTGGGCAGTTGCAGATCTTTCACGGACACCGAGGCGTGGAGCTCCGCCATGCCGGAAACGTCCATCGAGAGGCTGTGGGGGAGGTTGGCGGGCAGGCAGCGCACCGTCACGTGCTCGTAGGCTGTGACGAAGATGCCGCCCTGTTCCTTCACCGCCGGCGCTTCGCCTTCAAAGAGCACGGGGACCTGCGTCTCGATTTCCTGCTTCATGTCCACGGCGTAGAAATCCGCATGTTCCTCCCGGCCGGAGATGGGTTCGAAGGAAATGGCTTTGAACAATACGGGGATCTTCTTCCCCCCCAAGGGGGTCCCTTCGGGGCCTTCCACATCCAACTCCACGAGCGTGCTCTCCCCCGCCTTGGCGAAGACCCTGTGCAGCTCCCTTTCCCCGCATATCAGGGAAATGGTCTTGGTGTCGTGTCCGTACAGGACGCACGGCACGCGGCCGTCGCGCCGCAGTTTGCGGGGCTTGGCGGACGCATCACGAACCTGCGCTTTGAGGGGGATCATGTCCATGGGAGCCGAGGTAGCGTAAAGGAAGGGGGTTGACAGGTCAATGGGAGCTTCTCCGTTATGCACCCCTCCACTTCCAGAAATACTTCACCCCGCTCGCGATGTGCATCCGTCCCAGCTTCTTGAATGGCATAAGGAAAACGTTCATCTCGCTCAGGCGCCGTTTGCGGTCCTGTCCCTGCGCGCGGGGGTCGTAGACCACGCGCTTGCCTGCCTGCCATGCGCGGCGGCAGAGGTCCACATCCTCGAAGAACATGTAGTAACGGCGGTCGAAGCCCCCCAGGTCCCGGAAGAGCTTGGCGGGGATCATGAAGCAGCCCCCGGCAATCCACTCGACATCGTGGGGAACGTCTTGCGGGAGGTCGAGCAGGAGGTACCGCGCGACGCGCTTGGGGAACAGGCGGCCGAGGACGGTGCGCTTGGCCAGGAGGTCGAGGATGCCGGGGAAGTGGCGGGGGGAGAGGCGGACAGTGCCGTCCCGGTGCACCAGCTTGGGGGCCAGGATGCCGATGGAGGGGTCCTGCTCCATCGTCCGCACCAGCCGTTCCACGCCCTCCGGCACCAGGACCTTCTCGGGATTATTGAAGAGGATATAGGTTCCCCGCGCCTGACGGACGCCCGCCTCGTACCCCTGGCCGAAGCCCAGGTTCCGCGGCGTCTCCACGATCCGCACCCGCGGCTCGTCTCGGAACGTATTGCGCAGCACACCCACCGAGTCATCCTCCGAGTGGTTGTCAATGACGAGGATCTCCATCTGCCCGATGAAGGTCTGCTGGAGCAGTTCGCGCGCGCAGCGGGCCGTCACCTGGGGAGTGCGGTAGTTGAGGATGATGGCAGAGACCGCGGGGGACTGGGGCACAGGAAGCGCGTGAGGTGTGTGGAGTGACGGGGAAGGACCAGGGATGAAGAAGGACAAAGGAGTTCTCTCAGGCCGCTTCCTTCACCGCATTCCGCAGGATATCCTGCCATGAGGACGCAAGAGCGGCGTCGAGGAGCACCGGCATCTCGCCGTCCAGGTCCCCGAAGTGCACCATGGCGCGGAGAGCGAGGGCGACATTGAAGCGATCGCCGAACTTTTCCCTGCTCTTCCCCAGCAAGGAGGAGAGCGTTTTGCGGCTTCGCATGATGGCGGCGAGGTCGATGTAATCGCGCAATGCCGCCCGGTGCGTGAGCGCCATCATCTTCATGAGCGCGATGTCTTCGATGTGCGTAAGGGAAAGAGCACCCGCCGCCACCGGAGGCATGACGGGAGGATAGCGGTAACCGGCGATGAAACTCACCTTCACGCCGCCGAGTTCCCCGTGCACGGTGTCCGCATCCATCTCGCGCGACAGGAAACCGGGCAGCCGTTCCAGCCACGTCCTGACCGGTTCGATGCCGCGTTCCTGCGAGAAGAAATCGAAATCCTGCGACTCACGATGGCCGATTTGGAGTGCCAAGGCCGTTCCGCCGGCCAGCGTGAAGCCGTGGTCGCGCAGCACGGCGGGATTCCCTTGAAAGAGTTCCCAGAGCGCGCGCTGTGGCTTCCGGAGGACCTCGAGGTGCAGGTCAAGCATAAGAAATGAGAACGTCATCCGGCAGTGTGCACTCAAAGACGCATTCCGCAAAGGACTTCCCGTGCGGCGTCCACTGCCCGCGCAGCGGATGCTCAAGCGCGTCGCGAATGATCTCATCCGGCACCGTTCTCCGCATCTCCTTCCACTCCTCCCATGTGCCGAGGTTGATGACACGCGTCACGTAGACTTTGGGGGGGGTGTTCTCCCCCGCGACCCAGGTGAGACCCGGAGCCTTTTTCATGTCTCTATTCTACCAAGTTTGTTCGTGGAGAACGATGGAAAATACCGAGGGTACCGAGGAATACGGCGAATGCACAAATAGGGAGAGGTACTCCTCCTCCTATTTCGTGTTTGTTGGAAGGAAAGCGACAAAGCGAAGAGAATCCCGTATCCTCTTCACTTGGACCGTGACCGTTCTTCCAAGCAATGTGCCATCGAGTACTTCAGGTTTTGCCGTTGGAACCCATTCAATGCTTGCGATGTCATTATCAGTTTGAAGAGCGAAATCTGAATAAGCACCGCCAGAGCATATCGCTATCACCTTGCCGTTCAAGATCTCCATCTGTTCCGAAGAAGTTGATGGTGATTCGGCCATAATCAAAGGGGAGGAACAGAAAGTGAACAGTTTACATGAACAAGGCGGCCAGCGCCAATGTCAGCGTGGAGAACAGCTTGATGAGCACGTGGAGCGAGGGGCCGGCGGTGTCTTTGAAGGGATCGCCCACGGTATCGCCCGTCACGGCCGCTTGGTGGGCGGGGCTGCGCTTGCCGCCGTGGAGGCCGGTCTCAATCAGCTTCTTGGCGTTGTCCCACGATCCGCCGGCGTTGTTCAGGTAGGCGGCCATGAGGACGCCCACGATGGTGCCTACCATCAGCAGGCCCGCTACCGCCTCCTTTCCCAGAAGGACGCCGATGAGGACGGGGGCGAGAACGGCCACGACGCCCGGGAGGACCATTTCCTTGAGCGCGCCCTTGGTGGCGATGTCCACCGCGGCTGCGTAGTCCGGATCCTCCGTCCCTTCCATGATCCCCTTATGCTCGCGGAACTGGCGGCGCACTTCCTCAATGATCACACTTGCGGCGCGGCCGACGGCGCGGATGGCCAGCGAGGTGAAGAAGAACACCACCATGGCGCCCAGGAACGCGCCGATGAACACCTTCATGTCCGCCAGGTTGATCACTTCCAAACCTTTCTCCTCCATGTAGGCGGAGAAGAGGAGGAAGGCGGCGAGGGCGGCGGAGCCGACGGCGTACCCCTTGGTCAAAGCCTTGGTCGTGTTCCCGGCGGCGTCCAATTCATCCGTCACCGTGCGGTACTCCTCCGGGGACTTGGACATCTCCACGATGCCCCCCGCGTTGTCCGTGATTGGCCCGAACATGTCCATGGCGAGCACGTAGCCCACCACGGCGAGCATGCCCATGGTGGCGATGGCCGTGCCGTAGATGCCGCCGGCGAGGATGCCGGACTGCATGCCGAACCAGTAGGAGGCGAAGAGCGCGGCGCACACCGTGAGCACCGTCAGCGCCGTCGATTCCATGCCGATGGCCGTGCCTGAGATGATGTTCGTGGCGTGCCCCGTCTTGGAAGCGTCCGCGATGGCGCGAACGGGACGGTGCTGCTTGCCGGTGTAGTAGTCCGTGATGTACACGAAGGCCACGCTCGTGAGGACGCCGGCGAGACCGGCGAAGAAGAACCACAGCCAGGCGCCGGGATTCTCGGCCGGCGAGAGGAGCAGCCAGGTAGTCGCGAGGAGCGCGAGGGTCGTCAATCCCGTCGTCACCCAGAAGCCGCGCGTGAGCGCCTTCATGGGCAGTTCATCCGGTTTCGCCTTCACCGTGTACACGCCGATGATCGCCGCGATCAGGCCGATGGCGCGGAGGACCAGCGGGAACATGATGCCGGGGAGGCCGAAGGCCACTGCCCCCAGCACCATGGCGCCGATGTTCTCGGCGGAGATGGATTCGAACAGGTCCGCGCCGCGTCCCGCGCAGTCCCCCACGTTATCCCCCACCAGGTCCGCCACCACCGCGGGGTTGCGGGGGTCGTCTTCCGGAATGCCCGCTTCGATCTTCCCCACCAGGTCCGCCCCCACGTCCGCCGCCTTGGTATAGATCCCCCCGCCGAGCTGGGCGAAGAGCGCCACGAAGCTGGCGCCGAAGCCGTAGCCCACGATGAGGTTGGGGATGTCCGCCGCCTCGTAGCCAAGGGCCAGGCGGTAGACCAGGTAGAGGCCGCTGATCCCGAGGAGCGAGAGGGCCGTGATGACGATGGCGGGCACCGTGCCGCCGCGCAGCGCCATCTGCAAGGCCGCGTTCAATCCGTTGCGCGAGGCGCTGGCCGTCTTCAAGTTGGCGCGCGTTGCGACGTACATGCTTACGATGCCGGAGAGGCCGGAGAGGAACGAGCCCAAGAGGAAGGCGATGGCCACTTCAATGCCGCGCACCCATCCCCCTTCCCCGCCGGTGAACCCGTACAAGAGGAACATGCCGAAGGCCACGACCAGCGCCAGGATGACGATGGTGCGGTACTGGCGTTTGACGAAGGCATTCGCGCCGGTGAGGATCGCGTGCGCCACCTTCTGCATGGCGGGGGTGCCGCTGTCCGCCTTCTTCAGCGCCCTCCAGAAGACGAGGCTGTAGGCAAGACCGACCAGGGCGATGACGGGAGCGGTGAGCTCAAGGAGGAGTTCTCTGCTCAT
>CAYHOS010000017.1:0-23659 GCA_964358505.1 uncultured Candidatus Peribacteria bacterium
ACGCACGCCTCAGCTGCGGCTTCGGCGTGTCTTCGGTTGGCAGGCCAAGGAGGTAGCCTGCGCTTGGCTTGTCTTCGGTTGGCAGGCCAACCTGTCAAAGGTACGATGGAGTGCTATGTGGCACGTCTATGTTCTTCGGAGCAAAACCCATCCCTTCCTCTACGTGGGATCCACAAATGACCTTGATCGAAGGCTGCGGGAGCATAACGAAGGACTGAGTGTTTCAACGGCCCCGTACAAACCGTACACGCTTCTCGTTTGTATCAGTTTTCCCAGTGAGCATTGTGCAAGAATGCTGGAACGGTATTTCAAAACCGGGTCAGGCAGGACTATACTTAAGAAGCGAATTTTAAACGACGAAGACCTCGCTGAGCACGAAGTGCGAAGCGAGGCGTAGTCGTTCCCTCCTCCCCAGCCACTCGACTCCGCTTCGCTCGGACGACGTTCACCATTGTATGCATGGATAATCATAGGTACTGGGAAGATAAATTGGCGGATTATACTCAAGAACAATGGGTAAAACGCCCCAGCATCTTCGCCACACAGTCTGTTTCCTATTTCCCCTCCCAAGGCAGCATATTGGAGCTCGCAGGCGGACAAGGACAGGACTCCGAGTGGTTTGCCTCTCAGGGTTTCCATGTGACGTATTCCGACTTCGTCGACGAAGTCGTGCAACAGGTACGAGAGCGGACATCAGGGGTGCAAAATATCACGTGCACAACAGCGGATCTTTCCAAGGAATTGCCATTCTCACCGGAACGTTTCGATGTGGTGTATTCACATATGGGTCTCCATTACTTTGATCGAAGAGAGACACGGAGAATTCTTACGAACATCCACGGGATAGTACAATCCCGGGGCACCATTGCGCTTCTGCTCAACACGGTCGATGATCCGGAAATACGAGAGCACGAGTACAAACAGATCGAGGAACACACCTACGAAGATCCGCGTTCTGGCCTCCAGAAAAGCTACTTTTCGGTGGAGTACTTGCTCGGGTTGTCGCGGGGGCTCTTCAAGCCTCTGTTACTCGATCACCAGGGCAGAACATATAAGGATGACGTAAAAACCCTGGTGCGCTTCGTGGGGGAAAAGGAATGAACGATTTCCCATCCCCGTTCCACACCCCCATGGAACGTCTTTTTCGGCTTCCCGAAGAGGAAAAACGAGGATGTTCCAAACAAAGCGCAGGGAAGACCGCTGCCACCGCGGAAAAGGCCGTGCATGCTATGGGCAGACACCATCCCCCACCCCCCGCAATTGAATCCGACGAATGACCCCACTACCCTTTCACCCCCATCCCCATGATGAGCACCCGCAAGCGCGCCAAAGGCAAGAAACTGACCACGGTAAAGATGTTCAACATCTTGTGGAAAGAGATAAAGAGCGTACGGTCAGATCTCGCTCAGGAAATCAAGAACGTACGGACAGATCTCACTCATGAAATCAAGAACGTACGGACAGATCTGAGCCAGGAGATCCACAGTGTCCGCGTTGAACTGGGTCAGGAAGCCAAGAGCATACGGTTGGATCTTCGGAAAGAGAACAAGAAGATGCTGGACATCGCCATGCAGGAGACAGCGGATGTGTATCGAGAACTTCAACAGGACATGCAACTCCTTCACCATCGTCTCGCCCGGCAGATCGATACCGTCATCATAGAAGTGAAATCCCTTACAGAGAAAGTTGATACCATTCAAGGCGACGTGAAGGCCGTCAAATTGAACCAAGAAACGTTCATCTTCAACCACGAGGCGCTGGAGCGACGAGTCACCCTGCTGCAAACGGCCGCTTGACCCTCACCTCCCCCTCCTGCCGCCGAACCTCCCGCGGGACCCGAAGGACCTGCGCTGCCCCGTGGGACTCGACGGGCCGGGGCGGTGGGAATGCCGGCGAGGACCGGTGTGTTGATGGTGATGGTGCGTGTTCCGCTCTTCGCGCTCATCGCGGCCGTAGGATTGCGGTTGCGGAGGGAGAGAGAGCTTGGCCGAGGTGAGGGACGGCAGCTGGCGGCGGCGCAGCGCGCCGCGGATGAGCTGTTCGATGCCGCGGATGTCCTTGGCCTGCTCCGGTCCCGCGAAGGAGACGGCCAGGCCCTCCTTCCCCGCCCGCGCCGTGCGCCCGATGCGGTGGACGTAATCGGAAGGGTCGTCCGGGAGGTCGTAGTTGACCACCACTTCGATGCCGGTGACGTCGATGCCGCGGGAGGCGATGTCGGTGGCCACGAGCACGCGGTACCGGCCTTTCTTGAAGCCGTCCAGCGCTTCGCGCCGCTGCGCGAGGGAGCGATTGGCGTGGATCTCCGCCGCGCTGTGCCCCATGGCGCGCAGCTGCTTGGTGATCTTCTTTGCGCCGTACTTGGTGCGGGAGAAGACGAGGATGGTGCCCGTGTGTTCCTGCAGGAGCGATGCCAGGAGCGGAAGCTTCTCCTCCCGCCGCACGATGAAGAGTTCCTGCTCCACGTTCGCCGCCGTGGTGCCCGTGGGGGCCACCTCGATGCGCAGCGGTGACGCCATGTGCGCGGAGGCGAGGCGCAGGATCTCCGGCGGCATGGTGGCCGAGAAGAGCATGGTCTGCCTTTCGCGCGGCACGTGACGCAGGATGCGCTCGATCTGCGGCTTGAAGCCCATGTCCAGCATGCGGTCGGCCTCGTCCAGCACCAGGACGTTCACTTCGCGTAATGTGACCGTGCCCTGCTCCAGGTGGTCATTGAGGCGGCCGGGTGTTGCGATGAGCACGCGGGGGTTGCGGCGCAGCATCTCGCGCTGGCGGTGCATGGAAGCGCCCCCCACGAAGACCGCCGTACCGATGCCGAGCGCCTGCGCGAACGGCAGGAGCGCCTCCTCCACCTGCGCGGCAAGCTCGCGCGTGGGGAGCACGATGAGCGCCCGTCCTCCGGACTGCGCCAAGCGCTGGAGGAGAGGTATGCCGAATGCCCAGGTCTTGCCCGTCCCGGTTTGCGCAATGCCAACGACGTCCTTGCCTTCCATCGCCACCGGGATCGCCTGGTGTTGGATGGGCGTGGGCACGCTAATCCCCCTCCCATCCAGCACCTGGAGGATCTTCTGGTGGATACGCAGGTCTTGAAAGGTGCTGGAGGGGGATGAGGAATCTTGCGACATGTTGGGTATTACGCCACCAGGGTCACGCTCTCGGCCTTGGGGCCTTTGGGGCCGCTGCCTTCCGTGTACTCCACGGTCTGCCCTTCGCGCAGTTGGTCGAAGGGAACACCCTGCACGGCGGAGTGGTGGAAGAACAGGTCGCCGTTGGGGGCGGAAATGAAACCGAATCCCTTGTCTGTGATGATTTTCTTGATCGTACCTGTAGGCATGAAAGAGAAAAGAAAGAAATGAAAGGAAAGAACGGAGATACGTACTATACACCTTTCCGGCAGTAGTACCAAAGAAGATCTCTCCATGTTTTCGGGCTCAGGAAGCCGTTTCTAGGAATATGGGATGGAGAATAGGCGGGCATTGCGCCCCGGACGCCCTCCCCGGATAACGCGACTGAATGGTGGACGTTGCCCGTGGAAAGAGGGAAAATGCCCCCCTTACCCTCCACCTCATGCCCCAAGCCAAAGCGAGCGATTGCTACATTCTGGATACGTACCGGACGGGGAACGGCACCTACAGCCCCGGCGCCATCACCTTCAGCGGCCGCAAGAGGATGGACGTGCTGCGCTGGAGGGAAGCGGCATTCGAAACGGAGGAGGAGGCGAACGCGTACGTGCGGCGGAAACTCGCCACGAGCGACATGCGGGAACTGGAGAATGAAGGGGAGCTGAGGGCGAAGGAATGACCCTTCCTCCAACCCCTCTTTTCCTGTAAAGTATACGGGATCCGGCTTCGCGGTATTCAAGATCCAAAGCGATCCCCTTGCCCCTCTTGAATCGGATAATCGATACCGCTCCGCCGCGACGTATCCCTCTTTACACATGTCCATCCGAAATATCGCCATTATCGCCCATGTTGACCACGGCAAGACCACGCTCGTGGACGCGCTCTTGAAACAGGGAGGCGCCTTCGCGGCGCACGAGCAGGTGGGCGAACTGATGATGGACAGCAACGCGCAGGAGAAGGAACGCGGCATCACGATCTACGCCAAGAACACTTCCATTACGTACAAGGACTGTAAGATCAACATCGTGGATACGCCGGGGCACGCGGACTTCGGGAGCGAAGTGGAGCGAATCCTACGAACGGTGGATAGCGTCCTGCTCCTCGTGGACGCGCAGGAAGGCCCAATGCCGCAGACAAAATTTGTTCTCAAAAAGTCGCTTGAGCTTGGGCTTCGTCCGATTGTGATCATTAATAAGATTGATAAGCCTGCCGCCCGCCCGCTGGAGGTAGTGGATGAAGTCTTTGACCTCTTCGTCGCGCTCGGTGCCACAGACAAGCAAACGGACTTCCCGTACCTCTTCACCAACGCGCGCGAGGGAATCGCGAAGCGGAAACTGGAGGACGCGTCGAAGGACCTTACGCCGCTCTTCGGACTCATCTTGACACATGTCCCAGAAGCTGAACAAATAATTGATACGGCTTTTCGCATGCAGCCAAGCTCTTTGGCCTACGACAACTACCTGGGAAGATTGGCGATCGGAAGGGTCTACCAGGGGATCGCGCGGCCGGGCGACCAGGTGTTCATCAAAACACAGGATGGGAACGTACGACGCGGGAAAATCACCAAGGTCTTCGTATCGCAGGGGCTCAAGCGCGTGGAAGTGAGCGAAGCGCACGCGGGCGACATCGTGACGATTGCGGGGATTCCGGACATCTACGTTGGCGAGACAATCACAACGGGCGAGAACGCCGAGCTGCTGCCGGCCATCCGGATCGACCCCCCGACCATTACGATGAACTTCCTCGTGAACAATGCGCCGTTCGCTGGCAAGGAAGGGACGCTGGTGACCACCCGCCACATCAAGGCGCGGCTGGAGAAGGAGAAGGAGACCAACGTGGGGCTGCACGTGGAGGAGATCCCCGGCACCGATTCCTACAAGGTCTCGGGGCGCGGGGAGCTGCACCTCTCCGTGCTCATCGAGGACATGCGCCGCGAGGGCTTCGAGCTGCAGGTATCGCGGCCGCAGGTGATCCTGCGGGAGGAGAACGGCGCGCAACTGGAACCCATGGAGCACGCCATCATCGATGTGCCGGACGAGTTCACGGGAAGGGTGATCGAGATGCTTGCCAAGCGGAAGGGCGAGATGCTGGACATGAAGTCGCATGACAACCATACGCGGTTGGAATTCAAGGTCCCCACGCGCGGCCTGCTCGGCTTCCGCGGCGACTTCATCATCGAGACGCGCGGCGAGGGCATCCTCACCCATTCGTTTCTGACCTATGAGCCGTACAAGGGGGAACTATCGGGGCAGGCGCACGGCTCCATCATCTCCATGGAGAACGGCGTGGCCGTGGCGTTCGCGCTGTGGGGCCTGCAAGAGCGCGGCCGCCTGTTCATCACGCCGCAGACGAAGGTGTACGAGGGGATGGTGATCGGGGAGAGCGCCAAGGACGAGGAGATGACGGTGAACCCCTGCAAGGAGAAGAAGCTCTCGAACATGCGCGCCTCGGGCTCGGATGAGGCCATCGTGCTCACGCCCGTGCAGCCGATGACCTTGGAGCAGGCGCTGGAGTACATCGCCGACGACGAGCTCGTGGAGGTGACGCCGCAGAGCATCCGGCTGCGCAAGAAGTTCCTGACGGATAACGACCGCAGGAGGGCGAGGCGATGATACGGCCCCGCGATGGAAAGAGACGACGCACGGTCGCGTCACGTCATCCGTCTTCCCCTCCGCCCGTGCGCACGACGTTTTTCGCCATCGGCATCCCGGTGTTCCTCACCCTGGGGGGATGCACGGCACCCGCCGCGAACCCCCCCTCCCCCTCCCCCCCATCGGAAGCGGCGGGAGCAGCGAACAAGACGGGCTTGCCGCTCACCCTTCCCCCGGGCTTCACCATGCAGATCGTCGCGGACCGCCTCCCCGGCGCGCGGGTGCTTGCGCGGGATGCCGGCGGGAACATCTGGGTCAGCCGGCCTTCGGAGGGGACAGTGAGCGTCCTGGACGCGGGAGACGGAACGCCGCAAGGGACACGCGCCGCGCTCCGCGGCCTCCGCCGTCCGCACGGGCTCGCGTTCGACGCTTCTGGCGGCACGCTCTACGTAGCGGAAGAAACGCGGATCATTGCCGTGGACGCGGATGTTCCCGCGCGGCGCCGGACCGTCTCCGTCCTCCCTCCCGGCGGCCGCCACTGGACGCGCTCGCTCGCGTTCGGGAGTGACGGGCGGCTGTACGTCTCCATCGGCTCCACGTGCGACGCGTGCGTGGAGGCCGATCTGCGGCACGGGGCGGTCCTCTCCATGAATCCCGACGGGAGTGACGTGAAGACCGCGGCCAAAGGGCTGCGGAACGCCGTATTCCTCTCGCAAGGACCTGACGGTAGGATATGGGCGACGGAGATGGGGCGCGACTTCCTGGGCGACGGCCTCCCGCCGGACGAGGTGAACGTGGTCGTGGAAGGCGCGCACTACGGCTGGCCGTTCTGCTACGGCAAGCAGGTCCGCGACGCGCGATTCCGCCCGCGGGAAACCTTCGACTGCTCCCGGACGGTGCCTTCGCACATCGACCTTCCCGCGCACGTCGCCCCGCTCGGCCTCGCATTCATTCCGGATACGTGGCCGCAGGACATGCGCGGCGACCTTCTCGTGGCGCTCCACGGCTCCTGGAACAGCACGCAGCCCGTCGGCTACAAGATCGTGCGCATTCCCCTGGATGCGAACGGCAAGCAGGAGGGGCCGATGCAGGATTTCGTGAGCGGCTGGCTGCGGCCGGACGGGACTGTGCTCGGGCGGCCGGTTGACCTCCTCTTTGGGAGGGACGGGACCCTGTACGTGACGGACGACAAGAGGGGTGTAGTGTACCTTGTGAGACCCGTTTGACCATTCCTCTGCAGCCAAGTGCGGCTTCGTGGTGTTATACTCCACACCAACTTCCCTCCCTCCCGCCATGCACACGCATACCGCCAAGTCCAAGGGATCGAAAACGTTCCTTGTCATCCTCCTCTTCCTCCTCCTCCTGGGACTCGCCGCCATGAGCCTGCGGCAGATGCGGGTGACGCAACGCCAGCTGGACGCCCTCACGGTGCGGCTGGACCAGGCGTACGGCGTGGGGACCGCGCAGGAGACGAAGATGCGGGAGATCATTGCGAAAGTGAGCAGGCACGTTGCCATGCCCGGCGACGTGCAGGTGACGGTGGCCACCATCACCAACGCGGAGGAACTGAAGAAGGAGAACCCCTTCTACGCCCCCGCGCAGAACGGCGACAACATCATCCTCACGCCGGACCGCGCCATCATCTACCGCCCCTCGGAGGACCGCGTGGTGGACATGATCAACGTGTCGGCGCCGCCGGGATCCTCGCCGGCGCGGGGGGCGAAGCAATCATCGCGCGACTTTGAGCAGTCTCTTCAGTGAAGGAGTGCGAATCACGAGGTCTGCGGCGGAATTGACGAGGGAATCCTCGGAACAGAAAGCGATGCCAATGCCCGCGAACTTGATCATGCAGAGGTCGTTGAAGCTGTCTCCCACCGCGATCGTATTCCCGATGTCGATATGGAGCTTCTCCGTCAGGTGCAGCATGGCGTTGGACTTGCAGAAATCGTGCGGACAGAGGCTTTGGTCGGTGTGGAGGAGGAACGAGGGAACCTGCACTTCGCCAGTGGCGATGCTGTTGGAGAATTCCAGCTCGTTGCCCATGCCGAAGTCCGCGCCGATCTTGTGCTTGACATGGAGAGCGACGACATCATAGCTGTCCGTAATGATGCCGGTGACATATCCCCGTTTCTGCAGGCTGGCGACGGTCTCCGCCGCGTCGGGGACGATGGGAATGGCATCGGCCACTGCGAGGATTTCCGCGATCGTCCTCCCCTTGAGGAGCTGTGCGATCTTCATCGTGCGCACGGTGTCGCTCTTCGCAGTGGACCGTATTGCTTGCAGCTCCTTCTCAAAATGGAATTCCCGTGCAGCGGCATCGATGAATCGCCCGTGCAAGAGGGTGTTATCCATGTCGAAAACGGCCAGTTTATGGAGGTGACGCACGCTCTCCCTGATGGCCAGGTCCATCTGGTCGCGCACAAGCTGGATGGTCTCCAATGATCCGAGAGTGGACGATGAAAAGAGGCTCGCGCGCTTGAGGATTGCGCGTGCGACTTCCCGTGCCATGGGGGAAAGCTCGTTCCATTTCTTCGATTTATGGGCGATGATACCGATGGAGGCTTCGACGATCTTCGCCCCGAGTTTGTACGCGTCAATGAGCAGGCCGATATCCACGCCGTAGTCGTTTTCGAATTGCACTTTTTCCAACAGGCTCTTCTTCACCGCTATCATGCCGCTGAGAGGCTGTGAGAACTTGCTCAAGACGGGGATGAGCAGGGCGAGCAGGGGTTTTGCCACCAGCTCCGTCACGCGGCCGGCCTCGCGTTCGAACGTCGCCTTCACGAAATCCGCATCTCCCCTGATGATGGGCGCGGTCAGCACTTCAATGGCACGCGCGTCGTACGACTCCACGTCCGCGTCGAGGAACACGATGATGTCCCCCTTCGCGACGAGCATGCCGTCCCGCATGGATGCTCCTTTGCCGAGCTTCGTGCTCGTGACGATGCTCGCTCCCGCTTTTCTGGCACGCTCTACGGTGCTATCCAACGACTTGTCATCAATGACAATCACCTCGCCCACATGCGGAGAACTCTTCGCGAAGGTCACAACACGCTCAACGGTTCTCTCTTCATTGAGAGCGGGAATGATGACCGAAATCACGTACCCATGGTACCCGTTCCTCCGTCACGGGCAATCAGATCATGTTGCAACAGCAATCGTAAAGGGTGCGGGAGGGGGGGACGTCCTGTACCATGCCGGGGATGGATATCAGTGTCATCATCCCCGCCTACAACGAGGAGAAGTACATCGGAGGCTGCATCGAGAGCATCCTGGCGCACAAGCCGGCGAACCTGAAGGAGATCATTGTGGTGGACAACGCGAGCACGGACCGGACGGCGGAGGCTGCTTCCTCTTCCCCGCTCGTACGGGTGGTGCGCGAGCCGAAGAAGGGCATCACTTGGGCGCGGCAGCGCGGGATACGTGAGGCAAAGGGCGATATCATCGCCTTCGTGGACGCAGATTCCCGCGTCGCCAAGGACTGGTTCGACGTCATCAACCGGGAGTTCGCGGCGAATCCGAGCTTGGCGTGCCTCAGCGGCCCCTGCACCTACTACGACCTGTCCGCCGCAAAAAAAGCCGTCACGTGGGCATACTGGACGCTCCTCGCCATGCCCGTGTACTTCCTCACCCGCGCGATGGTA
Organism: uncultured Candidatus Peribacteria bacterium; assembly: GCA_964358505.1. Taxonomy (GTDB): domain Bacteria; phylum Patescibacteriota; class Gracilibacteria; order Peribacterales; family Peribacteraceae; genus CAIKAD01. Next base: position 9,355 of record CAYHOS010000017.1, read on the forward strand.
TTGGGTAGCAATTTCGCGGCGAAGAAGAGCGTCCTCCAGGCCATCGGCGGTTTCGACACCACCATCGCGTTCTTCGGGGAAGACACCGACATCGCGCGGCGGCTCAAGCCCCTGGGAAAGGTGAAGTTCACGCCCAAGCTCATGCAGACCACCTCCGCCCGCCGCCTCCTGCGCGAGGGCATGGCGGCCACGGGCGTGGTGTACGTGGCAAACTTCCTCAGCGTGTGTTTGCTCCACCGCCCGGTGACCAGGCAGTACCGCGATATCCGTTGACCATGACCATCAGCGTCGTCATTCCCGCGCATAACGAAGAGAAGTACCTGGGTGCCTGCCTGGAACATCTCCTGGCGCACCGCTCCCCCGACGTCATCGAGGTGATCGTGGTGGATAACGCGAGCGCAGACCGGACGTCTCGGGTGGCCGCCTCCTTCCCCGGGATCACGGTGCTGCGCGAGGGGCGCAAGGGGGCGCCGTTCGCGCGCGAGCGCGGATTCCGGGCGTCGCGGGGGGAACTCGTCGCCTTCATCGACGCCGACGTGCTGGTACCGGAGGGGTGGTTCACAAAGGCACAAGAGGCGTTCCGGGAGGATCCCGAGGCGGTGGGGGTCACCGGCCCCTACCACTACCATGACCTGCCGCCCTTCCGGCGCTTCTGCACCAACGCGCTCTGCGACATGAGCGGCCTGGTCCACTCCGTCACGGGCGCGCAGCTGTGGGGAGGGAACTGCGTCATCCGCCGCGATGCGCTGGAGAAGATCGGCGGTTTCGACACCACCATCGCCTTCTACGGCGACGACGTGAACACGGGGCGGCGCCTGAGCGACGTGGGGACCGTGCTCCACCTGCCGGCGCTCACCGTCTCCTCCTCCGCCCGGCGCCTCAAGGGGCAGGGCATGGTGAAGACGGGGATGGCGTACCTCATGAATTCCCTCTCCGAGTTGATCCTCCACCGCCCCGCAACGCGCAAGTATCGCGACATCCGCTAGAAGCAGTGTCACCCCGAGCCTCGTCGAGGGGTGATACGTGTCATGGTTCGACGGTGCTCACCATGACACGTTTCGTTCGTGATTTCCATACTGAGACTACTTCCAATAGACTCTATTTGCCCTCAGTCCCCATGCCCCCGCCCCTCCGCCGCATCCTCGGTCCCCTCCTGAGCGTGGTCTTCCTCGCGGCCGCCCTCGTGAGCATGCGTGACGTCATCCTGGAAGTGAGCCTGGCGCAGGTGCGCGACGCCATCCTCAACACGCCCGCCTCCCGCCTGCTCCTCGCCCTCCTGTGCACGGCGGCGGTGTATGGCATCCTCAGCGTGTACGACGTCGTCGCGTTCCGCTACTTCCGCATCCGCCTCCCGATGCGCCGCATCATGTTCGCGTCGTTCGCCGGCAACACGATCGGCATGACGCTGGGGTTCGCCCTGATCACGGGCGGATCACTGCGGTACCGGCTCTACTCCGAGTGGGGCTTCAACCTGTCGCACGTGGCCAAGGTGACCGCCTTCGGCGTGGTCACCTTCGTCCTCCTCCTGCTCCTCACCTCCGGCATCGGCTTGGCGCTGAACGCGCGCGACCTTGCCCTGTTCCTGCCCCTCCCCGCCGCCACGCTCCGCCTCCTCGGCATCCTCCTGCTCGTGCCGGTGGCGCTCTACCTGGCCGCCAGCATCGTCCTTCCCCACCACACGTTCATCTTCCGCTCATGGGAACTGCGCGTGCCCAACGTACCCATCGCGCTGGCGCAGCTGCTCCTCACCGGCGTGGAGGTGGGGCTCACGGGCAGCCTCCTCTACCTGCTGCTCCCGGAATCCTCCATCCCCCTCAAGCTGTTCCTCAGCCTCTACGTCCTCTCGCAGCTCATGAGCATCGTGAGCCAGGTCCCCAGCGGCCTGGGCGTGTTTGACGCCACCATGATGCTCCTCCTGCGCCAGTACTACGGGACGAGCGTGGTCCTGGGCGCGCTCGTGATGTTCCGCCTCCTCTTCTACGCGCTCCCCCTCCTCCTGGCCCTGCTCGCGCTCTTCTCGTACGAGGTGCGGCAGTATGCGAGGAATACCAACAGGATGGCACAAGGCACTCTCCCCTAGCAGGATCCATCGGTTCCGCGCCCCGTCCGGTCCAAGACCATTGCTGGCATTACAGAGCCCTGCAATCCAACGATTCGCCACTTGTCCCCTCGCACCCTAGAATGTATACTATATTCAACAATCACATCCACTCCTATGTTCGAACATCGTCTTTGCTTCAAAATGGCATCAGGGCCGCATGAAGGGCAGTCGTCCCTACCGGAAGGAGGGAAGGATATCTTGAAACAGCCAGATGCCTTTAACGTTGATAAGGCCGTCTCCATGTTCGGCGAACAAGCCAGGAAAGCCGCTATCACGACGAAAGAATTGATGGGAAACGCGGAAGGACCAAAGAACGTTCTGGAAGTCCTGTTGCGGTTCATCATGGCAATCCTCAACATGTTGAACCGGCCGGGGATGATGAACGGACCCGCGGTGATGAATGGGGCAGCCACCGAATCGCAGGAGAAAGTTCCCGCGCACGTCGATGGCCTCACCGATACGGAACGGGACATCCTCCGTGAATTTGCTTCCCAACGCCAGGAGAAAGACGGTGCGTGGAGTTACAACGACTACCTCAGCGGGAAAGAGGCGCTCATCAAGAAATTGGTCGAGCAGATCGATGTGAATACCGACAAACTCGGCACCGTAACGGAGCTCCTACGACAGAAGGAGGAACTCCTGGAACAGCTTACCGCAGCCAAGAAGTTGCGGAATAAGCGGGAACGCCAATGCGAGTACGTCAATAGCTTGCTGTCGTCCCATGCCAATAGGCGCGACGTTCGGATCAACGACGCGATCTTCGAGGTAGACAACGATCTGGGCATCCGAATCTCCACTTATGCCCTCGATTACTTCCAGAGGCATGCAAATAAATACTCCGATACACATCCAAACAACAATGACATCGTGTACATGACATTCGGGGGAGTACGGCTGCATCTCCGCGCAGTATCAACCTATCGTGACGGGCACTACGAACTCGTAGGAATGTCATAAGCGGCGCTCCGCTCACTCCAGAAACAACATCAGCCCCATCGCCCCCATCCCCGCCACCATGCAGAGGAGCTGGATGAAGGACTGCCGCATGCGCTGTTCCTTGTGGAGTTCGGGGATGAGGTCCGTGCCGGCGATGTAGAGCAAGTTGCCGGCGGCGAAGGGCAGGAGGTATGCATTGAAGGACGTGAACGCCTGGGCCCCGGCAAGAACGAGAATCGCTCCTGCGACGGCCACAAGGGCGGAGAGGAAGTTGTAGAGGAGCGCCTTCTTTCGGGAGTAGCCGCTGTGGAGGAGTACCGCGAAGTTCCCCATCTCGTCGGGGATCTCGTGGAACACCACGGCGATGGTGGTGGAGAGCCCCACGGGCACGCTCACGAGGAAACCGGAAGCGATCGCGAGCCCGTCAATGAAGTTGTGGACGCTGTCCCCCACCAGGCTCATGGCGCCCACGTCATGGGAATGGTCCCGTTCCTGCTCGTCCTCCGGCAGCAAATGGCAGTGGCGCCAGTGGACGATTTTCTCCACGGCGAAAGAGAAGACGATGCCCCCGAGCACGATGGCAAGCCCCCGCGCCGCGCCCCCCTCCTCCGCCACTTCCGGGAGCATGTGGATGAACACGTCGCCCAAGAGCGCCCCCGAGGAGAAGCTGACGAGGTAGAGGAGGATCCCCCTGAAAACCTTCTCGCGCAGGAAGAGGAACGCCGCCCCCGCCAGGGAGATCGCGCTCACGAGGAGAACGCTGCCAAGAGTATAGAGGGTGGTCTGCATGCTGAAGGTATCATAGCGGGAAAGCACCAAGCACCAAATCGCAAGCACCAATCCACTCCGAAGCTCTTGGTACTTGATACTTGAGATTTGGTGCTTTAAGCCGTCTGGTCTTTCCCCTGCTCATACTGCGCCTGCTTCTCCCCCCTCTTCTCCTGCTCCTCCTTCCTGATGAGCGCTTCGGGTCCGGGCTTGGTGTGTACGGTGTCGGTGGATTGCTTCACCTCCTCCTCGCGCGTTTTGGTCTTGATCCCCTCCTCCTTCCCGTCCCCCCTCTTCTCCTCCGGTTTGAGCGGCGCTATCCCTTGCCGCAACACCTGGAGCTTGAGCGTAGAAAGCTCCTTCTGTTCCTGCGCCTGCTTCTTGGCATCCTCCTTCTCTCGCTTGCCGTGGTCGGCCCTCTCCAGCGCCTTGCGGCTGCTGAGGGGCTCGTCCAGGTCATCATCGTCAAAACCCATGGGGGAAGTATACACGGTAATTGTCGGAATGGCGGTGCCACGTGACCCGTAAAGGTCGCGTGGCGACCCACGTGTCGCTTTACGCGATCGCGAGCAGGGACGTTTGATGGTTTGCCTCTCTCAGGCTCACCCGAGGGCGGCTACGCAGGGCCTCGGTAGCAGCGTTTGTATTCTGGATCCGAAGTTCTCGATGGATCATTCTGGTACCCCCGGCAGGAGTCGAACCCACGACCTCCTGGTCCGAAGCCAGGCGCTCTATCCAGCTGAGCTACGGGGGCGATGGAAGCAAAGGGCAAAGGTGGGAACTACGGGGGCACGGGGAAAGTATAGCCTGATGAAGAGAGGCGTGCAGTACATTCCTTTCCCGCCGTAACCGCCGCCGGGAGCCTCACCCGCCTCACTCCTCCAGCGTCTTCTTCCTCCGTTCGAACTCCTTGTCGTCGATCTCCCCCTTGGCGTACCGCTCCTTGAGGATGTCCAGCGCGGAACCGCGGCGCCGGCTATTCCCCTCCGGCCGCTCCCACGTGCCTGTACGCAGCCACCGGATGAGCGCGACGACGAGGACGACGATCAGCGCCCACCACAGGACCATCATCACGCCGCCGAGGATGCCGAAGCCGGGACCGTAGCCGTACCACCAACCCATCATAGGGGGCCAGTATCTTCCCTTCGCCGTTCCCCGTCAAAGGAATGGGCGGGATTCGCCGTTCCGCCTCCCGGAAAACCCGCCTCTAAGACCCTTGATTTTTTGGGGGACATTCGTACGCTGCCCTGCAATATTTTCCACTCCCCTATGTCCGAAATGCTTCGAGAGCAGCCTGATTCCCTCCCCCGCGACGAACGGGAAATGACCCGGCGCGAATTCCTGGAAACCGCTGCCATCTCCGCCGCGGCCCTCGCCATCGCCGAAGGCCGTGCGGATGACCGGTTGCCGCAGGGGGATGGACATGGTAAAGAAGGGCGTATGGACCACCACACTATTGAAGACCTCGTGAAGCCCTATCTCGAAAGGGACGGCAAGCTCCTTGCCGCCATCAAGGAAGCCGGCGGCTGGAAGCAATTCGTGGGACAGCACGCCGAGGAGGTGAGGGAACAAGCATTCTATCCCGAAGGATTGGAGAAGGCCGTCGCCTGCATGGATGAAGGGGATGATGTGACGAAGATCGGCGAAGACAACGATGAAAGGGAACTGCATCTCATCCGCAGCGCGGGTTCCGGCATCCTCGACATGGATCTGGATGACCTGCTCGGCACCGCTCCCTTCGACTGCCTCAGCCCGGCGCACATCGGGAAGACCGCCGACGCCTTCATTGCAGCGGGTATCACCGTGGTGCATTGCCACGGCGGGTGCGGCGCGGGAGGGATCGCGCTTGAGAAGCTCTGGGAGAAGAAGCTGGACAGGAAACTGACGCCGGAGGAGAAGAAGGAACGCATCACGCCGGAGGCGGTGGATACGCTTGTGCGGGATTACTCGGAACTGCTCGTTGCGGCGATGCGGCGGAAGCTGAGACACATGGGAAGGGAAAACGACGCGGAGAAAGTGCGGATGCATTTCAAGCCCGTTGAGAATTTGTCCCGCCCGCCGGAGGCGCACGTGGCGCAGGTGATTTACTACGACGGTACGAACGCGTTCAAGACCAGAAGCGACGTCCTGCCCGCCGGGTTCCTGGTGAGCGCGAAGGGCCTCACGGAAAAGGCCGGGAAGCGCACGGTCGATCTCGCCAAAACCATCAGCTTCGGCGGCCACGGGCCGGGCGAGCTCCTCAACGGCGAGCGGCCGCTCCACATTGTCGTCATCGGCGATCCCTCGGATCCCGCCTTCAGCGAGCAGGCACTCCTCACGCGCGCGGAAGAATGGAAGGCGTCGCTGCCGCCCGACCAGAAGGAGCGCGTGGTGATCGAAAGCTTCACGGCACCGCTCTCCGCGTAGCGTTCTCCGGGCAATACACTGGACGCCATTCCTCTTGCGGATATGATGAAGCCGATGCGCCTCACGTTCCGCCCTTCGGCCTTCCTCAGGAACTGGAAACGGAACAAAGAGGCCGCGGAGAACAAGCGCACCGTAGGAAGCGTTCGGAAGAAGCGCGACTGGTTCGCGCTGCTCACGGAGGAGCGGTGGGACGGGCGCGGGGAGTACGCGGAGGAGTGAAAGGCTGATCGTCTACTCATCGATCTCCGCAGTCTCGCCATCGAGAACTTTCGACACTTCATCACGGACGGCATCAACAGGTACTACCTTGATTCCACTGTGCCTCAAATGCTCGGTAAATTGCGAGGGTCGACCGCGATTCACCAATGATGCTTCGTGACAGTGTTGAAGGTATCTTTCGCTGTTACGCTTCTGTGCTTCCGTTCTGCCCATAGGGCGGTCGCTTTCCAAAGAGGATGCCATAGGATGATGGGGAAAGTGTACTCACGCAGTATCCTGCCGGCTATCCAGAGACGCAAGCGATGCTGTGTTTCCATCGTCCGCAGAGCAGAATTGCAACAGGTATTCGTAGTCTTCCCTGCAATCCGCCGCCATTTCCCGCACGCGTGGCGGATAGTCCTCAAGGTCCGGCTAGGAACGCTTTTTCTGTTGGGAAACGCAATATTGACGTTCACGTGTTAGCACTCTATACTATCGAGTGCCAGACCGGCTTCGCGGTATTCTGGCCTCAAGCATCTGCCCCTCTCTTCTGGCACTGCAATGACGATACCGCTTCGCCGTGATTCCCCCTCTCTATGATATGAACCTCAACCGCTACACCACCAAGGCCGCGGAGGCCGTACAGGGAACGGTCCAACTGACGGAGAAGCTCGGCCACCCCTCCCTCACCCCCCTCCACCTGCTCCTCACGCTGATCGAACAGCCGGAGGGGCTGGTGCCGATACTCCTCACACGGATGGGACAACCGCCGCAGGACGTTGCGGGGAAGATCCGCAAGGCGCTGGAACGGCAGCCGAGGGTGGAGGGAGGCGCGGGGCCAACGCTCGCGCCGGAAGCGAAGAAGACTCTGGATGGGGCGGAGGAGGAAGCGGGGAAGCTGCGCGACGAGTACGTTTCCACGGAACATCTCTTCTTGAGCCTTCTCGATACTCCCGACGTGAAAGGGATCCTCCCGCTCAGCCGTGACCAGGTGCTCAAGGAGCTCGCCGCCGTCCGCGGCCGCCAGCACGTGACGGACCCCGAGCCGGAGGGGAAGTACGAGGTGCTCAAGAAGTACACGCAGGACTTCACCGAGCTCGCACGCCGCGGCAAGATCGACCCGGTGATAGGGCGCGACGAGGAGATCCGCCGCATCATGCAGATCCTCTCGCGCCGGACGAAGAACAATCCCGTTCTCGTGGGGGAACCCGGCGTGGGGAAGACGGCCATCGTGGAAGGCCTGGCGCGCAAGATCGTGGAGGGCGACGTGCCCGAGACGATCAAGGGGAAGAGGGTCCTGGGGCTCGACCTGGGCGCAATGATCGCGGGCACCAAGTACCGCGGGGAGTTTGAGGACCGCCTCAAGGCCTTGATCAAGGAAGTGGAAGGGAGCGAGGGCGCCATCATCCTCTTTATCGACGAGCTGCACACCATCGTGGGGGCGGGAGGCGCGGAAGGCTCCATGGACGCGGGGAACATCCTCAAGCCCGCGCTGGCGCGCGGATCGCTGCGGACGGTGGGCGCCACGACGCTCAAGGAATACCGGAAGCACGTGGAGAAGGACGCCGCGCTCGAGCGCCGGTTCCAGCCCGTGATGGTGGAGGAGCCCTCCGCGGAGGACGCCGTCTCCATCCTCCGCGGCATCAAGGAGAAGTACGAGGTGCACCACGGCGTGCGCATCCGCGACGCGGCGGCGGTTGCCGCCGTCACGCTCTCGGACCGCTACATCGCCGACCGCTTCCTCCCCGACAAGGCGATCGACTTGATGGACGAGGCCGCCTCCATGCTCCGCATCGAGATCGCCAGCAAGCCCACGGAGCTGGACCGGCTGGAGCGGAAGCTGCGCCAGCTGGAAGTGGAGCGGGAAGCACTCAAGAAGGACGCCTCGGCGGAGCTCGGCGTGACAGCTGCCCGTTCGGGAGGAACCGCTTCCGCGGAACGGCTGCAACAACTGGAGAAGGACATCGCGGGGCTGCGGGAGGAGCAGAAGGCAATGGAGCTGCGGTGGCAGGGCGAGAAGAAGGTGATCGACGCCATCAAGGAATCGGGCGCCGCGATCGACGGCCTCAAGGAGGAATCCGCGCAGGCCGAGCGCAAGGGCGACCTGCAGCGCGTTGCGGAGATCCGCTACGGCCTCCTCCCCGAGCTGGAGAAGAAGGTGAAAAAGGCCAAGGAAGAGCTGACGAAGGTGCAGAAGGAGAGCCCGCTCCTTAAGGAGGAAGTGACGGAGGAGGACATCGCGCAGGTGGTCTCCCGCTGGACCGGCATCCCCGTGGCCAAGATGCTGAGCACGGAGACGGAGAAGCTGGCGCATTTGGAAGAACAGTTGGGCAAGCGCGTCGTCGGCCAGGAGGAAGCCATCAAGGCCGTGAGCAACGCCGTGCGTCGCAGCCGCGCGGGGCTGGCGGAGGAAGGCCGCCCCATCGGCTCCTTCATCTTCCTGGGACCCACCGGCGTGGGGAAGACGGAGCTGGCCAAGGCGCTTGCGGAGTTCCTGTTCACGGACGAGCGGATGCTGGTGCGCATCGACATGTCCGAATACATGGAGAAGCATGCCGTGGCGCGGCTGATCGGTTCCCCGCCGGGGTACGTGGGGTACGAGGAAGGCGGGCAGCTGACGGAAGCCGTGCGCCGCCACCCCTACTCCGTCGTCCTCTTCGACGAGATCGAGAAGGCGCACCCCGACGTGTTCAACGTCCTCCTGCAGATCCTGGACGACGGCAGGCTGACGGACGCCAAGGGCCGCACCGTGGACTTCAAGAACACCCTCATCATCATGACGAGCAATTTGGGGAGCATGGAGATCGCCAAGTTCGGGGACAGCAAAGTGATGCAGCAGAAGGCCGTGGATGATTTGCTCCGCGCCGCGTTCCGCCCGGAGTTCCTCAACCGCATCGACGACGCCATCGTCTTCCAGCCGCTCACGGAGAAGCAGATCGCCGCGATCGTGGACCTGCAGGTGAAGCGCGTCGCCGTACGCCTTGCCCATAAGGGGATCACGGTGGAACTGACGAAGAAGGCTTCGGAGTACCTCGCCGCAAAGGGCTTCGATCCCCTCTTCGGCGCCCGCCCCCTCAAGCGCGTCATCCAATCCGACATCCTCGACGAGCTCTCGCTGCAGGTCATCGAAGGGAAGGTGAACGAAGGTGACCGTGTGATTGTGGATGTGAAGGATGGAGAGATCGTGTTCCGGAACAGAAAGTGAAGGTGTTATGGTAAGCCATGTGGAAAGTGTCATGGTGAGCCCCGTCGAACCATGACACGTCTCAACAGAATATGCGCCAAGCATATCGAGTCACCCCTCGACGGAGCTCGGGGTGACACGTTAACTTTCGACGGGACTCGGGGTGACACGCCCCTGTCAATCCGCCTCCACCTCCTCCGCCTTCTTCCTCGAGAAGCCGGCCACGAAGCCGAGGAACGCGGACACGGCGATGATGGCGAACGGAATGAGCTGATCCAGGTTGATCATGGACAGGGGGGAACGGGAGGGGCGAATGTACGGAAGGCTGTCCGATGAGGCAAGGGCAGGAACGGACTTTTTGCGCGAAACTCAAAAAAATGCCGGAGAGCAATTATCCCATGGGATGGGCCGAATGCATGCCATAAAACTGGCGGGAAGCCCTCCTTGCTCCTACAATGCCCCTTAATCTTTCCATCGCACCATGAAACACTCCTTCTTCACGGCCTTTGCGCTCTCCTTCCTCCTCGTCGTCCCCGCTTCCGCGGCCACCTTCCGCGCCGGCGACACGGTCCTCCTCTCCGGCCCCGTGATGGACGACCTCTACGTCTCCGGCGGGAACGTGGGCGTCAGCCGCGAGGTGAACGGCGACCTCTTCGTGATCGGCGGCAGGGCGGACGTACAGGCGCCCGTGAGCGGCAGCCTCCACATTGCGGCGGGCAACGTGACCGTGACCAGCAACGTGGGGAATGACGTGCGCATCGCGGGCGGCGAGGTGGTGGTCCGCGGCATGATCTCCGGCGACCTGCTCATCGTGGGCGGCAACATCACCGTGGGGAGCGACGCCGTGGTGCTGGGGGACGTGTTCGTGACGGGCGGCAACGTGACGTTGCGCGGGCCCGTGGGGAAGAACGTGACGGTCCGCGGCGGGAACGTGCTGCTGGAGGGGATCTTCCACGGCAACGTGGAGTTGCACGCCGGCCACGCGGTGGTGGCGGGACCGGTGGAGGGCAACGCCAAGCTCGTCGCTGACACGTTGGAAATCGGGGACGCCGCATCCTTCCGCGGCAGGGTCGACTACTGGTCGCAGAGCCGCACCGTGGATTTCCGGGACTCCCTCGCCGCGGGGCAGGCCGCCTCCTACCGTCCGGAATTCGAGCGGGAGTTCCGCAAGGAAAGCCCGTCCGTGGCCTCCGCGGTCGGGGGTTTCGTGGTCTTCTCCCTCCTCTCGGGACTCCTCACCATCCTCGTCTTCACGTTCGCGACCAAGACCTTCTTCACGGACGCGGCCAAGGTGCTCCTCCGCAAGCCATGGTGGAGCCTTCTGTGGGGAACGCTCTTCGTCATCGTCACGCCCGTCGTCACGCTCCTCCTCTTCATCACGGTCCTCGGCATCCCGCTGGCGGTGCTTCTCCTCTCCTCCTACCTTCTCACGCTGCTCTTCGCCACGCCGCTCACCTCCCTCGTCGCGGCCCGGTGGATTGAGCTCACCAGCAAGGCGCGCTTCCGCCCGATCGTATTCTTCGCCGTGAGCGTGGGGATGTTCGTGGTGCTCAAGCTCCTGAACTTCATCCCCCTCATCGGTTGGTCGGTGAAGGCCGTGATCGTCCTCTTCGCCCTCGGCTCTCTCCTCCTCACAAAGGCGGCGAAGTGGAAGAAAGTGCGATGAGAAGCACAAAAAAAGCGCCACCCCCCATTGGGGGACGGCGCAGAGCGTAGGGACTATCGCCTCTTCTTGCTCTTCTTCGTCTTCTTCACCTTCCTCTTTGCCTTCTTTTTCGTGGCCATACGAACTGGGGGAAGAAACTAATACGGTGAATTCTACTGCAATGTGCGCGCACTTGTGAAGACGCAGAAAAAAAATTGGGATGACGCGCCGCGTAATGTCATTCTTGTTATGTTTGCGGAAAAGTTCCGGAACGGACGGTGTTGTATGGACAATGTATATACAATGATCTTTCACGCATGCCGCAGCAGGTGCCCCAACTTCTCCTTCTTCGCACGCAGGTAGAGGCGCTGCCGATAGGTGTGCGTGGCAATCTCCAGCGGCACCTGTTCCGCCACGTCGAGGCCGTAGCCTTGCAGCCCGGCGATCTTCTTGGGGTTGTTCGTGAGGAGCCGGATCTTCCCCACGCCGAGGGCCTTGAGGATCTGCGCGCCGATGCCGTACTCCCGCAAGTCCGCCGGCAGGCCGAGGCGCTCGTTCGCCTGCACCGTATCCAACCCCTCGCTCTGCTGCAGCGCGTAGGCGCGGATCTTGTTCGTGAGCCCGATACCCCGCCCCTCCTGCCGCAGGTAGAGGAGCACGCCGTTCCCCTCTTCCGCGATGCGCTCCATGGCGAGTGCCAGCTGCGCGCCGCAATCGCAGTGGCGTGAGCGGAAGATGTCGCCCGTGATGCATTCGGAGTGGACGCGGACGAGCGTGGGGACGTCCGCCGCAATGGTCCCTTTGACGAGCGCCACGTGTTCCCGCTTGTGCAATGCGTCTTCGAACACCTTGATGCTCCACGGCCCTGTCTCCGTCTCCAGCGGACTCTCCGCCTCCAGCCGAACGAATGTCTCGCGCTCGCGCCTCCACGCGATGAGGTCCGCGATGGCGACCATGGCGATGCCGTGCGCCTCCGCAAAGGCCGTGAGATCCGGCAGGCGCATCATGGAGCCGTCATCACGCATGAGTTCGGAGAGGAGCCCGCCGTGCCGCAAGCCGGCCAGGCGGCAGAGGTCCGCCGTCGCTTCCGTGTGTCCCGCGCGAACCAGCACGCCGCCGTCCTCCGCGCGGAGGGGAAAGACATGCCCGGGGCGCCGCAGGTCCTCCGGCATGGCCTCGGGGCGGATGGCGGCCAGGACGGTCCGGGTGCGGTCGCGTGCGGATATGCCCGTGGTGACGCCCTCCGCCGCTTCGATACTCACCGTGAACGGCGTGCCGTGCAGCGAGGTGTTGCGCGCCACCATGGGGGGGAGGTTGAGCCGGTCGGCGATGGCGTTGCTGAGGGCGAGGCAGACCACGCCGCCCGTGTGGCGGATCATGAACGCCAGTTTCTCCTCGGTGGCGTGCTCCGCCGCCAGCACCAGGTCGCCCTCGTTCTCGCGGTCCGCGTCGTCCACGACGATGAGGAACTGCCCTTCGCGGAGACGGTCGAGCGCTTGGGGGATGGGGGTGAAGGGAGACATGGGGAAGGAAGTATACGGAGCAAAGCATGTTTGCGGAAGTAGTTGATCGTTTGGATGGATTCCGATGAGTCCGAAGATTCCGATGAGTGTCTACGAGTGGCTCCTCGGTATCATCGGAATCCTCAGCAGGAGAACCATCAGTGACTCTTCCACCGGGACTACTTCAACTCCAAGGTATACGTCTGCTTGAGCGCCTTGGGGATGGCGTGGCCGACGCCCACGTAGTATGTGCCAACGGGGTACAGGTACGGCGCGCCGCAGGAGGGGCCTTCGAAGCCGAAGAGATCCACGTCACTACTGGGGTAGACGAGACAGCGGAGGCTCTCGCTGCTGGAGAGATCCACGGTCATCATCTGCTCCTCATGGACGGTGAACGTGAACCAGTCCTCCAGGTCGTTCGCCTCCAGCATGTCCACGCGCGTCTTGCCGTACGGGAGCACGGGTGCTTGGGTGAAGCCGTCGTTGCCGTCGCCCGTCCCCACGCCCGACTCCACGATGTACGTGGTGTCCGCCACCGTCGGCTGCAGCTGCAACTGGTAGTTTCCCGGCCGCACGGCGACCCTCAGGTAGCACGTGCCGTTCTCCTGGTACCCAAGGTAGTACTCCGTGGAGAAGCCTTCCTTCTCCATGCGGAACAGCGTGCACGAGAGGCTCCCCATCCCGCCGTCGCGCAACCGCACGGTGAACTCCGCCACCGCGGAACTGCTGACGGCGAACTTGTAGGAGAAGGGCTTCTTTCCGTGGAATCGCTGTGTGTCCACGAAGGGGAACGTTGGGCTGAGCATATCGGCCGTGGCTCCCGTGTCGTCGAACGTCGCCTGCGACCGGGAACTCGCCTGGCCGGTGGAAGCCGAGGAAGAAGCGGCAGGGGGATCCTCGCTGCTCGCGGACGACGCGGAGGAGAGGACTCCTTGGAGGGCGTTCCAGATGAGCGCGGCCGCCTCCGCACGGTCAATCGGCTCCGCGGGGACAAGCGCCTCCTCTTCCTCCTTCCCCGCGAGCGGGAGAATGCCGCGCGTTGCGGCGGTAGCGACGTAGGGGGCATACCACGCATCGTGCGTGACATCCGCGTAGTGGCCGGCATTCGCCCAGATATCGACCGCATCCTCGTCCATGAGCGGAATGTCCATCACGACGACCGTAATCTTCAGCGCCTCCGCGCGCGAGACGGGGCGCGCGGGCTTGAAGGCATTCTCCGCTACATATCCCTTCACGTATCCCTTGGCCGCAGCGTCGCACACGTAGGACTCGTACCAGCTCCCCTTCTGCACGTCGGGGAAGCACCCCGTGGCACTGGAAGACGGTGTCTTTCCCATGGCTAAATACAGCATCTTCAGCATGGCCGCGCGGTTCACGGGGTCACCGGGTCGGAACGTGCCGTCGGGGTTGCCGTTGATGACATTGAGACGCACCAAACCCTCGATGGCGGGACGGAACACGTGCGTTTCCGCCACGTCGGGGAACACTCCTTCCGCCAGAGCCACGCCTGGCGCCGCGGATGGGAGGAGGAATGCCGTGAGGATGAAGGAGACGAACAGGACGGA
>CAYHOS010000018.1:0-18495 GCA_964358505.1 uncultured Candidatus Peribacteria bacterium
GCCGTTGACGTGCGTGAGGATGCTGGGAACGGGCACGCCGGCGGCCTTCGCCGTCCCCCCCTCCACCAGCTCATCGATGAGGACGGCCGGCACCATGTGCACCTCCCCCCGCTCCGCCGCGGCCTCCAGCCCCTCGTAGTTCAGGTACGTGGGGATCCACCGCCCCACGGAGAACCCCACGGTGAAGAGGAGCATGGCGAAGAGGAAGTTCATGGCCACGCCGGCGGTGAGGATGACGATGCGCGCGGGGATGGACGCCGCCGAGAAGCTCCCCTTCGCCTTCCGATCCGATTCCCGCTCCACGTTCTCCCCCTTGAGCCGCACAAACCCCCCGAAGGGGATCCAGTTGAGCGTGAACGTGGTCCCCTTCCACACGAAGAGATGCATGGCCTTGGGCGGCAAGCCAAAGCCGAATTCCTCCACGGTCACCCCCGCTTCCTTCGCGGCGAAGAAGTGCCCCAGCTCGTGGATGACCACGAGGACGGATAGGAGGAGCAGGAAGGCGATGGCGGAGACGACAACGGTCATGGAAAGCGATCCTACAGCGTCGGTGGATAACGAAAAAGTTTTCCACAGCGTTATTGAGTTGCGCCTGATATAGATAAGTATGCGGTGATATTTTTTCCTCCACCCCTACCCCCCGTAAAGGGGCGTGGCCCCCACGGGGCTTTACGCCCTCCTCCTTTGTTTGTTTCCTCCACCCCTACCCCCTCCTCCTTCGGAGGAGGGGAATGTTTGCGTGCATACACCTATACACGTTCTCCCCTTCCTCCTCCGGAGGAAGGGGCCGGGGGGATGGAGGAAATTAATCCTTCGCCACCACCCACCCCTCCACGAACAACGCACCCGCTTCCTTGAGCGCCTTCGCGCACGCATCCATGGTCGCTCCCGTGGTGCAGATGTCATCAACCAGAATGACGGACGGAGGCACCGGTTCCCCTTTCCGCACGCGGAACACGTTTTTCATCGCCCCCACCCTCTCCACCCTCCCCCTCCCCACCTGCGATCCGGTTGCGCGTTTGCGCTGCAGGAGATTGCTGAACGTGAGGCCGAGCTTTTCCGCAACACAGCGCGCCAGGAGTTCCGCCTGGTTGAATCCCCTCCTAAAGCGGCGCGACCAGTGGAGAGGGACGGGAGTGATGGTAGTATTCCACCGGAGGGAAAAATGGTCCGATGCGGACGCCAGGAACGCGGAAAGCTCCTGCACCATGGGGCGCGTGCCGCGGTACTTGAGGGTGTGGACCGCCTTCCGCACCAGGGGGACTTTGCGGTAATCGCAAGCGGCCACCAGGCGGTCGAGGGAGAGGAACCCCTGCCGCCGCAACTGCTCCGTTTCGAGGATAACGGGATCCGCCCTAAGCTGTGCCCGCTCTTCTTCCGTGATCCACTCCCCCTCCGTCCCCGTGAGGGAACGGCGGGGGAAGAGGAAATCGAGGAGCAGTTGCCACATGCGTGCAGTGTACTCTCCGGTGGGATGCAGGTACGATGCGTTCCGACCCCCGCGCCCGCGTGATCTGGTATCCCCTCCTCACCATCGCCCACATCATCGGCACCGTCCTTGGCGCAGGCGGGGCCACCTTCGGCGAAGTGCTCTACCTTCGCGCCATCCGGGACGGCGCTATTGACGCAACGGAACGCGGCTTCCTTCGCCTCACCCTCCCCGTCATGAGGGCGGGGCTCATCCTCCTCGTCCTCTCCGGCTTCGGGTACCTCCTCGCGTTCCGCCTTGCAGGCGACACGATGCGGCTCTACAGCCCGGTCTTCTGGGCGAAGATGACGATCGCCCTCGTCCTCGTGCTCAACTCGTTCCTCCTCCACATCCGGCGCATCCCCGTGGGGATCGGGAGCGCCCTCTCGTTCACCTCCTGGTACGCCGCGCTCATCCTGGGATCATGGCGCGGCATGCAGGCGTCGTACGGATCCATCCTCCTCCTGTACGCGGTTGCCGTGGCAGTGGTGGGCGTCGTCCTCCGCCTCCTCGACCGCGCCGCGCGCCCCCCTCCTTCCAGGCGCTGATGCCTCTTCCCTTCGCCCTCCTCCTGGCAACGCATGTCCTCACGGGGCTGTCCGCCGTCCTCGCCTCCGGCGCCGCGTGGCTGGAGGCGCTCAGTGCGGAACCGCGCTTGCGGCGCCTGCATTCCTTCTCCCTCGTGACGCTCCTCGGCTACGCCGCATCGTGGATCAGCGGCGGCGTCTACTACGTCCGCTACTACGGGCCCGTGGTGAAACCGGTCATCAAGGGGGGGCCGTTTCCGCTGGCGCACGCGGTCGGCATGGAACTCAAGGAGCACGTCTTCCTCTTCCTGCCGTTCCTGGCGCTTACCCTCTGCTGCGCCGTGTGGATGGCGGGGGGCGGCAAGAAGGAACGCGCCGCGGGACGGAAAGCGGTTGCCGCGCTCGCGGGAACGTCCGTCTTCCTTGGCACCCTCGTCGCCCTCCTCGGCCTTGCCGTCTCCGGCGCCGTACGGTAACCCCTCTCCGCCATGAACCGCCCAAAGCTCGCGTTCTCCCTCTCCCTCGGCTCCGCCCTCGCCGTCGTCGCCGTCACCGCCATAACGGTTGCCGCCGACCTGCGGCCGCCGTTCAAGACGTTCCTCGCCTCCCTCACCGGCCATCACTGGATCTCCAAAGGCCTCGTCGCGCTCGTCCTCTGCGCACTGGTATTCCTCGCGCTCCTCCCCATCCCCTTCCGGCCTTCCCCTGCCGCAGTGCGGCGCTCCCTGTGGATCCTCGTCTGGGCTTCCCTGCTTGGCACGGCCGTGCTCACGGCGTTCTTCGTGTGGGAAGCGATGCGGTGATGGCGGATGATACCGGGTGGGCATCCTTCGCGTTGCGAAGGATGGTGGGCAATACTGGATTCGAACCAGTGACCTCCACAATGTCAATGTGGCGCTCTAACCAGCTGAGCTAATTGCCCTCACCCAAGCCCATCGTACCAAGATTGCCGTCATGTGGAAAGGAAGGCCTCACGCAGAAACCTCCACCCCCTCCGGCCTTCGCAGTAGGCCGTCCACCGTAGCCTCCCCGCAGGGGAGCGGAGGTGGATCTGTCGCGTGCGTCCTCGTGACTACAGTGGTGCCGTTCGGTTTTGGGTGTCCGACCAGCCTCATGGGGCAAGAGTGTCCCGAGCGAGCGTAGCTCGCCGAGGGACGACCTCGTTTGGGTTCAAGCTCGTCCGAGGTTGACCTGATCCCGCGCTTCACCCACGCACCAGGAGGCCCCGACCGTCAGGTCGGGGAGGAATGGTCAGGGCCTCCGGTGCGGGGTTCCGCTCGAGAGGAGCCGCGAAGCGCATCAGGAGATGCCCCGCCCGTTAGGGCGGGGAGCTTCACTATTCCCACTCGTGTCATACTCAGGATCCAGATACGACGCGAGTGACGCTCGCAGATTCCTTGGATCATCATTCGGCGGCCACTGATGCTTTTCCCATGTTGACAACAACTCAATGGCACGGTGAGCTATGGCCTGAACAACGCGTATCCGCATTGCGCGGTACACTGCGTCATTGATTTTCTGCGGGCTGTCTTTCACCAGCCGTTCAAGTGCATAATGTGTCTCATCGTTGATCCATTGCCGTATAGGCATCACTTGTTCGTAATCCTCATATGCATTCCCCCATCCATAAGAACTAAGGTGGCCGTCCATGCAGTGTTCCGTATACAGTCTCCAATCGATATTGCCTAGAAATCGCTCTGTGTCAAGATTTGGGATGGAAACTAGGTCATAGGCAGCAGCGAGAATTTTGCGTTCTTCTTCGGGGATGCCTCTCGTATTGATCATAGATTGTGCAGGGAAAGAGGAGAGCGAGTTTAGCATTCCATCTTGCCTATGCAAGTACCGCCTAGGCTCGAAAACTCTTCTGCATCGTGGTCACAGTTGCCGCTCTCCAGCTCCTCCTGAAGTGAACGATGCTTGACTTCATAAAGTCACACTTATTGCATCATTCCTCCATTGTTCATTACGTGCAAATGACATTCTGCAAACAGATAATTCTATACAATATTTGTTTATTCATGCAACTTTTTACCGGAGAATAAAACTGCCTTTTCTGCTAGAATTATAGGATTTGAACACACAAACTCTGCCCACACCGCTCCTGGCATGGGAGGCCCCCTCCCTGCCCTCTCCCCAGCGCTCCGCCCGGTGGTACGCCGCGGCCTTCGGCCTCGTCCTCCTGGGCGCCGTGTACGGGATTTTCTCCCACACGTGGAGCTTCACCCTGGCGGTCGTCCTCCTGGGCGGCGTCTACTTCCTCCTCCGCAATGCCCGTCCCGCGCTCCACCGCATCGGCATGGATGAACACGGCTTCCAGTACGATGACGCGTTCACCGAGTGGAAGGACTGTGCGGACTTCTGGTTCGTCGCCCTTCCAACGCACACCGAACTCCACATTTGCCGCAAGGCGGGATGGAACCGCGAGACGGTCATCCAGACCGGCCCCGTGGACCCTGCCCTCATACGCCGGACCATCGCGCCGTACCTGCATGAGCGGAGGAGCCAGAAGGAACGTGCCCTCGATTACCTCATCCGCATCCTCAAGCTCTGACGATGACGCGCTACTTCGCCATCGTCGGCACGCATGCCTTCGGCTCCCCCGAACGGGAGAGGCGGGAGCTGCGGTTCGCGGATGACGAGAGGAAGAGGAAGCTGGAAGCTGAATCTGCACAGGAGCAAGGCGATGCCGCTCCAGACACGGTCTCCGGACTATCCAAACAATTTCGGGAAATGACGGCTGCGGCCGTGCCGGATATCGATGTCGTCTTGTCCCGGCTCGTGGCATCGGATGAGGTTGCCGAACTCGCCGAGTTCGACATGGAGATCGGACAGCCAAAAGAAACGTACGTACGGAGCGTACTGGAAGACATCCCTGCAACGATCAATCTGATCAAGAAGCTCGACGACAGGATCGGAGTTATCCATCTCTTCAGTGACGCCGTGGAAACGCGGCTCAGGCTGGAAGGTGGTGAGGAACTCAACGCCCTTCCGGAAACCGAGCGTCAGCGCATCAACGAGGCGTTGCAGAGCCTGCGGGAACACGTGACGCAACGTATACCGGCAACCGACATCGCACTGCTGTTCTCGGGTACGCCGAATGCCATAACCAGTTTGACGTCACAACTGCCCGCAACCCTCCGGGATGACGTCGCGGAACACCTGCGCAACAATCCTACGGACAGTTGGACCATTCGTACGGCATTGCAGCTTGATACGCGTGTTCCCGACTCCGCAGAACGCTGGGGCATCATCCAAACTTTGGTAAGCGCAATGAACGCCCTCACCAAGAAACAGAACACGGGCATGCGGCAAAGGGCGGCGGAACACCGGAAGGAGGAAGACTGGACGGCATGGCGCAGGGACTATGTTGGAGAACTGCAGGAGTGGAGTGGAACGCTCAAGGGACACGTGCGGAGAAAATTGGAGAAGCGCGTGGAAACATTCCACACCGCGGAAGAGCAGCGTGAGCAGGCCTTCCTCCTCTCCCTCAACGTCCCACGGGAAACATTGGAGGGGAAGACGCCGCGCGAACGCAATGACATCGCGGAGCGCGTATGCCTGGCATTGTACGGCACCACGCTCTCCTCCGCCCTCCAGGACTTGTACCAGCGCGGGGATGCGGTGCGGCAGATGTACGAGTCCGCGCAGAGTGCGGAACCCGACGCGTTCACGGGACGCGCAGCGACACTCCTGAAGATGGTGGAGGACTTTGGGAAGGAGAATGACCGTTTCGACGTAAAGGATGAGCACAAACGCCTTGCGGAACTGCGGAGGGAACAGGAAGCCGCGGAGCAGTGGGCCGTTCGCGTCGGCGCCCGCATCACGCGGGATCCGGCGGCAAGGGAAGGCGTGGAATCGCTCTTCCAATACATCACGTCCCCGGATGGCCCATGGCACTCCGCAAAGGACGTCACCTACGTCTTCACGCAGTACGCGGGCACGGCAGGGGACAAGAACCTTCTGGTTGGACTGCGCCTCAACTATCCCCGCTGCGTCGATGCCACGCGCTTCAATCCCGACCTCCGTGCGACGGTGGATGCGGAGCTTGCCAAGAACGACGGCAACTACCTCGGCATCAACGCCGGTGCGAAACGGATGGAAGCGCGGATGGGCGAGCTGACAGCGCAGGTCCCTACCCCGGAGCAGCTTTACGACGCCGTCCACGACAAGCCCGCGGATATCGTGAAGGAGATACGCGAGCGGGTGAGCAACGTGCTCGGGGATATCGTCCCGCTGCTGGACGCGCCCATCTGCAAACACCTCCGCATTCCCTCCCACCTCTCGCGGCGCGGAGGGGCAATCCAGGAGGATTTTGAGCGTGCCGCGGGCATTGCAGCGCGGATCCTCGCCGGTGACGAGCCCAGGGCGCGGCTCCTTGAGGAAATGCGGCGCGAGTGGACGCATGCGCAAGTGCAGACGGATCAACTGGAACAGGCGCGGAAGGCGCTCTCCGGGCTCGGGGACATACGGGAAGAAGGTCCGGAGGCATTCCCTCCGGGGAAGAACGGCTTCTTCTGCTTCGAGGACGAACGCATCCACATCTGGCGTGGGCTCGATGGCGCCGCACGGGAACGAGTGATCGCCCACGAGCGCGGCCACGGCATCCTGCACATTCTCCGCCAGGGAGTGCTCCCCAGCCTCCTCCTGGCGGAAATGGAGCAGGCTCTGGGGAAGGATGAGAGGGCGCGGAGGGAGGATTTTGACGCGCTCCTGGAACGGCTCATGCCGTACTACCTCGAGGAGGAACTGCAGCGGGAATTCCGGCGGATGGCCGATGCGCAGTTCCCCTCCGACCCCTCGCTCGCCGCACAACGACTGAGGGAACTGCGGCGGGAGTACGCACTGGAGGAATTGTTCTCCCACTACGCCGACTGGGTGGAACAGGGAGCGCAACCTTCGACCACGACCCCAGAGGATCCGCTGCGCGAAGCCAAGAACATCGAGCAGGAGCTCTTCGCCATGCTCCGGGGAACGCCGGAAACGGCGCGAGAGCACCCGTCTCCACTTCCCTCATCCGCCCCCCGCAAAGGACGCATGTTCACCGACGGCGATGAGGATGCGTCCGATACCGGGGAGGACGTGGAAAACGGCGGGGGTGCGCCGGTTGCCCTCCAGGAAAGGATGGGAGGAGGAGGAACCGATAGTGAAGAAACGTCGCTCGTCAAGAACGCGCTCGCGGAGATCAGCACCAACGTAAAGAATATCGACGCGTTCTATAGCGCATATCGCGATACCACGAAGCCTGACGTTCTTGCATTCATGGAGCGGTGTGGCACTAAGGTTGCCGATGCTCACCGGAGGCTGGAAGACTACGAGAGACGCTTCAAGGCGCAGCAGCGCCTCGTGCTACCGGATATTGACGCTTTGAAGAATGAAACCAAAGATATCATCCAAGAGGTACAGATCTTTGACCGGGTTTTTTGGGATATCAGTGGAGAGAAGAAAGCGGAGGAACCGGGCTTTTGGGACCGCGTGCGCTTCATGAGCCTCCTCGACATCGCGAAGCTGTGGAAGGACACGATTGAGGACTTCAAGACCATCTGGGGCCGCAACCAGCAGCGCCTCCTGCAGGACGTTGGCAACGTGCTCAACGATGCGCTCGTACGGGGCGGCGGCAAGATTCCCATCGCCGGCTCCCGCTACTTCGCCAAGCTGCGCGGGTACCATGACCGCCGGTACGGGGGGGCGGAACTGGAATCGGTGGAGAAGTGGAAGAAGGCTATGGAGAAGTGGGACACGCACACCGTGCTCCACCGCCTCTCGGTATCGGGGAACCTGGACGAGATCCGCGGGTGCATCGAGCTTATCTGTGATCGCGGCGAAATGGATTGGAATGATGTGGACGTATGGAGCACGCTCGAAAAGAAATCCGGATTCCGTATGCCCAAAGATGCCTGCCTGCGGGATGACATCCTGCGCGATACCTGGCTGCGCAAGATGATTTCCGAAACCTGGATTGACAAGGAACTTTACTACAAGTGGCGCAGTTCCAATGACTCCAATACGGAAAGCCGCAAGAAGCAGTACATCCAGACCGTGGACCAGTACAGTAACGTCAGTGGCGGCTTGTCGGGGAACTTGGAACGGCAGCTGCACCTCTACAAGGACTGGCAAGCGCGCAAGGAAGAACGTGGGAAGGTGGGCCTCCCGCCCCCTCCCTTCCCTGACGACGTCAAACCCCACCTCTATGAGGAAGTGATCGAGTACTCTATCAAGAATGGGAAGATGTTCATGGAAGATAAAATGTACTATCTTGTCCAGGGTGTGGCGTGTGGCTTGCTCCCCATTGAGCGCCTGCGCGCCATGGCAGGGCAGCACGGCAGCATCATACAGTTCTTCCCCCAGATCGAATACTTCTACGGCCACAATAACTCCCTGCCGGAAATCAAGGCTCTGTCGAAACGCCTGCGTGAGTATGATGGGGATGGAAGGCCTACATACAAACCTGGCCTCAAGACCACGCTCTGGTTCCACTTCGAAGTCGCCCGCGACGAACAGGTGAAGCGGCGCTTGAGCAAAGGTTCCGCGCGGAACGCCGAGGGATACGACCACGAGGATATCCCCTTCGCCGTGACGCAGATGGACTACAACGAGATGAGCAACATGCTCAACGTCATCTCGGGTAGCAGGCAGAAGGTGACGCCGGAAGGCCTCAAGAACGCATACGTCGGCTTCAACTCGAAGATGAAGATCTTCGGCAACCTCGCGAGTCTCGATAGAGACAACCTCGACCGTTTTACGGCGGACGACGCGCGCCTCTTCGCAAAGAGCCTTGCTGCGTACATCTTCATGGATAACACCCTCACGAGGAACGGGAAGGCGGTGACCAACCCGCCCACGCTCTCCGTGTCGCAATTCAAGACGGTGCCGCCCTCCTCGCCGAAACATACGGCATGGGACTATCGGAGGAAAATGACGGACCTTATCCGCGCGCTCAACAGTGCGCACATCTTCGACAGCATCTCCTGGGGAACGACTGCGGGGGGCAGGGGTGCCCTCGGCGTTGTAAAAGAGGAGATGCTCACGGTTGCGGAAGTGAGCGCAGAGAATCCCAACGACGGCTACCAGCGCAACCCTCCGGGATCGAAGATCCTGAGCGAAGAAGTCTTCCCGCGTTTCACGGAACAGCTGCAGAAGGCGATTCTCGACAACATCGACGTCTTCAAGAGCGTCCTCGCACAAAGCGAGAGCAGCTTCCTCAATGAGGCGGGAAGCGAAGAACTGGAGTACGAGAGGGTGAAAAAGATTTGGGAAGACAAGCAGAGGGAAGTACATACGGCGTAACCGCTGTATACTCTTCCCATGCGCGTCCCCATCCGGCCTTCGCTCCCTGCGGGAGCTACGGCCGGCAGGCCAACGCATTCATCCACTGAGAGTTATGCGCATCCGTATTCAACGCATCGACCCCTCCCTCCCCCTCCCGGAATACCACACCCCCGGATCGGTTGGCTTCGACTTCATCACGCGGGAGACGACGGTGATCGGAGCCGGACAGATAGGGCTCGTGCCCGGGAACGTGATCGTGAGGGTGCCGCCGGGCTACGCCCTCCTGGTTCTCCCCCGCTCCTCCCTGCCACGCAAGAAGGGCTTGGTATGCCCCCACAGCCTCGGCGTGATTGATGGGGACTACCACGGGCCGCAGGACGAGGTCTTCGTGCAGGTCCAGAATGTGACCGATAAGCCCGTCACCGTGGAGCGAGGCGAGCGCATCGCCCAGGGATTATTCGTGAAGGTGGAGAAGGCGGAGTGGGAGGAAGTGGATGGCCACGGGGCGGAGACGCGGGGGGGGTTTGGGTCGACGGGGACGCATGTTACTTCTTAGCCTTTCTGTATTGTTTTTTCCTCATCCCCTACCCCCTTCTCCGTCCTCATCATCGGAAAGGGTAAGCGGGTGCTTTGCTATGTCTCCTTTGGAAATGCGGAGAAGGGGGATTTTTGTTGTTTGTCTCATCGTATCAATCAAGCCTGCAGAGTAGGAACAACTACAACTACATCCCCCCTCTCCTCTCCTTTTCGTTTGTCCTATTCATCCACTCGCTCCATCGCTCTCGAACGTGGAAGGAGAGGGGGATAGGGGGTGAGGTAGGAACACAAACAACAAAAAGACGCCCGTTGCGGGCGTCTCTTTGTAGACAAGAAAATGAAACAATTACTTACTCAACGGCTTCCTCATGAACGCCGGGACTTCCAATTCCTCCTCATTCAGATGCGGAGAATTGGACTTCACGTTGGGGTCCATCATGGGGGGGGAACGCAGGTCGCGTTCGGGGGGGGCCGAGGCGGGGCGCGAGAACGTTGACTTCATGAGCCGCTGCGCCGGGTTGGACGCCGCCGGCGTGAGGATGTTCTCCTTCTCGCTGAAGCCCGTGGCCACCACGGTCACCTTGATCTGGCCCGTGAACTGCTCGTCGATCACCGCGCCGAAGATGATGTTCGCCTCGGGCGCGGAGGCCTCCGTGATGATGCGCGCGGCCTCGTCCACCTCGAACATGCTCAAGTCGTTGCCGCCCGTGATGTTGAACAGGATGCCCATGGCGCCGTGGATGCTCGTTTCCAGCAGGGGGCTGTCGATGGCGGCGCGCGCCGCTTCCGCCGCCCGGCTGTCGCCCGTGCCGTAGCCGATGCCCATGAGGGCCGTACCGGCGTCCTGCATGATGGCCTTTACGTCCGCGAAGTCCACGTTCACCAGTCCGTGCACCGTGATGATGCTGGAGATGCCCTCGATGGCGTGCTTGAGCACCTCGTCCACCACCTGGAACGCCTCGATGAGGGGCGTGGTCTTGTCGATGAGCGAGAGGATCTTGTCGTTGGGGATGGTGATGAGGGTGTCCACCTTGCCCTTGAGCAGGTCCAGCGCCTCCTCCGCCTGCTTCTTACGCTTGAAGCCCTCGAAGCTGAAGGGCTTGGTGACCACGGCCACGGTGAGGATGCCCATGCTGCGGGCCGCCTCGGCGATGATGGGCGTGCTGCCGCTCCCCGTGCCTCCGCCCAGCCCCGAGGTGATGAAGAGCATGTCCGTGCCCTCCAGGGCGTCCTTGATCTCCTCCAGGCTTTCCTCGGCGGCCTTCTTGCCGATGTCGGGATTGGCGCCCGCGCCGAGCCCCTTGGTGGTCCCCCGCCCGATGGTGATCTTGCGGTCGGCCGGGTTGTGGTAGAGCGCTTGCACGTCGGTGTTCACGGCGATGAACTCCACGCCCTGCACCTTCTCGTGGATCATGCGGGAGACGGCGTTGCCGCCGGAGCCGCCGGATCCCAGCACGCGGATGACCGCGCCGGGAAGGGCGTCGGGGCGCACTTCACGCGCGCTGGCATCGTCCTGCGCGGAACCGCCTGCGCTGCCGGCCCCGCCGACGGTCGCGGGCGTCACCTGGGGTCGGGGGCCGAAGATGGAACGGAACGTATCGGACATGGGAGGGAGGGAATGAAGGTACAGGAGGCGTCCTATATGACTATTCAGGGAAAGAGCGACTTGAGCCAGGAACCGACTTGCTTGACGGCGCGCTTCATCTGGAAGGGGTTCCGTGAGCCCAAATGTTCCTCCTCGCGCATGCCCCACACGAGCGTGCCCAGGGCCGTGGCGTAGGCGGGGTCGTCCACCTTCTCGATCACGCCGCCGATGTCCACCGGGAAGCCCATCTGGACGGGAAGGCCGAGGACGTCGCGCGCCAGATCCAGGACGCCGGGCGCCTTGACGGCGCCGCCGGTGAGGAGCGCCCCCGCGGGCAGCATGCCGCTGCGGCCGATGCGCTGGAGCTCGTTCTTGATGAGGGTGAAGATCTCGTAGTAGCGGGCCTGCATGATCTCGGCCATGTACTTCTTGCTCACGGTCTGCGTGTCCACCTTGGAGACGGTGGAGAGGTCGATCATCTCGCGCTCGCTCATCTCGCCCGGAAGGACGGACCCGAACTCGATCTTGATCTTCTCAGCGGTGTCGATGGAGGTCCTGAGGCCGATGGCGATGTCGCTCGTCACGCTCTCGCCCCCCACCGGCAGGCAAACGGAGTGGAGGATGGTGCCCTCCTCGAAGATGGCCACGCTGGTGCACCCCGCGCCCACGTCGATCACCAGGACGCCCAGTTCCTTCTGGCGCTTGGTGAGGGTGGCTTCCGCGGCGGCGATGGTGGAAGGCACCAGGGCGTCGATGTCCACGCCCGCCTGGTCGATGCACTTCTCGATGTTCTTCACGTGCTGCACGTGCCCGGTGACGATATGCGCCTCCACCTCCAAGCGGATCCCCGTCATGCCGAGGGGGTTCTTGATGCCGCGCTGCTCGTCCACGGCGTACGCCTTGGGTTCGATGTGCAGGATCCGCCGATTGGCGGGGATGGAGATGGCCTGCGCCGCGTCCAGGACGCGCGCGATGTCCTCCACTGTGATCTCCGAACCGGAAATGGCGATCACCCCCCTGCTATCGAAGCTCTCGATGTGGGAGCCGCTCATGCCCACGCACACGTGGTTCACGGGCACCCCCGCCATGCGTTCCGCGTCCTCCAGGGAGGAGATGATGTTGTGGATGAGTTCCTCCACGTCGATCACGTGCCCCTTGCGCATGCCCAGGGACGGGGAAAGGCCGACGCCGATCACGTTGGGGATGCGGTGGTCGGCATCCGCGCCGTCCACGACGGCGATGACGGTGCGGATCTTAGCGCTCCCGATGTCGAGACTCGCTAGGACGCGTTCCTTTGACATACAAGCAGGGGGGAAACGACCGGCGGAAGAGGGCGGAGTCGCAAAAAGAAAACGGTAGGAAGTCTAAAGGGGCTTGGATGAGCCACGCAAGAGGTATCTGAATATCTTTCGTGTTCAGTAAGCCACAAACTGAGCACTTTTTCTACCCAGCTCTTTTGTGTACACAGAGGGATGTTCCACAATATTTATTCATGGTTTTACTCCCATTTTCTCGATGAATACGAATTGTGAACATTTGTTAAAACAACGTCATCTGCTCCTCCCCTTTCTTCGCTTCCGCCATCCCCTCCTCCTGCTTCCATCGTCCGATCCCGTACGGTGACTTCACGAGCGCATCGAATCTCTTCCCGAGCGCCGCAAACTCCACCTCGCGGAAGAACGCATGGACCGGCTGCACCGGAAGTTCATGGAGGGTGATTTCCCCCAGGGAAGAGGGCAAGGGGATATCGCACACCAGCGTTGCCATGTGCTCGCAGAAGAACGCTTGCTCGCGGTCGCGGATGAGCTTGGCCTTGACGCTCTCCTTGATCTCCTCCAGGTGGCCGTAGACGCCCCGGAGCGTATCGAACTGCTGCAGGAGGAGCGCCGCCCCCTTGGGGCCGATGCCGTTGACGCCGGGGAGGTTGTCGGAGGCGTCGCCCACGAGCCCCTTGTAGGAAGGCACCTGGTCCGGTCGCACGCCGTACTTGGAAAGGATCTCGGAAGGCCCCAGGTACTCCGCTTGCTGGTACCCCTTGTGGGGGATGGCGATGCGGATGTTCTCGGTTGCCAATTGGAACGCGTCCCGGTCCCCGGTGACGATGGTCACCCTCCACCCGGCCTTCTCCGCGGCAACCGCGTACGTGCTCAGGAAATCATCCGCCTCGTACCGGAGGTCCGACACGTGCTTGAACCCGAAGGAATCCACCATCTGCACGATGCGCGGAACTTGAACGTAGAACTCATCGGGCGTCTCCGCCCTCCCCTCCTTGTACGTGGCGTTCTCCTGGTGGCGGAACGTCTCCTCGCCGGCATCGAAGCAGAAGAGCAGCGCGTCGGGCTTCTCGATGTTGAGGATCGCGAGGAGCATGGATGCCACGCCGTAGATGGCGTTGGTCTGCTCCCCTTTGGAAGTCTGCAACGTCCTGGGGATCGCGTAGTAGGCCCTGTACATAAGGTGATGACCGTCGATGAGGACGAGGTGCTTCATACTAGGAAAGTGATGTGGCTTGCCCGGCGAAGCCCTGTACCAGAGCGAAGCGATCGGTACAGGGCGAAGTCGGGTGACCGTCGATGACGACCAAGTGCTTCATGGCAGGAATAGTGCCATGGAGGAGGGCAGAAACACAGGCTTCTGAGGACGCATTCGAGGCAATCAGTGCTACCAAAGATGGACTGTACGCAATCCTCGATTTGTTTGATTACTTTAATAATATTCAGATATCTGTCAAGTATAGCTAACTCCTCAATACACCACTTTTCCGCTATAATATCTAGAAAAACTCATGCACCCCTTCCTCCCCTCTTTCGACCCCCTCATAGCGCGGAAATTCAGCATTGGGAGCCTTGATCTCAAGCTGCAGAACAAGACCGCGCTCCAGCGGGAACTCGGGTGGCCGGCGGAACCCCGCCGCCCCGTTCTCTGCTTGCCCCAGGGCATGACGGACAAGTTAGGGGGTGAGCTCCTGGTGCAGACTCTCCCCGGACTCCTCACGCTCCCCCTGGAGTTGCTCATCCTGGGAAAGGGATCGGAGAGGTTCGGTGCGCTCTTCACCAAGCTCGCGGCCGACCAGAACCACCGCGTGCACATCGTGACGGAGGAGGAAAAGGACGTTCATCTGATGCTCGCCGCCGCGGACATGGCGCTCTTCCTCACCGACCCTGCGGACGTGGACGTGGTAGGCCGTTGCCTGCACTACGGCGTGGTGCCCATCGCCCTCGAGGGAAGCGAGCATGGCCGCGGGACGACCCTCCTGGAGGACTACGACCCCGTGCAGGAAACCGGCAACGCCTTCCTCTTCGCCGCGCGAAGCCCTTGGTCGGTGTTCGCGTCCTTCGTCCGCGCGGCAGAGACGTACAAGTTCCCCTTCGACTGGCGGACCATCCAGCGCCACTGCATGGAAACGGCGATGCGTAAGGAAAAGCGATCCTCTTGAATTCCCCCATGGTTCCCACCCCTCCCCCAACGGCACTCCCCCCCTCGGTGTTCTCCATGCCCTCCGCGCTGGACGTGTACGACGCCCTCATGGGGAAGATCGACCTGGACCTGGTCTCCGTGAGCATTCCCCACCTGCGGCAGAAGTACCGCGGAGAGGTGCCGGAGGAGCGCGCCGCGCGCTTCAAGCGCTACCAGGAATCGTTCAGCAAATTCGACGACGCCTTCCTGGACTGGAATGCCGACATGCAGCTCGCCGTCTCCGCCCTGCGCCACTTCTCGCTCACGTCGGCGGAAGCCAAGAGCAGGGAAGAGGAAGCCAACGTGCTCAAGAGCCTGGAATCCCAGATCACCTCTGCATAACCGCCCCCATGTCTTTCCCCTTCTTCCCCATCGGCGACAAGGAGCGAAGGCTGCTCCGCCATGTCGAAGGCCCGTTGCCGGAGGTACAGGCGACACCCGCCATGGAGGCTGCCGCAGATTCACTCTCCCCGGCGTTGGAACAAATGAACATCCAGAACCATACTGACCTGCAACCGGAGATGGGAGGGAGAATCCAGAAAGTTCAGGACGCCATGCCGGACACAAGGAGTATCGCCAGCATCCCACAGGCAATGGATACGGAAGCAGGCAGTTCGCTCCAGCAGAATATTGATGCCATCAGGGCCGGTGGACCGGAAGCGAGAGAGAAGGCGACGCAAGAGCTGGAGAAGCCCGCGCCGGACACCATGGGAAAGAAATTTGACGAAGCCTTGGCGCATTTCTCCGACGACAAGTTGACCTGGGGACAGCGGCTGGAGGCGGCCATGGAAGCACTTGGGCTCCTCATCCAGATGTGGCAGAAGTACATGGGGAAGGAAGAGATGCAGAACCAGAGTGATGCGCAAGGGCCAGAGGCACCGCAATCTCGACAGGGCGCGGAACGCGGCTCGAAGACGGCGAATGAGTCACCCCTGGAAAAGCAGGAGCGGATCGCCAAATCCATGAAGGAGAGAGGCGCTACGAATACAGAGGACTACCTCAACAAAAGGCAAGGCGATACAAGCAAGAAAACAAAGGAATTGAACGAAGGCATTCAACAGGATGAGACAGACGAGAAGAACTGGATCGACAGGAAAGATGAAACTCAGAAAAAACTCGATAACGCCAAGTCACGGCTGAGTGGCATCAGCAACAGCTCCACCGATGCGCAGCAGCTTCAAGGCGCAATTGTCACAATGGAAAGGGAGTTAGCCGACATCCAATGGCAAATCGATGCGCGCCGCGCTTCTAAACAGAAACAGATCCAAGAGAAAGGACAGGTGGAGCAGGACATGCGGAACGAGAAGCTTGAGGTCAATGGTTACGTTCAACAGAGCAAAGCGCTTGCAGATTACACGAAACTGTACCTCGATGCCTGGAAAACCCGCCTCCCCGCCGAGCACCCCCTGACAACGATCCTGGGGGGGATGCAGGTGACCCACGATGAGACGGGTTTGTTCGTCAGGATTTCCATAACGAAAGAAAGCGGGACCCTGTTGATCAACCACTATCCCGAGCTTGCCGACACTTCGTTCCAACCGCAGAATAGTGACACCAATACGGGTACGGCAACCATACCAGTGGACGCCAACGTAACCTTCCTCAAGGCATTCGGAGGAGAAATTGACCAGGCACTTGCGGCAGAAAAAGCCGCGAAGGTTTCTCCTCAGCCCACCGCCCCTCCCGCTCCCTCTTCCTCACCACCCCCTGCGGCAACTCCGCCAATCGCTCCCAACGCAACGCCAGCGGCACCCGCGCGGCCTGCGGAAGTCCCTGCTCCTTCCGCTACCCCAACTGCCACACCGAGTGCTTCTCCAGGGCAGTCCACTGCTCCGGCTGAAGTTACCGCGGCACCCCCGGAATCCGTTTCCCCATCAACCGAGAAGCCCACAACGAGCGTGGAGTCCCAAACTGAGGAAAAGCTTATCGCTGCCTTCAAGTGGCTCAAACATGACAAAGAGAAAGCACCATACCTCCAGAGCGCAGTGAGTGCCATCATGGAACCGAATGGCAAGTACACCCTCACTGTGCGCTTGGGGCAACTGCGGAATATGGTTGGCATCCCAGAGGGTGAAGTGAACGACTTGATGAACACGCTCAGCACGCAGGAGTTCTACGGAAATCTCGACGATATGTCTTTTTCCAAAACTTTCGCCACAGAAAAAGAATTGGAGAGCGCAACGACAATCCTCAGTAATTCCATTTCTGGACCTAGAATGATGTCTACGATAAGGGAACAGGCGAAGAAACACTCCTGAACTGCACAGCAAACCTCCATGACACCTGCTCCCAAAAACCCGCCGGCGCGCGCCCTCCCTCTCCGCCTCCCCTCCGGCCAGGGCATCTACGACGCGCTCATGGCCAAGATCGAGCCGGAGCTGGTCATGGCTGCCCTACCGGGGCTTGCCGAGAAGTACAAGGACGAGATTCCCGAACAGCACGCGGAACGGCACAAGCGCTACCGGCAGGCGTTCGCATCCTACGACCGTGCCTTTGCCGCGTTGACAAAGGAGCTGCGGGAAGCAGTGCAGGAGTGCCGCAGGAACGCCATCCTGAACAAGGAGAAGACGCCGGAGAACTCTTCCCTCCTCTCGGCATTCTCCACCGTCGCCGATTCCCCCGCATCATGAGGTTCTCCCCCTTCCGTGCCGGCGGGAAGGAGCGCCGTCTCATTTGCATGCAGGGTGACGTGGAATCGGAACAGTTTTCCCCCGCGAAGGCCGCGGAAACCTCCGGCCTCTCCCCCGAAGCCCTGGGTGCAAAGAACCGCGCGGACGCAGCCCGCTACTTTGCGGAACGATTCGTGCAGACGCCGCTCCAGGCGCTGGGGAAGCAGGCGGACTTGGACGATGTGCAGAAGGTCCAAGGGATCTTCGACGCGCTCGTCCCGGCGGCGGAGGGCGCCACGCTGCTCGACCAGGAGGAGGCGCCCGTCGCGCAGGAGATCAAGCGTAAAGTGGAAGAGGAGCAGGCCACGGCGGAAGAAACATCCACGGAAGAAACTCTCTCCGTTGAAGAAGAATCCCCTCCCCCCGGGGGCACTCCCCCCGCAGAAGGGACAACGGCAACCCCCGCCAAGGGACCGGAAGCGAAGCCGGGAACTCCACTCCCCGCGCCGGAAGGGAATGAGGAACAGAAAGTGCAAGAGGAAAAGCCCGCGGACCCCGAACGCGCGCCCGCCTCCCTCCCCTCCTCCGGTGACGCGGCATCCATGAGCGAGCAAGAACTGCTGGATGCCATCCACGCCTTCACGGGCGCCATCTATCCACTGGTGAAGCAGAACGAGGAAGCCCAGGAGCTGCGCGCGCGGCTGCAGGCGCAGGTGGATGCGGAAAGGGGGGATGGAGAGACCGTGGCGCAGATCGCCTCCCTGGATCAAGAGATTACGAAGCGGAACCAGGAGCTTGTCAGCCACCGCGATCATCGCAAGCAGTTCGAGGAAGCGCTTCGGCAGAAGCTGGAGAGGGGGGAGGCGTGATGCTGCGCGAAGGTTGGTGGGTCAGGTGGGATTTGAACCCACGGCCAATTGCTTAAGAGGCAACTGCTCTACCGGACTGAGCTACTGACCCGAAAAAGAGAATGAACATGAATTGGATCGCTGCCTGTCCTCCGTAGTCCCTCGCGAAGCGAGGGCGAAGGAGGAAGCTACTGACCCG
>CAYHOS010000018.1:18595-23412 GCA_964358505.1 uncultured Candidatus Peribacteria bacterium
CCTGTCCTCCGTAGTCCCTCGCGAAGCGAGGGCGAAGGAGGAAGCTACTGACCCGCATGAAGAGAATGAGCATGTATGGGATCGCTGCTTGCCAGCCACAGCCTAAACGTCTGGTGCGGGGCTGACCCAAGGACAACGGGAGGCTATCAAATCCTCGCTACCCTCACAACATCTTCCTCGCATGGAGCATCCCCTCCCCCTTCTGCTCCAGGAGCGCGACGGGGAGATCTTCGTGCCAACCGATGGTCTGCGGAACCATGGATCCGGGGATGTCCTGGCCGTACCCCAGCGCTTGGAACTCCCGTGACGTGAGCTCCCGGCGTGGGAAACTGTTGAGGATGTCCTTGAGAGGTAGAACGCGGGGCCAGGCAGCCTTTCCGGGGGGTACGGCATCGGTGACGGACCAGTGGCCGACCTTCGTCCGCCGCAGGCTCTTCAAGTACCCTCCGCAACGGAGGAGGCGGCCCAGGTCATGGGCGAGGGAGCGGATGTAGGTGCCGGAGCCGCAGGCGACATCGAGCGCCAGGTCCGGATACGCGTAAGAGAGGATCGTACAGGCCGTGATCTCCACCTGCCGTGCGGCAAGCTCCACGTCCCTCCCCTGGCGCATCTTGCGGTACGCGCGTTCCCCCCCCACCTTGATGGCGGAATAGGACGGAGGCACTTGGCTGATCTTCCCCACGAACCGGTCCGCGATGGCGCATTGGATGGTGACCTGGTCGGGAACCACCCATCCGCCGGGCAGCTTGACCTCCTCGATCACCCCCTCCCCGTCGTACGTTGTACTCACGGCGCCAAGGCGGATGCCCGCTTCGTACCGCTTGGGGAGCCGGTTGAAGAGCTCGACGGCCTTGAGCGCCTTGCGTCCCACGGCCATCACCAGGAGACCCGTTGCGGCGGGGTCCAGCGTGCCCAGGTGGCCCGCGTGCGTCTCCGGCAGCGTCCGGCGGACAACCTCCACGGCGTCGTGGCTGGTAATGCCCGACGGCTTGTCGATGAGGAGGAAGCCATGTCTCATGGCTTGATCATAGCAGGTTCAGAGCGAGGAATAGCGTGGCATCCCTCGACGGAGCTCGGAATGACACACCGCTTCAGTGTCATGGTGAGCCCCGTCGAACCATGACACCCTAAACCGCAAACGAGCAACAATTCACTCCCGTGACAATAGTGACAGCTACGCTCCCGCTGTACCATCTCCCCCATGGCGAACCTCCAGATGAGTTGGGACCTCTTCATCATCGTGTTCTTCGCCATCGTCGTGACGTACACCTTCATCATCGGCAAGAAGGAATCGGTGAAAGTGATCATTTCCACGTACGTCGCCATCCTCGCCGTGCAGGGCATCGGCAACGTGATCCAGCGCATCGGGGCGGAGGCCGGCCTCACCCAGAGCGGCCTCTTCGGCCTGGGGGAGGGCATTCCCCTCCTCTCCATCACCAAACTCATCCTCTTCATCGTCATCATGATCCTGCTCACCATCAAGGCGGGGTTCACGGTGGCGTACGCCAAGGAAACGATGCTCGTGAACATCATCATCACCGTGCTCTGCGGAATCTGCACCGCGGGCCTCCTCCTCTCCACGTTGCTCACGTACGCCAGCGGACTCCCCCTCCTGGATGCTTCCCTCCCCAACCTCGCCACCCTCTCCCCCATCTTCCGGCAGAGCATGCTCATGCAGTTCATGATCCTGAACCAGGACATCCTCTTCGCCGCGCCGGCCATCGTTCTCGTGGGCGCCGGGTTCGCCAGCAACTCCTAAGGATGACGATGCCGGTGGACGCAGGAAGCTCATGCAGGGGACGTAATGCGGAAAGATACGCCATTTCCGTCAAGGTCAAACGCTTCGCTCCACGTTGCAGAGAGCTGGGGAGCAGGCAAGAATGTCGTTAACTTCCACCCCACCCATGCTTGCTCGCATCACCTTTCGCGCGTGGACGGCACTGACGGCCGCTGCCGCCCTGCTCCTCCCGTCCGCCGGTTCCGCCCAGGAAGGCATTGAACCGCCCTGCATCCCGGGTCTCCCCTGCGAAGGGGGCACCAAGGATGATTTGTTCGCAGCCATTGTGAAGATCATCGTCTTCATCCTCGACTTCGTCGCCCTCATCGCCATCGTCTTCATCATCATTGCGGGCATCCGCCTCATTGTCTCGCAGGGGGAAGACGAGGCGAAGGATAAGGCGAAGAAATCCATCATCTACGTGATTGTCGGCCTCATCGTCATCCTGCTCGCCCGCCTGATCGTCGGCTTCATTACGGGCACCGTTCCGGGGATATTCGGAACATGAGGAGAGGGGGATAGGGGGTGAGGTTATGCGGTTTCGGGCACCTGTAGCATGGGTGCCTTTTCCTCCTTCGCCTTCTCGGGGACGGGGCTCAAGGGGTCGCGAACGACGATGGCGTCTTTTCGCACTTCCAGAACTTGGGAAAGCGGGAGCGAGGGGCGCCACCGCCAGAACTTGCGCAGCAGCAGCCACTCCACCATGAAAAATTCCGTCTCGAACTGCGCATCGACGCACCGCCCGAGCGTGCGTCCCGTATCCGTCACCACGCGCTGGCCGAGGATGGTGCGCCCTTCCTCCAGGTGCGCCTGCAGGCGCACCCTCTCCTCCACGGGCGCCAGCACCTCCGGCCCCCGCACGGCGATGCGCAGCCCCCAGCGCTGGATATCCTCCACGGCCAGGAACAGGTTATGGTGGCGCAGGAAGCCGTTCGTGCGCAGGAAGAACCCCTCCACCTTCCCCGTATCGGGATGGATGAAGATGCCGCAGATGCGCCCGAGCTCCTCCACCTGGTCATCGTCGACGACCGGCAGGTGCATCGCGGTGGAGAAGCGCACGTGCATTTGGTACGATGGTACCCGCGCGCCCGTTGCTTCCACAACCATGCACCTCTTCAGCGGTTCCTCCCACCCCGCCCTCGCCAAAGCCCTCGCCGCCGAACTCGGCGTCCCGCTGGGCAAGGTTGCGCTCAAGAAGTTCAGCTGCGGGGAGAACTACGTCAAGTTCGAGGAGTCTGTGCGGGGGAAGGACGTGTACCTGCTGCAGACGGCCACGCAGAATCCCAATGAGGACGTCATGGAACTCCTCTTGATGTGCCAGGCCGCCAAGCTCAGCTTCGCCCGCACCGTCCACGTGGTGCTCCCCCACTTCCCCTACGCCCGCCAGGATCGCGTCACGGAACCCCGGGAGCCCATCTCCGCCAAGCTCATCGCGCACCTCCTGGAGGAAGCTGGCGCGGACCACGTGATGACCTTGGATCTCCACAGCGACCAGATCCAGGGGTTCTTCTCCGTGCCGGCCGACGCCCTCTCTGCCCGCAGCCTCTTCGCGGAG
This sequence comes from uncultured Candidatus Peribacteria bacterium, assembly GCA_964358505.1. Classification (GTDB taxonomy): domain Bacteria; phylum Patescibacteriota; class Gracilibacteria; order Peribacterales; family Peribacteraceae; genus CAIKAD01. The sequence continues at coordinate 21,928 of CAYHOS010000018.1, forward strand.
TACTTCCGGCGCAAGAAGCTGAAGGATCCCGTCGTGGTAGCCCCCGACGTGGGAGGCGCCAAGCGCGCCAAGAAATTCGCCGATCTCCTGGATGCCGATCTCGCCATCCTCCACAAGACGCGCCCCGCGCACCAGCAAGTGGAAATCCAGGAGGTGGTCGGGGACATCCAGGGGCGCACCTGCATCATCTTCGACGATATGATCGACACCGGGGGCACCCCCGTCTCCGCCAAGAAAGCGCTCCTGGAACATGGCGCCGCCGCGGAGATCTACGTCGCTGCCACCCACGCAGTCTTCTCCGGCCCCGCGCTCGAGCGCCTGCGGGAAGCCGCCTTCACCGAAGTGGTGGTGACGGACAGTATTCCGCTTGACCCCAAGTCCTTCCCGGGGCTCCACATCCTCCCCATCGCCCCCCTGCTCGCCTGGGTGATACGGCACGTAGAGAGCGGAGAGAGCGTTACGGCGATTTATCAAAGGTAATAGTGACGAGAAGTGGATGCGCCATGCACCGCAATTGGTTTCCGGAAGCCAATGTGTAGTATATTCCGGTCCCTTTCCCACCAACCGTATGAAGAAGTTCGCTTTGCTGTTCACGATGCTCGCGCTGGCAGGCTCCCTCGCTTCCACGGCCGTAGCCGATGAGTCCTCCTCGTCGTCTTCCTCCACTTCCTCCTCCGGCAATTCCAGCTCGGAAGAGAGCAGTTCCTCGGTGAGCAGCAGCTCCTCGTCTGTTTCGTCCGCTTCCTCATCATCCTCCGTCTCCTCCTCGGCGTCTTCCGAGTCCTCCTCATCCGTCTCCCCATCACCATCCTCATCCAGTTCCTCCGTCCATGCAACAACCAAGAAGGGTATGCCGAAGCTCCAGGTGTGCGCCAAGGTGAAGGGGCCGGCGGAGAAGAAGGCGTGCCTGATCAAGCAGAAGAAACTGCAGGTTGCATGGAAAAAGGAGCAGGCGAAGAAGAAGCTGGAAGCCAGGAAGGCAGCCGCGCTGAAGAAATTGGAGGCAAAGAAAGAGAAAGCGATGCAGAAGATCGAGACCAAGAAGGAGAACGCCCGGCAGACGTTCCAGAAGAAACTGGAGAACGCGGAGCAGAAGTACCAGATGAAGAAGCGGCACCTGGAGGAGAAGGGGGAGGAACGGGAGATCAAGATGGAGCAGAAGTGGAAGAAGATCCACTCCAGCCAGAGCAGTTCCACTTCCAGCAGCGTCAGTTCCAGCAGTTCAAGTTCCTCGGTGAGCAGCGAGAACTCCTCTTCCGTGAGCAGCGTTGGCTCCTCGAGCAGCTCCTCGCAAGGTTCTTAATGTTGATGGTGGGCGATGATGGATTTGAACCATCGACCTCGACATTATCAGTGTCGCGCTCTAACCCCTGAGCTAATCGCCCGAATTGAGAATGATCCGTACAACTGGATTGAAGCAGTGTACCCCTGCCTGCCCGCCGTAGCCCCGAGCTTTGCGAGGGCGAAGGCGGGAGCTAATCGCCC
>CAYHOS010000019.1:0-22632 GCA_964358505.1 uncultured Candidatus Peribacteria bacterium
TCTGCTACAGTGGTCCGCGAACCAGCAGGAGTGCAATTATGGGTGGACCCATACAATCCCTTGAACTATTGGATATTTTTGGATAAAATATAGACATGATTCGGCCCCAAAGGGGACCCTTCGGGTCAAGCTCACCACAGGTGATCAAGGATCTCAAAATGATCGACGATCTGCGTGCAAAGATCGATGCCTACCGCCCCTTCAGCGAGGGGCTCCTCAAGTTTTGGCAGGAGAGACTCCGCATCGATTGGACGTACAATTCCAATGCCATCGAGGGCAATACGCTCACATACGGCGAGACGGCGTTCTTCCTGCGTGAAGGCCTCACGTCGGAGGGGAAACCTCTGAAAGATTATGTCGAGGCGAAGAACCACGCCGAGGCGATTGACTACCTGCAAGAAGTCGTGCAATCAGAGCGAAAGCTCACGGAGGGCTTCATCAAAGAGCTGCACGGATTGCTCCTGCGGGACATTGATCACACCATCGCGAAGGGCGCGGATGGAAAGCTGATCCACAAACCCCTCAGCGCAGGCAAGTACAAGATGTGGCCCAATCACGTACTCACGCTTTCCGGCACGATCCACAAGTACACAGAACCCGTCAAAGTCCTCGATGAAATGCAGGGGCTTCTGCAATGGTTCAAAGAGAAGAAGAAGTTGCACCCCGTGGAACGCGCGGCGCTCTTCCACTATCGCTTCGTCTGCATCCACCCCTTCGACGACGGGAACGGCCGTATGGCGCGGCTCCTCATGAATCTTCTCCTCATGCAGGCGGGCTACCCGCCGTGCGTGGTGCGTAACAGCAGGCGCAGGGAATACCTGCAGAGCCTCGAGCGCGCGGATAGCACGGGGTCCACGGACGAATTCGTACGCTGCATCGCCGGTGAGCTCATCCAGACCGAGAAGACGATGCTGGGAGTGCTGGAGGGCAAACCGCTGCCGCCTATTCCCGGCGAGAAACTCCACCGGGAAGCCCGCAGGGAGTTGATCCTGAAAGCTATCGGGTCGGACACACTCTCCATCGGACAGATCACCGACCGCGTGCCGCGCATCAAGCGACCGACGCTCAAGAATGACCTGAGCGCGCTGGTTCGCGCGAGAAAGCTCAAGAAGAGCGGTGTTGGAAAAGGTGTGACCTACGCGGTGCGCTGAGAGCGCATGCCGGTTTCTTTTCGGCTTACAATGTACCCGAGTGAAGCGAATGGTTCATGGACGCCACTTCAAGTACCATGTGGAGAAGTCCCTTCCACGGCTCCGCGCAGACCGCTTGCATTATCGTACTATTACGATAGAGTGCCGTCGTACCATGGCTTCCCGTTCAACCGCAGACGGTGCATTGGCCCGCTTGGCGAGAGCGCTCGGGCACCCCGCACGCGTGCGTATTATTCGCTATCTCGCGAAGCGACACTCCTGCATGTGCGGCGACATCGTAGATGAATTGCCACTCGCGCAATCCACCGTTTCACAGCACTTGAAGACGCTCAAGAACGCGGGACTGATTCGTGGTGATGTGGAGGGGTCTCGTGTTTGTTACTGCATCGAACCTGTCGCACTCGAGCGGCTGAAGTCCCTCGTAGCTGATCTTCCTTCTCCTTTCCCCAAACAAGTATGTCGAAGCGCATAACCGATGCCGTACGTTCGAAGTATGCATCCGTAGCCAAGAGCGGCCTTTCGGGCGAAGAGGCCGGCGTCCGAGCCGTCGCCGAGGCCTTCGGCTACACGCCTGAAGAACTTTCCTCCATCCCCGCCGAAGCCAACATGGGGCTCTCGTGCGGGAATCCCATCGCACTCGCGAACCTGCGTCCCGGTGAAGTGGTGGTTGACCTTGGATCGGGCGGAGGAATCGACGTGCTCCTCGCCGCGCGAAGGGTGGGACCTGCGGGCAAGGCGATCGGCATCGACATGACGGGCGAGATGATCGCGCTCGCGCGGAAGAATGCAAAGAAGGCGAAGCTCTCCAATACCGAGTTTTATCAGGCGACGATCGATACGCTGCCGCTGCCCGACGCGTCGGTGGACTGCGTGATCAGCAACTGCGTGATCAACCTCGCTCCCGACAAGGATGCCGTGTTCCGCGAAATCGTCCGTATCCTCAAGCCCGGCGGGAGGCTGGCCGTCAGCGACATCGCGCTCAAGAAGCCCCTCCCCTCCGATCTCGGCTCCAATCTCATGGCCTACGTCGGCTGCATTGCCGGAGCGATGCCGATTGGGGAGTACCGTCGCGGATTGATGGAAGCCGGATTCGCACATGTTGAAGTGGTTGATAGCGGCGCTGATCTGCATGCATACGCAAAGGTGGAGAATCAGGCAGGATGCTGTTCTCCGAGTATGGTGGAACCGGACGGGAAAGCCGCCAAGGGAGGATGTTGCTCATCCGGTGGCGCATGTTGCTCGGAGCAGAAGAAAGACGAGAACGGAACGTTTCATACGCAACTTGCCGATCTCCTGCAGCGCTATGACGTCAACGAGTACGCAGCAAGCGTGAAAGTATTCGCCGTGAAGACGGGGTGATGGCGTTCGGCCATACACCCGGCCGGCCAGGCGCCACAGGCGACGCCCCCGTCAATCACATCCGGAGCCCCGCCGCGTTACAGTGCCTCCATGCCGCCGCGGCGTTGGCGTTGCCGTCGTAGGAGGATGCGGTGCGCGTGCCGGAACCTTGGATGAGGAAGGCGATGTTGTTGCCGCTCCCCCACCCCGGCCGGTTGACGATTTCCTGGACGATGGAGGAGAGATCCGGAGAATCACACGGTCGGGCTTTCCCTCACGATCTCCTCGACCGCAACCTTGAGAGAGGGGATATTCTGCTTGCACGTTTCCCAGACAATATCCAGATCCACATCGATGTAGGCATGGATGAGCCGGTTCCGAAGCCCGATCATCTTCGGGAAAGGCATGGAAGGATGCGCTGTGCGGAAGCCTTCCGATACTTTCGTCGCCGCCTCGCCAATGACAGCCAGTTCACGCATCACGGCATCCTGCAGCATACGATTCCCCATGAATGCCTCACGCTCGACACCCTGGAGATACTCCTCCACCGTTATAATGGCATCGAGAATATGCCGAAGGTAGAGGCGGTCATCCTTCATAGAGGGACTGGGCTTCGGCGAGGACATCGTCGCGGAAGTAGCGGCTGAGTTCCGCGGGCGTGCGGAGATCGACGGGATGCTGCAGGCTCTCCTCCAATGCATCCTGGATTTCCAGTAGAGTGAAAAAACCCACAGGCGAGCGGAATTCGATGAGGAGATCAATGTCGCTTCCTGCACCCGCTTCCCCGTGCAGTTGTGATCCGAACAATGCAATGCGGCGGACTGATCCCCGAGAGGGGGAACGTTCCAGGGCTTTGCGCACGCCCGTGCGGATCTGCTGGATACCCATCAATGCTATCCTACCGGAAAAAGAGGAGTGTTGGGAGTCCCCTACTCCAAATACAGCATCGGGTTCTTCTTCACGCCGTTCACGCGCACTTCGAAGTGGATGTGGATGCCGGTGGGTCCGTAGACCAGGCCGGAATTGCCCATCCACGCGATCCTCTGCCCCCGCTCTATCGTATCCCCCTCCTTGACGTACAGCTCCTTGTTATGCCCGTAGAGCGTGACGAGCCCGTTGCCGTGGTCGATCTCCACCACGTTCCCGTACCCCCCGTTCCATCCCTTGTCCGCGCGGATCACCGTGCCGGCCTCCGCGGCGTAGATGGGGCCTCCGCCGCGCGTCTGCACGTCGACGGCGAAGTGGCGGGCATTGAAGTACTGCGTGATGATGCAGTTTCCGCACGGCATCTGCAGCACCGTCTGCGTGAGCACGGCTCCCACGGCGGGACCCACCGCCTGCGCAGGCTTGCCACCGCCACCCGAGGCGACGCGCACCTGTACGTCACTCGCGTCCACGTTGTCGCCGAAGCGCAACACTTCCGCCACCGCCCCCGGCAGCGGCTTGGCCGCCGGGATGATGAGCTGCTGCCCGGCGAGGATCATGCTCCCCCGCAGCTTGTTCTGGCGTTGGATTTCCTCCAGCGCGACGTCATACAGCTGCGCGATGCGCCCCAGCGTCTGCCCCCGCCGCACCGTGTGGAGCACGCCGTCCACGGGGAGGACCACCAGCTCCTGGTCCGGCTGGATGGCAACCCCCGGCTGGATGCCGTTCGCCCACTGGATGGTCTCCGGCTTCAGGTTGTAGCGCTTGGCGATGTTCTGGAGCGTCTCCCCCGCCTTCACCTTGTGGATGATCCCCTCCCCGTACGCCAGGCGGGACCCCTGCTGGCCCAGGGAGGACTGCTTCATGAGGAAACCGTCCTCCACGAACAGGAACTGCTGCGAGGACGCCGGCATGTTCTCCTGCGCCTGCGCGCTGCGGGGGACGTACGGCGGCAGGAGCGAGGCCAGTACGAACACCGTGACGCAGATCAACCGCATACGGAACGTCAGCCAGCGCTGGAGGGGGGAGCGCATAGACGGGGCTCAGAGGGTCATCTCCTCCATCGCGGCCAGCACGGCACGCATGTCCGCGTACCGGTTGCGGGATCCGAACAGGAGCGCCACGTACTCCCTCCCCCCCCGCCGCACGAGCGAGAGGAGGCACTGCCCCGCAGCGTCCGTGGTCCCCGTCTTCCCCGCCACGATTCCCTCCTCCCCCAGCATGGCGTGCGTGTGCGTGAAGGGGATGGCGCGGCCGCCGTAGGAGGTGATGGTGGAGAAACGCAGCGCCATGCGCGCGCGGATGGGTTGCTGCCGCAGAACGAACGCCGCCAGCCACGCGATGTCGCGGGCGGTGGACCGCTGCGCGGAATCGTCCAGGCCGGCCGCATTGGCGAAGGTGGTGTTCCGCAAGCCCAGCACCCGCGCCCGCGCGTTCATCTGCTCCACGAACGCTTCCTCGGATCCCGCGTGGAACATAGCCAGCGTGAGCGCGGCGTCGTTCGCCGAAGCCACCAGTAAAGCCGTGAGCAGGTCCCCCGCCGCGTACTGCTCCCCCGCCTCCAGGCCGATGGTGCTGCCCTTCACGCGCTCGATGCCCTCCGGCACCGTCACCGTCTCGCCCAAGTCATGCTGCTCCGTGATGAGGAGCGCCGTCATGAGCTTCGTGAGGCTGCCCATCGCCCGCGGCTCCTCCGCGCGCTTCCGGAACAGCGCCTGCCCGCTCTGCAGGTCCACGATGAGGACGCCGGAAGCCGAGAGGCGGCGCGAGAGGTCGAGCAGGGTGGAAGCGCTCCCGGTGAAGGGCAGGGGCGCCGCAATCGCCAGGTTCCGGAGCGCCGCCTGGTCCAGGGAAGGCGCGCCCGGCACGGGCAGCATACCCATCAGGAGAACCGATAGGAGTGGTCCGAACATCTCCTCCAGTGTAGGGTGACTTTCCCGCTGCGGAAAGAGGGAAAGGGAAGATTGAAGGAGAAGGGAAAAGGGAGGAGGATATTGGGTGGTTGACAAAGGAATGAGTTTGATTCACTTATACACCACCCTTCCCACCAACCTCAGATCCACATACTGCTTCGCCTCGCCTTTGGGCACGTTCTTGAGGAACACGCCGTAGCGGAAGAACTGGTCCTGCAGCGGCCCCGACGCATCGAACCACAGGCTGTACGCCGGCGTGCGCAAGTGGAACTCCCGCGCGCGCAGGTACACCGTGCGTTCGCGGACTTTGAGGCCGTACTGCTGCTGCAGCGTCTCCTCCGCCTCCCGCATGCGCTTGAGGAAATCCGGGGAGAGGAGGGGCGAACCCGGCGCGGGGCGCACCGCCCAGTCGACGATGCGGATGGTTTGGAGTGGGGAGGGGGGAGAGGCCTCGAAGGGGAGCGAGACGTACAACCCGTTCTCCGTGAGGTAATCGAAGCGGGGCGCGGGCTTGTTGACGGACCCGCTGCCGGAAGGGACCGCGCTCCCCGAGGCCGTGACGGCAGCCACGCTTCCCCGCCCCTCCTCGTCGATCTGCAGGCGCGCCAGGAGCGGCTGAAGGGTGACGGTGATGGCGAGCGTGGAGGGGTACTGCTTGTCCACCGTGATCGTCGCCGCGTCCGGCATGGCGTCCTGCACGAGCAGGCGCACGTCCTGCGCGGGGAGGAAGAAGAGGTGCTTGCCGAAGAGGGGGCGCAGGGCTCTCTGGATCTTCTCGCTGTCCAGGCGGGGGTCGGTGCGCTTCACCCGCATCTCCCGCACGTGCACGAGCGGGGAGAAGAGGACCACGCCGAAGGCGATGAGGAGGGCGGTGGCCAGGCTCAGCCACAGCCACTGCCGGAGGAAGTCCCATCCCCACGAAAAGATCCGTTGCGACTTGCGCAGCCCGCGCACCCACCTCTCCCGGACATACTGCCGGCGCCGCACATGCCTCCGCTTGACGAAGGCCGCCGTGCTCTTGCTCACAGGGCGGTTGAACCGCCGTGGAAGGCGTGTGGGTCGCAACAACATCGGAAGGTATCATATATCATGTCCCTATGAACCTCGCCATCGTCGCGGACTGGCTCACCGTCTTCGGCGGCGCCGAACACGCCATCGCGGAGTTCCACGCGCTGTGGCCGAAGGCACCTGTCTTCACCACCGTCGCGCACCGGAGTCGCGTGGGCCCCCTGCGCGATGCGGACATCCGCGTCACGCCGCTGCAGCGGTGGTACCGGCTCGCGGGGTGGCACCAGGTCCTCCTCCCCTGGATGCCCCGCGCCGTGGAGGACATCGACCTGCGCGGCTACGACGTGGTGCTCAGCTCCTCCCACGCCGTGGCCAAGGGTATCGTGCCGCCGCCCGGCGCCAGGCACGTCTGCTACTGCCACACGCCCATGCGCTACGCGTGGGAGATGGAGGAGCAGTACCTCGAGGACTTCCGCATCCCGCGCTGGCTGCGGCCCGGCATCAAGCGGCAGCTCAAGCGGCTGCGGCGGTGGGATTTGGAAACGGCCAAGCGCGTGGATACGTTCATCGCCAACTCCACCGAAACGCAGCGAAGGATACGGCGCATTTACGCGCGGGAGAGCGTGGTCATCCCTCCGCCCGTCGATGACCGCTTCTTCGGCACGCCGCTGCAGCCGATGGAGGGGCGCGGGGACTACCTGGCCGTCGGCCGCCTGGTCCCCTACAAGCAGTTCGACCTCCTGATCGCCGCGGCGAACGCGCTCAAGCTTCCGCTGACGATTGCGGGGCGGGGGCACGATGAGAGGAGGCTCCGCAAGCTGGCGGGCCCCACCGTCACGCTCCGCGGCTTCGTGCCGGAGACCGAACTCACCGCCCTCTACGCCAACGCCAAAGCCCTCCTCTTCCCCCAGTACGAGGACGCGGGCATCGTGCCCATGGAGGCGCAGGCGTGCGGCACGCCGGTGATCGCGTACGGGGCGGGCGGCGCGCTGGATAGCGTGAAGGACGGCGTGACCGGCCTCTTCTTCCCCGCGCAGACGCAGGAATCGCTCACCCAAGCGCTCCGGACGTTCTCCGGCATGCGTTTCGACCCCGCCGCGATCCGCAACCACGCCCGCCCCTTCGCCGCCTCCACGTTCCGGGAGAGGATGAGGGAGGAGGTGGAGAACGTGAGGATGGTTGTATAGACAATGCATAGACATGTGTATTCGTAAGGACGCGGCGGCGGCGCGTCCCTACTTGCTCTCCCCCTCCATATCCCCCACCAGCTCCTCCAGGATCTCGTGCAAGGTGACGATGCCGACGATGCGGTTCCGGGCGTCGCGCACCACGGCCAGGTGGAGGCGGCGGCTGCGGAGGATCTCCAGGATGGCATCCGCGCGCATGCCGGCGGGGACCACCACCGGGTCGTGGGCGATCTCCATCACGGAGGTTTCCCCCTTCCCCTCCACCAGCGCCTGCAGGATGTCGCGGCTCATCACGAACCCGCGGACCTCGTCACTGCCCGGGCCGATGACGGGATAGCGGTGGTGCAGCGCCACGGCCGCGATCTCCGCCGCCTGGCGCATGGTCGTGTGCGGCGGAAAGGCCACCATGCGGCCGCGCGGGATCATGATGTCGGCGGCCGTGCGGTCATTGAGGAAGAACGTGCGCGCGATCATGCGCTGCTCGTCCTCTTCGATCAACCCGCGCCGCGCCCCGATCTTGACGAGCGCGCGGATCTGCTCTTCCGTGCCCACCGGCCGTTCGCCCTTGCGCAGCGGCTTCACCATCCACTCGATGAGGGAGACGAGAGGCGAGAGGAAGAGGATGAGGGTGAGGAGGAACGGCGCGCTGCAGCGCGCGACGAGCGGCGCGTGCCGCGTGCCCAGCGCCTTGGGGATGATCTCCGAGAAGAGGATGGTGAGGGCGGTGAGGACGGCGGTGAGCACGCCCAGGACCTCGTTCCCGAAGAGGACCGTGGCGCGCACGCCGATGACCACCGGCCCCAGGATGTTGACGGCGTTGGTGAGGATGACGAGTACGATCACCGCGCGCATCTGCCGCTCCATGAGCCGCCGCAGCGCCCCTCCGCCGTAGAGCTTCCTTGCCGCCACCTCTTCCACTTCCGCCTGGTGGAGGCTGATGATGGAAGCGTCGAGGAGCGAGAGCAGCCCCGAGAGCGCCACGAAGGCGATGATAAGGAGAACGAGTTCAGCCATCGTGAAACAAGATGATAGCACTCCCCTCTCCCGCTACAATGATAAACATGCAACGCGATCCGCAGTCCCATAAAGGGGAAAATGGCAAAGTGGCCGTGATCGGCGGGAGCCGGACGATCCACGGCGCACCGCTGCTCTCCGCACTGGCGGCGGAAGCGAGCGGCGTGGATTTGATCTTCGTCGCCGTGCCCAAGCTGCACCAGTTCATCTCCCGGATGACGTCGCTCAACTTCCAGGTGCATCCCTTCGCCGGCGATGAACTGGCCGCGCAGGACGTTCCCGTGCTGCTGGAGCTGCTGGCGACCATGGACGCCGCCGTGATCGGGCCGGGGCTTGCGCGCACGCCCGAAGCCCTCGACGCCCTCAAGAACCTCGTGGCGGAAGCGCCGTGCGCGCTGGTGCTGGACGCCTCCGCGCTGCAGCCGTGGACCATTGATGTGGTGCGGGGAAGGGATGCGGTGCTCACGCCGCACCTGGGGGAACTGGAGCGGATGGGGATCAGCGAGGATGGGATCGGCATGGCGGCGAAGGAGGCGGGGATCACCCTCCACCTCAAGGGGCCGGAGGACCGTATTGCCGCCAGAGACGGCACGATCCGGACGGTGGCGGGCGGGAATGCCGGATTGACCGTGGGAGGGACGGGCGACGCGCTGGCTGGCCTGATCGGTGGCCTCATGGCTCAGAAGTTGCCGGCGGAGGACGCCTGCAAAGCGGCGAGCACGGTGATCAAACGTGCGGGAACGATGCTCTTTGAAGAGAAAGGGGCGGCGTATACGGCGGAGGAGGTGATTGAGTTGATCCCGGAGCTGTTGCGGACCATTGATGAAGAATGAGAAATTTGAAATTTGAAATGCAAAATGAGAAATGATTGTTGCATACGCTCCATCTGAGGAAATACTCCCATAATTTTGCATTTTGCATTTCTTATTTCTCATTGATAGACCTTCCCTGTTTCATCGCTACCATACTCGCATCCCATGCCCTCACAACCGTTCCACATCTTCGACCAATTCGCGTCCCGTCTCGATGTCGCCTTCTTCGATAAGAAAGATGGCGCGTTCACCGATGACTCCGTGCGGGAGGCGATGGGCGCCAACGATGTTGCGGCACTCCACCAAGTCCACGGCGGCACGGCCGTGACCACACGCCGGGGCATACGGAGGGACGTGCAGGCGGACGCGGCGGCCACGGACGCGCCCCACCTCGCCCTCACCATCCGCGCCGCGGACTGCCAGATCTTCCTCATCTACGCACCGGAGCAGCACCTGGTGGCGCTGGCCCATGCCGGATGGAAGGGGCTCTTGGCGGGCATTCTCCCCGCTACATTCGGCCTGCTCCGGGAAGAGTGGGGCATCCGGCCGGAGGAGACCTACGTGGGGGCGGGGCCTTCCCTGTGCCGCGCATGCGCACAGTTCACAGATCCCAGCAGGGAGCTGCCGGGCATCGACCCGCGCTTTTTCGAAGGGAGGAACGTTGACCTGCGGGCGATCGCCGAAGACCGGCTGTGGACGCTGGGTGTGCGCCGGGAACATTTCGAACGTCAACCCCAATGCACCGCTTGCGACAGCGAAACCTACTGGACCTATAGAGGAGGCGACCGTGATGCGGTAGCAAAAGGTTCAACCAATTTGCTGGCATGTACGCTGCGTCCGTAGGTACGATGATCCCCGTCTCGACGACCCGTCATGTGGCAGCAACGTTTCTTCTCTAATAGCTTGTAAAGGGAGGCTCAATCCCCAGCCCCTTCTGAAGACACCGGAGGAGATGTGGACTCCCGCTCAGGGACTCCACTGTACGGAGAAGGAGCTGGGTGCGGCCACCCACCTGGACACGCCAGGGACAAGCGTCACTGCCCGACGGTCGTTTGGACGTGGGTAAACATGGAACGATCACGAGGATCGACCACTATCACTTCTCGCCCCGTACCGATGCGAGCCCTTCAAGGACCCTCAGGGTAAACTCCAGCGAGCGTCTGATGCGGGGCCGTTGGGCGTGTGTGAAGAGCGCAATAACCAGCGATCAACGGCATATGTTATTTTTGCCCACCGACTGTGCTGACATGATAAAACTGTCGTCCTTGCCTGCTGATCTCACAGTGAGCACCATATCTCTCTTCCTCCCAACGAAGTAGTTCGCCGGGTCTGCGCGAGTCGGAACAAGCTGAGGACAGCTTCTCCACCCCTCCTTCTGCAGGGTCTTCCGGTAAAAATCCTCTGCAGTCATCTTCGACTTCATATGCAACCCGAACTTCTTCTCCTCGATGTCCTGAGCATCGGCGGGTAGCGGTATGCTATGTAACCATTGGGAGGCTCGAACCTGACTGTAGTAGCCGGGAAGGAATGGCGTGAAGAACAGAGGAATACTGACCAAGAAAATGAGGAAGCGCGTTCGCCAACGACGGGCGGCACCGAACGCGAAACCGAACACCATCGAGCCGAGCGTCAACCCCATAGGTAGGAAAAACACGCCATATATAACTGCAACGGCTTCATTTTGGACGAAGATTGATATCGCGACAAACAGGACGCCCCACACGCCTCCATACAACGTACCGAAGAAAGACCATCGCAGGGATGACGGCGTGCTTCTCTGCCCATGGTCTTTCGGTAGCGCAGGAAGTTGCCCTTCTCCGGCGACTGCGACTGAAGCGCCGGGAGATGTGGCAGGGGTTTGCGAAAGACCCCGTTCATCTCCAGGGGAGAGCGACAACGACAGCTTGGTTTGGAACACCGCCTGGATGGCGATCACGACCGTGATAATGAACGGCTGGAGGAAGAGCAGGAGAAGTACCTCAAGCTGGAAGAGGGATAGGATGGAAAACACCAGGATAATGCCCACGAGTGAAGCCACCAACAGCAATGCCATCGAACTCATGATGCCCAACCAATGGCCTTTGCTGCGCTCCGTGCTGAGTTGTGCGCTGCGAAGCACTCCCGTTCCTTCCCGCACCATGATCACAGGAGCCGCAAGGAAGAAAGGCAGAAAATAAACGGGAAGTATGGGAAGCCAGGCAAATGAACGCACGAAGATCCAAGCCCAGAGACAGATGGAAGGCAGAAGGTATCGGATACTCTTCTGCAGAAGCGCTCGAATGCTCTCTTCCTCAAAAGCCGTCTGGATGAAAAAGAAGTAATACGTGCACAGCCAGACGATAGTATTCAAAGTTCCAGCGACACGAAATCCTACATTCTGCGAAATATGAGTAATCAAAGCCCACAGAACGCCAAAGAGCAGAACACCCCCCAAGAACGTACGCCAGTGGCGGCGAACGTGCTCCAGCGTTCGTGCAATGAGCGTCGGAAATGTATCCATGTGTTTTCAATCATTATACACTCATTTCTGAATGACGGCAATTGCAGGCTGCACGGTGTGGGTTCGTTGGGCATGCCCTAAGCCACTGCTACACTGCATGCCATGCCCTCTCCGCGGACGCCACCGCGCCGCCCTTCCCCGGGGTTCCTGCGCGCCTTCGGGGGCTTCTTCCTTGTGACTGCCCTCCTCCTGGCGGCGGGAATGGCGATGGCGGTGCGGGGGATGCGGTCTTCGTCTTTCCGCGCTTCCCTCCTCCGGCCGGGGGCGAGCCCCGCCGCCCTCCACGACAGCTACACGATGGAGGAGGATGCCACCTTCCTCATGGAAGCGCCGGGCGTGCTGCTCAATGACTTCGGGGACGAGAGGGGATTGAAGGCCATCCTCCTGGAACCCCCCGCGCACGGCGCGCTCACGCTGGGCACGGACGGGTCCTTCGCCTACAAGCCTTCCCGGGACTTCCACGGCGAGGATTCCTTCGTCTACCGCGCCTACGCGGGATCCGCTCCCTCCGCGGCCACCACGGCCTTCCTCACCGTCACGCCCGTGAACGACGCGCCGGAGGAGGCGGCGGACGCGTACGTCCTGGAACGGCGCTCCCCCCGCACCGTCCCCGCGGCGCAGGGGCTGCTTGCGAACGATGCCGACGCGGACGGGGACGCGCTCACGGCGCGCATCGTCTCCCCGCCTTCCTCCGGCGTCCTGATGGCGGACGCTGATGGATCCTTCACCTTCGTCCCCGCCTCCTCCACCCCCGGCACCGTCACGTTCACCTACCAAGCAGACGATGGGAAAGCCCTCTCTGCACCGGCTCTGGTAACGTTAATCTTGCATTGATGAGTACCGCGCCATACGCCGTTCCATCGGCAGGGTTGCTCGGGCGCACCGTCGCGGAACCGGAGGACCCGACCCGCAACCCGTTCCAGCGCGACCGCGACCGCATCATCCACACGCAGGCGTTCCGCCGCCTGCAGGGGAAGACGCAGGTGTTCGTGGCGGGGGAAGGGGACCACTACCGCACGCGGCTGACGCACACGATGGAAGTGGCGCAGATCGGGCGGGACGTGGCGCGGACGTTGGGGTTGAACGAGGACTTGGCCGAGTGCATCGCGCTGGCGCACGACCTGGGGCATCCGCCCTTCGGGCACCGGGGGGAGGAGGCGCTGGACGCGTGGATGGAGGGACACGGCCTCTCGTTCGAGCACAATGACCAGTCCGTGCGCATCGTCACGCTTCTGGAACAGCATTCTCCGCTTGCGGCAGGGCTCAACATGAACCGGGAGGTGGTGGAGGGGATGCAGAAGCACCGCGAGGCGCTCCCCCGCACCAGACGCTCGCTGCGGTTTACCCCGAGTGCCATCGAAGGGCTCGCGTCGGTGCGGGGCGGCCTCTCCCTGGAGGCGCAAGTGGTGAACTGCGCGGACGAGATCGCCTACTCCGGCCACGATTGCGACGACGGGCTGCGCGCGGGGCTCTTCTCCATGGAAGACATTGCGTCCCTCCCCCTCGTCCGCCGCGCGAACGGGCAGAGGAAAGCGCGCGGGACGGAACTGCGCGGCGCCATCATCCACTTGCTCGTGAGCGACCTCTACGCGGAAACCGCGCGGCGCCTGCAAGCCGCCGGCATCCGCACGGTCCGGGACGTCTACGACTCCGCGGAACCCCTCGTGTCTTTCTCCCGTGCGATGGAAGAGGACCTGGGCGGGCTCCGGTCGTTCCTGTGGGAGCGCATGTACAACCATCCGCGGGTGTCGGAAGCGGGCGCGGAGGGGCAGGGGATACTCCGCTGGCTCTGCGACCGGTTCTTCGGCGACCCCACGGAAAAAGTCCTGGAGCTCAAGCGCTTGACCGGAAGCACGCTCCCCGAAGCAGTGAAGGACTACGTGGCGGGCATGACGGATTCGTACGCGAGAACGCTACTTCCGAAGTTGTAGAACAGGAATCTTCGCTCCCTCTTGAAGAGCCGCCTTCCGGACGGACGAGGAGGATGAGGAGGACGCTGCAGCGGGAAGTTCCGTCTCCACGAAGCTCGAGAGCGGCGGCAACGCGCCCATGGGATCGATGGCCGCGCCGTCGCGGAAGACGCCGAAGTGCAGGTGCGGCCCCGTGGAGAGGCCGGCGCCCGGTGTGCCGGGGCGCCCGCCGGAGAGGCCGAGAACGTCCCCCGCCTTCACGCTGTCGCCGCGCTGCACCGAGAACTTCGTCAGGTGGCCGTAGAGCGTCACGGTGCCGTCGGCGTGCTTGAGGGTGACGTAATTGAAGCCCAGCCCGTGGTCCGCCACGTCCTCCACCGTGCCGTCGGCGGCCGCGCGCACATCGGTGCCCTGGAGGACGGGGATATCCACCGCGTCGTGCGCGAAGCCGAAGCGGTCCTCGTAAGAGGGGTCGTGGAACCCGGCGGAGATGCCCAGCGTGGGGCGCACCGGCCAGGCCAGCGTGACGCGTGATGCGCCTCGCGGCGGGTTGGCCCCCAGCGCGATGGCGCGCTGCTGCGCCTCCAGGATCTGGCCGAGCGCGGCGAGCAGGAACTCGTCTGCGCGCTTCTGGTCCTGCAGGAGGGATTGGAGGATGCGGGAGGCGTTTTGGAACTGGAGGCCGAGCGTGGGGTCCACGCTCTCACCCAGAGCCGCGCGCTCGGCGTCCAGCACCTTCAGCTGCCCGCGGAGGATCTCCGCCTTGCGCCGCAGCATCTCCTGTTCCGCCCGTCCGCGCAGAACGTCCCATTCCGCCTGTGTGAGGGGCCGCGCTTGCGTGCGGGCGCCGGAAGGTTCCTCCATGCCCCCCGCCGCCTCCGCCACCGCGGCGCTGTAATCGGAAGACGTTGCCGCCGCGGGCTCTGTCACGGACGGGACGGAAGAGGCTGCGCCCCCCGCGAGGTCCGCCGCCAAACCGCCGCCCTGCAGCGTGCTGTACACACCCCAGCCGATGGCGCCGACAAGCGCCAGCGTGAGGAACGGTCGCGGGACATCAAGTTCTATTTGCATTTCTGATCAGTATACCAAAAGAATGAACAATGAAGAATGTAAAATGTACAATGAACGCTTTAAATCGGCCACTACAGGTGTTGCATAAATAATTTTACATTGTACATTATACATTTTTCATTCGATAGACCCTTTCCGCATATCCATCATCGCCGACTCCCCCACCTTCTTCCCGCCGCGGAACACCCGCATCTGCCAGGTGAGGTTGAGGCCCGTTGCCATGCGCGTGTCGCTCGTGATGTTGAGAAGGAGCGCATCGCCCGCCGTGACCTTGAGCGGCTCCAACAGGAACAGGACGATCTGCTCCCAGTGCGTGGGCGGCGCGAAGGGGCCGGTGGAGAGG
This sequence comes from uncultured Candidatus Peribacteria bacterium, assembly GCA_964358505.1. Taxonomy (GTDB): domain Bacteria; phylum Patescibacteriota; class Gracilibacteria; order Peribacterales; family Peribacteraceae; genus CAIKAD01. Next base: position 15,172 of record CAYHOS010000019.1, read on the forward strand.
GTGACGCCCGGGATGAGCTCCGCCTCCCACCACAGCGCGCACCCGTACACCGCGGCGTCGGCTGTCATCTTCCACTGCGCGCTCAGCGTGCGGCGGCTGTCGTTGGGCTGGGAAAAATCGATGGCGTCGATGGTTTGGGCCGCCCCGTCGCCGGGGAAGAGGTCCGCCGCCGTCACGGTCCGCACGTAGGCGTTATGGAACGCCACCTCGCGCGCGGGGGCGAAGTTGATGTCGTAGCCGACGTCTCCCCACACGTCGATCTCCTTCAGCAACCTGTCGCTGACGATGGGGCACGCGTACTGCGTGAGGCCGCGCGGGATGAGCGTGCCGCCCGGCTTGAGGTAGCGCTCCCGCGCGTCGTTCATCGTCTCCAGGATGTGCTCCTCCAGCGCATAGTTCCCCAGCGTTTCCGAGACGACCACGTCCGCCTGCGCGGGCTTCTTCACCTGCGTCGAATGGCGGTGGATGAAGGCGCAGTTCTTGATCTTGTTGCGTTCCGCGATCCGCTTGCCCACCGCCCACACGTCCCCGCTCTCGTAGAGGTGGCATTCCCGCGCCCCCAGCCGCGACGCCAAGAACCCCAGGAAGCCCGTCCCCGCCCCGATGTCCGCCACCACGGAACCCGGTTTGACCGCCGCGCGCAGCGCCTTGGCGAACGCCTCGTTGCGCACGGTATCCGCCAGCATCTTGCGGTGGAAGTCGATCATGGAACGACACTCTCGGGTGCCGGTTTGGATTGTACAGCAGGCTGCGGGAACAGCGCCTCTCTCTTCTGTTTCAGGAGTTCGAGTAACTTACGACGTTCTTGATCGGAAATTAGTAGACGAACATTGTATAGCCAAATAGTCCTGTCACCACGGTTCAGTTTCTGCCAGAGAAGTTCTGGCAAATCGGAACTGGCCTGTCCAATGAGCTCAATACCCACCCTGAGTTGCTCAAACTCATACGTGGACATTGATGCATCGTAGCAGCCCCCTCTTCTTCTGCCACCAGATCGTGACGGGTAACGACATTTCCTCTTGCTTGAGGGAAAAAGTGATGGTGGTAACTTCCCCGCTATACTTCCTCCCGATGGACCACCCCGCCCTCCCGCGCCCGCGGGTCATCCTCCTTGCCACCGCCCTCACGGTCACACTCGTCTTCCTCGCGTTCGGGAGGTCTCTCTTCCAGGGGTTCGCGCCGGCGGACGATTCCTTCCTCGTGGTCCATAACCTGGCCGCCCATGGCGTGAATGCGGAGAGCGTGAGGCTAGCCTTCACCACGTACGACCCGGAACTCTACATTCCCCTCACTCTCGTCAGCTTCCAGCTGGACTACATGGCGGCCGGGCTGCAGCCGTGGATGTACCACCTCTCGAACCTCCTCCTCCACGCGGCCAACGCGCTGCTCGTGATGTGGCTCCTCTTCCTCATGACGGGAAAGAAACTCCCCGCCCTCCTCGCCGGCCTGCTCTTCGCCGCGCACCCGCTCCACACCGAAGCCGTGGCGTGGGTGGCGGGGCGCAAGGACCTGCTCTCCACGTTCTTCGCGCTCCTCTCCTTCATCGCGTATGTGAAGTACAGGAACGGATCGCGACAAGGGTACGCGTGGAGCGTGGTCACGCTCCTCCTCTCGCTCCTCGCAAAGCTGATGGCCGTCACGCTCCCCGTGCTCTTCCTCCTCTATGATTTCCTGTGGGAGCGCCGCCAGAGTGTCACCCCGAGCCGAGCCAACAGTGTCATGGTGAGCCCCGTCGAACCATGGCACGCCTTTCAGGGAAATACGCTTCATGCAGCACGTCATCCCTCGACGGAGCTCGGGATGACACGCTGGACGAGGCTTACCATGACACGTTCGCTGTTCCTCGAGAAGCTCCCCCATTTCGCGCTCTCCCTTGTCTTCGGCATCGTGGCCATGGGCGGAAAAGAACGGATCCTGGCCATGCTCTCCCCCATGGAGACGTTCCTCGTTGCGGCCAAGAGCACGGCGTTCTACCTGCAAAAGCTCCTCCTGCCCCTCAACCTTGGCGTGCTCTACCCCTACCAGGGGGAAGTGGGCCTCCTCAAGCCCGCGTTTTTCCTCCCGCTCCTCGCGCTCATGGCGCTCGCGGGGATTCTCCTCTACGCCTGGCGCCGCTCCTCCGCCGGGCGGATGGGGGGGGTCAGCTTCTGCCTTCTCTTCTACCTCGTCGCCCTCTCCCCCACCCTCCTCCACGGCCGCAAGGGCGCAAGCGTCCTCTTCGCCGTGGACCGCTACGCGTACCTCCCCTCGGTGGGCATCGCGCTGCTCCTGGCGCTCCTCATCAGCCGCCTCCTGGAACGCCACCGCTCTCTTCGAGGCGAAGCGCTGTGGATTCCGGTGGTGATCGTCCTGGCCGCCGCCGCGGGGCTTTCCTTCCGCCAGACCCTCACGTGGGACTCCGCGGAGGCGCTCTACGGGAACGTGCTCAAGGCCTACCCGGAATCGGTGGACGCGCGCGCGTCGCTCGCAAGCATCCGGCGCAAGCAAGGGCGGATCACGGAAGCGTTCGAGATCCTCAAGGAAGGATTGAACTATGGCGACGACCCCCGTCTGCGCATGCACGCGGGCTTTGTGTACGCGGCGAACGGCGACGTGCCCTCCGCGCGGGAGCAGTTCGAGAAGGTGATGGCAGCGGACCCCAAGGACCCCGAGCCCGTGTTCGCCATCGGCTCGCTCCTGGAGCAGACGGGCGACCCCGCGGGCGCGCTCGAACGGTACGAGGTTGCGGTGGATTTGGATCCCTCCTACGTGGCGGCGCGCGTGGCGCTCGCGCGGCTCCTGCTCGCCGGAGGGAAGACGGACGAAGCGGAGGTGCAGTTGCGCTCCGCACTGGAATGGAACCCCAGCTCGATGGAAGGGCACATGGGAATGGCGAAGCTCTTGCTCAAGAAAGGAGAGGAAGGCGGAGCGGCGGCGCACCTCCGAACGGCGCTTCGCATCGACGGGGGGAACGGGGAGGCGCGGAGGCTCTTAGGGGATTGAAGAGCCTCCCTCATGGCGGCCGGCGCAGAATCAGAAGTACAAGTCCCTCTCCCCCTTTTCAATGCGGACGAGGCGGCGGACGGTTTCCGCCCTGCGGCCCGCGCTGGCGATCTCCGCCAGGTACGCGCGGATCACCTTCTCCCCTTCCCGCTTCACCGCGTCGGAGGCGTAATCCTCCAGGTACTCCTTGAACGTGAGGATCCCGTTGGGACGGCAGAGATGGTGGATGGCTCCCGGCTTGGCGAGCTTCATGAAGACCTCGCCCGTTCGCCCCTGCCGGTAGCACGCGGTGCAGAAACTGGGCAGGAGGCCTTGGCGGAGGGTGCCCAGGACCACGTCGTCGAGGCTCCGGTGGTCGGCGATCGTGAACTGCTCGAGCTCCTCCCCGCCGTCGCCGTAGGCGCCGGGAGACGTGCGAGAAGCCGCGCTCGTCTGCGAAATGCCGATGGTGAACGCCTTGGCGCGGATCTCCGGCCGTTCCCGCGTGGAGATGATCATGCCCGTGTAGGGGATGCTCACGCGCAGGATCGCGATGATCCGCAGGATCTCCTGCTCCGAGACCCGGTAAGGCATGTCGAACTGCACCGTATCGGCGGGCTGGAACCGCGGGACGGAGAACGTGTGTGGACCGACGCCGTAGGTGCCGTCCAGGTACTGCGCGTGCGCAAGGAGGGCGAGCACCTCGAACCGGTAGTCGTAGAGGCCGAACAGCACCCCCAGGCCCAGGTCGTCTATCCCCCCCGCGAACGCGCGGTCGTGCGCGAAGAGCTGGCGCTCGTAATCGGCCTTTGGGCCGCGGTGCAGCGCCGCGTACGTCTCGCGGTGATACGTCTCCTGGAAGAGCTGGTACGTCCCGATGCCGGCCGCTTTGATCTTCCGATAATCCTCGACGGTCGTGGCGGCGATGTTCACGTTCACGCGCCGGATCTCGCCCTTCCCGCTCTTCGTCGCGTAGATCGTCCGGATGCACTCCACGACGTAGTCAATGGGATTCACCTCCGGGTGTTCGCCGAACTCCAGGAGGAGGCGCTTGTGCCCCATGTCGATGAGGATGGTGGTCTGCTGCGCCAGCTCCTCCATCGTCAGCTTCCGGCGCGGGACGGGGTTGCGACAGTGGAAGCCGCAGTACTCGCAGTCGTTCACGCAGTAACTCGAGAGGTAGAGCGGCGCGAAGAACACCAGGCGCTCGCCGTAGATGGCCCGCTTGATCCGCCACGCCGTCTCGAACAGGCGCTCCAGCATGTTCGGGTCCTCGATGGAGAGGAGGGCGGCGACCTGTTCGGGCCGGAGCCCCCTCATCCGCAGCGCTTCCTCCAGAATGGCCTCCGCCTGCTCCCGGGAAGGATGGCCGGCCGTCTTCAGCAACGCCTCGATGCGTTTCTCGTCGACGATATCGGCGACATTTGGCATGATGAGGATGCCATTCTACCTCCCCAGGAGGTCGGCGCAACCTCCCCCCGCCCGCCGTGGACCTCTCCACCCGCGCACAACTCCGGAAGGCGATCGCGGCGCGCGGCTCGCTCCAGCGCGAACTCCATGCGCAAGCCCGCCGCGCCCGCCTGGCGGCCGTGGGCGACGCCGTCTACTTCCGCGGGATCATCGAGTGCTCCAACATCTGCGAGAAGAACTGCCTCTACTGCGGCATCCGGCGCGGGAACCGCGCGGTGCGGCGCTACCGGATGAGCCTGGAGGAAGTGGCGGCGTGCGTGGCGTTCATCCACAAGGCCCGCTACGGCTCCGTGGTCCTCCAGGCGGGGGAACTCACGTTCCCGGATGCCAAGGAGTACTTCCTGGCGATCGTGCGTTCCATCCGCGAGCGATTCCCGGAGATGGGCATCACGCTCTCCCTCGGGGAGCAGGACCAGCCGTTCCTCCGCGAGCTGAAGGAAGCGGGTGCGCACCGCTACCTCCTCCGCATCGAGACGAGCGTGCCGCGCCTCTACCGGCGGCTGCACCCGGCGAACCACTCCCTCGCGCGCCGCAAGAAGTGCCTGCGCGACCTGCGAGGGCTCGGCTACCAGGTCGGCTGCGGGAACATGATCGGCCTGCCGGGCCAAACCCTCGACGACATGGTCGATGACCTCCTCTTCTTCCGCGACGGGGATTTCGACATGTTCGGCCTCGGCCCCTACGTGATCCACCGCGACACGCCGCTCGCCACGCCCCGGACCGTCGCCTGGTGGGAGGAGCGCCGGGAGGAGATCTTCCAGCGGACGCTCAACGTGATCGCGCTGCTGCGCATCCTCATGCCGACGTGCAACATCGCCGCCGCCACCGCGCTGGACGTGTTCCACAAGGACGGCCGCGAGCAGGCGCTGCGCGCGGGGGCGAACGTCCTCATGCCGTCGGTGACGCCGAGCGCCTACCGGCATGCTTACCTTCTCTACCAGCGCAAGCCCTGCCTCGACGGCGACGCGGAACGGTGCGGCAGGTGCATCGTGCGGAAGGCGGAACGCGCGAACCTCCGCCCCGCCCTCGGCGTGCAGGGGACCTCCCTCCACTTCCTCCACCGCACCCATGGCTAAACGCGAGGAGCGCAGCATCATCTGCTTCGTCGGCCGCACCAACGCGGGGAAGTCCAGCCTCCTCAACGTCCTCAGCGGGCAGAGGGACTTCGCCATCGTGGACCCCGCGCCCGGCACCACGGCGGATACCGTCGTCACCCACATGGAGATCCACGGCATCGGCCCATGCAAAGTCATGGACACGGCAGGCGTGGACGAGGATTCCGCGCTGGGGACCAAGAAGCGCCGCAAGACGCTGGAGGCCATGGAAGAAGCCGACCTGATCGTGGTGGTGGCAGACCTGGCGCGCGCGGGGGAGACGGGGGACGTGGCGCTGGAGCGGGAGCTCATCACCAAGGTCGCGCGGGACGGCAAGCAGGCGCTCCTCGTGTACAACGTCTTCCGCGGCCGGCTGCCGGACGAGGAGGCGGCCGAGCGGTGCCGGCGGAGGGCGGAGCGGGCACTGGGCACGGCGGTCCCCAGCCTCCTCATGGAGGCGTCCGACCCCCGGGAGCAGGGGGCGCTGGCGGCGTTCCTCAAGACGTTCTTCCGGCGCGAGAGCCGGGAGATCGATCTCCTGCCGGGGCTGAGGGCGGCGGGCTTCGTGCTCCTCATCACCCCCATGGACGAGGAGACGCCCGTGCTGCGGCTGCTGCGCCCGCAGGACATGGCGGTGGAGAGGATCCTGCGGCGCTTCGCCATCCCCGTGATGTTCCGGCTCGACTTGGGGAAAGCGCGCAGCGTGAATCCCCGGGAAGTGAAGGAAGAGCGGAAGCGGTACGAGGACCTGCTCCGCGTGCTCCGGGAGTCGCCGGAAGGGCTCCAGCTCGTGATCACCGACAGCCAGGCCTTCGACATCGTGCCGCACTGGACGCCCCCGGAGCATTCGCTCACGTCATTCTCCATCATGATGACCAACTACATGAGCTTCGGGAACCTGGGCATCTTCCTCGAGGGCGCGAGGGCCGTGGACGCGCTCCGACCGGGCGACGGCGTCCTCATCGTGGAAGCGTGCAACCACGACCGTCAGTGCGACGACCTGGGGACGGTGCAGATCCCGCGACTGATCCGCAAGCGCGCGGGATGCGAGCCGGACATCCGCTTCTGCTTCGGGCGCACGTACCCCGAGGACCTCTCGGGGATCAAGCTCGTCGTGCACTGCGGCGCCTGCATGATCGACCGCCAAAAGTACCTGCGGCGCATCCTCAAGGCGCGCGAGGCGGGCGTGGCGTTCACCAACTACGGCATCCTCCTCTCCTACCTGCAGGGGGAAAATGTCCTGGAGCGCACCGTGCGTCCGTTCCTCCCGGAAGTACAATTGCGGGAGGGGGAGAAGGACGACACGCTTGTATAAGCGGAAAAGTGTCATGGTGAGCTCCGTCGAACCATGACATTGAAGGTATTGGGATAGTCTCTTACACCTGCGCGAAGAGGACCACGTAGTTCTTGCCGTACGCCTTCGCGCATCTCGGACACGTCGTATAGGAGCAGTAGATCTTCTTCAGTTCCTTCCCCCTGCCCTTCACCTCCTCCTTCATCGCGCGCATCCACGCGCCGACGTTCTTGTACGGCCCCTCGAACACTTTGGTGAGGAACGTGCCCGAGAGCGCCGCCATCGTCGCCCCCGGCACGTCCTTGGCGACATCGATGTAGATCTCCGAGCCCCAGGACGACCTCTCGTCACAGAGCATCAGCTGGTGCGGCGCCTTTGCCCCCGCCTTCTCGATCAGCGCCATGTTGGCGACGATCTTCTTCCCCATGTTCAGGGGAATATGGAGGAAGCTTGTGACATGGTCTTTGACGAACTTCTTCCCGTCCCACGTGATTTCCTTCCCATCCCATGGCCCGGGATCGAAGGGTTCGCAGCAGCCGGTGGAGGGGACAGGTTGTTCTGCCATAGGGAACGTGGAAGGACCCCGGAAGTGTACTCCGGGGGGAAGAGGGGGCAATGAGGGGGGGGGTCGGTAGGAAGGGT
>CAYHOS010000020.1:0-21531 GCA_964358505.1 uncultured Candidatus Peribacteria bacterium
GTGGCGCCAAGCCGACAAGTACCACGTGCCGCGCCTCGCCTTCATCAACAAGATGGATAAGACCGGCGGCAACTTTTTCATGTCGCTCGACAGCATCTTCGACCGTCTCAGCAAGAACGCCGTTGCCATCCAGCTGCCCATCGGGGCGGAGAGCGACTTCTCCGGCCTCATCGACATCATCGCGCAGAAAGCCTACGCGTTCGAGGGGAAGAACGGGGAAATCCTCAAGGAGATCCCCATTCCCGAGGGGATGAAGAACCAGGTGCAGGAATACAGGTTGATCCTCATGGAGAAAGTGGCGGAGAACAGCAACGATGAACTCATGGACGCCTTCCTGCAGCACAGCGCCCTCACCGATGACCAGATCCGCAAGGGGCTGCGCATCGCCACCGTCTCCAACAAGCTCTATCCCGTCCTCTGCGGCTCCTCCCTCAAGAACATGGGGGTCCAGCCCATGCTGGACGCGGTGGTGGCGTACCTGCCCTCCCCGCTCGACCTTCCGCCGGTGAAGGGGACGGATACGAAGTCCGGCGAGCCTGTGGAGCGCAAGGCCAGCAACGACGAGCCCATGACCTCCCTCGCCTTCAAGATTGCCACGGACCCCTTCGTGGGCAGGCTCATCTTCGTCCGCGTGTACTCGGGTGTCCTCAAGTCCGGGAGCTACGTGACGAACTCCCGCACGGGCAATAAGGAGCGCATCGGACGCATCGTGCGGCTCCATGCCAACGCGCGCCAGGAGATCGACCGGATCGAGGCGGGGGACATCGGCGCGGTGATCGGCCTCAAGGACACGCGCACGGGCGACACGATCTGCGACGAGGCGCATCCCGTCCTGCTGGAGTCCATCACGTTCGCGGAACCCGTCATTTCCCTGGCCGTGGAACCCAAGACCAAGGCCGACCAGGAGAAGATGGGCGCGGCGCTGCAGAAACTGGCGGAGGAAGACCCCACTCTTCGCGTCCGCACGGATGACGAGACGGGGCAGACCGTCCTCCACGGCATGGGCGAGCTGCACTTGGACATCATCGTTGACCGCATGCGGCGCGAGTTCAAGGTGGAGACGAACGTGGGCAACCCGCAGGTCGCCTACCGCGAGACGATCCAGAAGGAAGTGGAGCACGAGGAGAAGTACATCAAGCAGACGGGCGGCCGCGGGCAGTACGGCCACGTGATTTTCACCCTCAAGCCGCAGGAGCCGGGCAAGGGCTACACCTTCGAGAACAGCATCGTCTCCGGCCGCATCCCGCGCGAGTTCATTCCCGCATGCGACAAAGGATTCCAGGAAGGCATGAGCCGCGGCGTGCTTGCGGGGTACCCCCTCGTGGATATCCTCGTGGACCTCACGGACGGCTCGTACCATGACGTGGACTCCAATGAGTTCGCCTTCAAGATGGCGGCGTCCATCGGACTGCAGGCGGCGGCGCGGAAAGCCGACCCCGTGATACTGGAGCCGGTGATGAAGGTGGAGGTGGTCACCCCCGAGGAGTTCTTCGGTGACATCATGGGCGACCTCAATTCTCGCCGCGGGACCATCCTCGGTACGGGAGAACGTGGGACGGCGAAGGTCATCGACGCACACGTGCCACTGGCGGAGATGTTCGGCTACGCCACGGACATGCGTTCCATGACGCAAGGCCGCGCCAGCTACTCCATGGAGCCCAGCCACTACGCCAAGGTCCCCAGGAACAAGGCGGATGAGGTCATCGCCGCGCGTAACGGGGGGAAATGATTTCTGTATCCTCCTTGTTTTCTTGCATGCTTGTCTTCCGGTCTTCTTTTACTGTATCATCGTAGTACAACATTGTTACTCTCTCTCCCATGCCCGCCAAGAAACGCTTCACCGACGATTCCTACCGACGCGAGCCGTGGTTCAAAGCGCTCTGCCAGGCGTTCCTCACCTGCAGGACGGAGGAGGATGCGGCCAACATCCTACGGGACATCGGAACGCTCAGCGAACTCAAGGACTGGAGCGAACGGCTGGAGGTGGCGAAGCAGCTTGTTAAGGGCCTGAGTTACCGTCAGGTCGCATCTGTCACCGGGGCGAGCACCACGACCGTAACGCGTGTGGCACGATTCATCGAGAACGGCACGGGTGGGTATAGGAAGGTCCTACACGCGCACAGACACCATAGGTTGGTGAATGAGAAGAGTATGAACAATGACCCCTTCGGTTATACTCAGGACAAGCAACAACCAAGGACCAATGACCAAGGGGGTACTGCAAGGGTACAATCGAAAGAAGAGAGGCCGCCGCCCGTCTCTGTATTACAAAAGTACCTTGGCCGCAAATGACATTCCCATAGGCACCGATGCCCGCAATGAGTTCTTCATGCGGGAGTGCCTGGTGTTGGCGGAGGAGGGGAGGGGTGAGGTTGGAAACGGGGCTATGGTAGGGGCTATACTCGTATCACAGAACAACATAATTGCTCAGGGAATACACCGGGGATTCGGCAAGGCGCATGCAGAACGTGATCTTCTGGAGCATTTCGGCGGGAATGTTTCAGCAGATGCCACTCTCTACGTGAACCTGGAACCCTGCTGCCACGTGGGGAAAACGCCCCCCTGCACGGAGATCATACGGGAACGGGGGGTCAAGCGCGTGTGCATCGGCATGCAGGATCCGGATACAAGGGTCAGCGGAAGGGGGGCTGCGCTGCTCCGTGAAAACGGCGTTGAGGTCATCGGGCAGGTGGCGAGCGCTTCTTGTGAGTACCTCAATCGCGGATTCGTCAGCATGCGGACCAAAGGCCGCCCGTGGGTGATCCTCAAAAGCGCGAGGATCAGGGACGGGAGGACGGCGGGGGAACATGGCTCGCCGCTCAAGATTACGTCGGCGGAGCAGGACCGGTGGGCGCATGCGGCATTACGGTCGCGGGTGGATGCAATCCTCACGGGCGTGCAGACGGTGATCAGCGATGACCCCAGGCTGGACACAAGGTTGAGTCAGAAAGGAGAGGGAAGGGCTGGGCTCCCTCCGTATCAGCCGTGGAGGATAGTCCTCGATCCGCATCTCCGCATCCCTCCCACGGCGCGTCTCGTCACTGACGAATACCGTGCGCGGACGATCATCATCACTTCACCGGCAATGGAAGCGGGCAAGGAGGACCGTAGGAAAGCGCTGCGGGGGAGGGGAGTGGCTGTACACGATGTCCCCGTTTTCAACGGCTCTTTCGATTTCGCCGAACTCTGGAACGTCCTCACCCGACCGGGCGGCAGCTACCGCGGCATCACGAGTATCCTTGTCGAGGGAGGGGAGAGAACGTGGAAAACGTTCCGGGAAGCAAGGTGTATTGATGAAGAAGTCGTATTGGTAGGGGATTGACGCTCGTGTCGCGGCACTTCAACTATCCCGTCAACACCATCCATTTCCCCTCCGCGGAAAGGGTGGGGTACGATCCCCAACCTCAGCGCGCGGAATGCTTGACCGCACCCGCGTGACACAATATCTTGTGTAGTTGTTCATCAAAGACTCCTACAGATTGTGTTTTATTCTACAGCCTCCATGACACCATCCCCGCGTTCCCCAGCCTCTTCCGCGTCATCCCGTTCCGCGAAGAAAGAGGGGACCATCCCCCCCGCTTCCGCACGGGAGCAGGAGCAGATGCTGGGACGCAGGACAGGCAAAGGGCTCTCCATCACGCGCGTGTTCACCACACCCGGCAATGATCCGTTGGAAGAGGTTCGCTACGAGAAGCGGACAAGCCGCATCGTCAACACCGACGGTTCCACGGTGTTCGAAATGCAGGGCGCGGAGGCACCCGCAGCGTGGAGCCAGGTGGCCACGGACATCATGGTGAGCAAGTACTTCCGCAAGGCGGGCGTTCCCCAGTACGACGACAGGAGCAACGTACTCATGGATGCTGGCGGCGATGTGGTCAAAGGGCCGGAGCGGAGCGTCAAGCAGGTCATACGGCGCATGGTGGGGTGCTGGCGGCAGTGGGGCGAGCGGGAGGGGTACTTCGAGACGGCGCAGGACGCGCAGGCCTTCGAGGATGAGCTGAGCTACATGCTCGTGCACCAGATGGCCGCGCCCAACAGCCCCCAATGGTTCAACACCGGCCTCCACGAAGCCTACGGCATCACGGGGCCGGCGCAGGGGCACTACTACGCGGATCCCAAGTCGGGGGAGGTCCGCAGGAGCGAGGACGCCTACACGCATCCCCAGCCGCACGCATGCTTCATCCAATCGGTGAAAGACGACATGGTCAACGAGGGGGGCATCATGGACCTGTGGACGCGGGAGGCGCGCCTCTTCAAGTTCGGCTCCGGCACGGGCACCAATTTTTCGCAGTTGCGGGGCATGGGGGAACCGCTCTCCGGCGGGGGGAAGAGCTCCGGACTCATGAGTTTCCTCAAGATCGGGGACAGGGCGGCTGGGGCCATCAAGTCCGGGGGCACAACGCGCCGCGCGGCGAAGATGGTTTGCCTGGACCTTGACCACCCCGACATCGAGGACTTCATCAACTGGAAAGTGAACGAGGAGAAGAAGGTAGCTGCGCTCGCCAAGTCCGGCTACGACACGGACTTCAACGGCGAGGCGTACCTCACGGTTTCCGGCCAGAACAGCAACAACTCCCTCCGCGTTGCGCACGAGTTCTTCGAAGCCGTGGCGAAGGACGGCGATTGGAACCTGTACTGGCGCACGGAGCTGCGCAGGGCGGCGGAGGAAGGACGGCTACCTTCACCCTGTAAGACGCTCAAGGCCAAGGCATTGTGGGACCAGATCGGCTACGCGGCATGGGCGTGCGCGGACCCCGGCGTGCAGTACGACACCACCATCAACGACTGGCATACCTGCCCCGCGGACGGGCGCATCAACGCCAGCAACCCCTGCAGCGAGTACATGTTCCTGGACGACACCGCCTGCAACCTGGCGTCCCTCAATCTCCTCACGTTCTACGATGAGGAGCACCAGGCGTTCGAGGTGGAGGAGTTCCGGCACGCGGTGCGGCTGTGGACGATCGTGCTGGAAATCTCGGTACTCATGGCGCAGTTCCCAAGCAGGGAGATAGCGAAGCTCAGCTACGAGTTCCGTACCCTGGGGCTGGGGTACGCCAACCTGGGGGCAATGCTCATGCGCATGGGGATCCCGTACGATTCGCCCAAGGGGCGCGCCATCGCGGGCGCCCTCACCGCCGTCATGACGGGCGAGGCGTACGCGGAGAGCGGGGAGATGGCTGCGGTGCTCGGGGCCTTCTCCGGCTTCGCGCGCAACCGCGAGACCATGCTCCGCGTCATCCGCAACCATCGCCGCGCCGCCTACAACGCGCCGGCCAGTGAGTACGAAGGCCTGCACGTGGTGCCGGTGGGCTTGGACCAGGACCTGTGCCCCCCGGATCTCCTCCATGCCGCCAAAGACGCGTGGGACCGGGCGGAGCAGGCGGGGGAGAAGGAGGGGTTCCGCAACGCGCAGGTCACGGTCATCGCCCCCACGGGGACCATCGGGCTCCTCATGGACTGCGACACCACAGGCGTGGAGCCGGATTTCGCGCTCGTCAAATTCAAGAAGCTGGCGGGAGGCGGCTACATGAAGATCGCCAACCAGTCCGTGGCGCCGGCGCTGCGGGCGCTGGGCTACACGGAGGGGGAGGTGCGGGACATCATGGCGTACGTCATGGGGACCCTCACCCTGGAAGGCGCGCCCCACGTGAACCGCAAGGCGCTCCTCGACAAGGGCTTCACGGACCAGGACATCGCGAACGTGGAGAAGACCCTTCCGCAAGTCTTCGACCTCACTTTCGCCTTCAACAAGTGGACGCTGGGGGAGGAGACCCTCAAGCGCTTGGGATTCACCGATGCCGATCTCGCCGATTCCTCGGTCAATGTCCTGCGCAAGCTCGGCTTCCCGGCGGAGCAGGTGGAGGAAGCGAACGTTGCGGTGTGCGGCCGCATGACCGTGGAAGGGGCGCCGCACCTCAAGGAGGGGCACCTGCCCGTGTTCGATTGCGCCAGCAAGTGCGGCAGGCTTGGCAAGCGGTACATAGCGGCGGAGGGCCACATCCGCATGATGGCGGCGGCGCAGCCCTTCATCACGGGGGCCATCAGCAAGACCATCAACCTCCCCCACGAGGCCACGGTGGAGGACATCAAGAACGCCTACTTCCTCGGCTGGAAGCTGGGGCTCAAGGCCAACGCCCTCTACCGGGACGGTTCCAAGCTCTCGCAGCCGCTCTCCAACCTTTCGGACAAGAAGGAAGGGAAAGCGGTTGAGAAGGTGGTGGAAACGAAGATCATCGAGAAGTTGGTGATCAAGGAAGTCCCACGCCGGCGCAAGCTGCCCGAGGAGCGGCAGGCCATCGCCCACAAGTTCTCCGTGGCGGGCCACGAGGGCTATATCCACGTGGGCATGTACGATGACGGCACACCCGGCGAGATCTTCATCAAGATGGCCAAGGAAGGCTCCATGCTCTCCGGCGTCATGGACGGGCTGGCGCTCAGCCTCTCCATGAACCTGCAGTACGGCGTGCCCCTCGAAGTCCTGTGCGAGAAGCTCGTCAACACCCGCTTCGAGCCCATGGGCATGACGGCCAACAAGGAGATCCCCATGGTCAAGTCCATCATGGACTACCTCGGCCGGTGGCTGGCGCTCAAGTTCCTCACCAAGGCGAAGGCGAAGAAGTTCCATAACGCGGAGCTGGTGGACCGCGCGTACGCGGAGGGCAGCATGAGCAAGAGCGCCTTCGCCATGCGGCTGCCGGTGGTGGACGAGGGCATGCACACGGAGACGCGGGACCTGGGAACCATCGTGGAAGAGAAGACATCCAAGGAAATCGCCGATGTGGTCTCCAAGGTTGAGGCGAGCGAGGGGCAGGCCGTCCACGCCAAGCTCCAGGGTTTCACCGGAACGATGTGTTCCGGGTGCGGGAGCATGAGGATGAAGCGGAACGGGAGCTGTGAGGTGTGTCTGGATTGCGGGGCAACCTCCGGGTGCAGTTGAAAACAGGTTAGCGCGGGATGAAACTCGAGCATTCATCATCCGGCGCGCATTTGTTGCGTATCTCCTTCCCGCACTTCATACAGCGGTGGACGATCATCAAGCCCTTCTTGCCATCCTGATCAATGGCGATCGGTTCCATCAATCCCTGGCAAAGCGACGCGCGGTCACCGGGGCCCTGGTCATCCACATGCTTGCTCCACAAGCACCGGGGGCAATGGTTTCGGCAGGTTCCGTGCGGCAGGGGAGCGACCCCCGTTCCACAGTGTTCGCAGGTGAAGGGTTCCTGGCGGGGGAGGAAGATCACGACGTTTCAAGGCAAATATTGCCCATGGCATACACGCCATGCCGTTCATCGGGATCCTGGATGTCGTAGAAGGGGCTGTGGGCAAGATCCTCGAAGACGGGGCTGCGTATGGGACGGACAGGCCGGTCGTCGCTATCGAGACGGTTGAGGAGGGTATCGCAGGTGTCGAGCGCGTGCTGGACCTCATTGCGCACTTTTCGCGAGAAGTCGACCACGGGTTCGCCGTAGAATTCCGCGCCGTTGCGTTCCGCGAGCCCGTCGTCATGCACCGCTCGAATGCGGCTTCCAGGAATGTAGGTGAGGCGGAGGAGCTGGATGATACGTTGGCGCAACAACGCGCAATCGCTTGTATGAAGGCAATGCCGCAGTAACTTTTCACGTTTATGGGGGTTTCTTGTCCTGTTTGCAGGATGATTCCCGATGTGTCTGACGACTTCATGCAGCGTATCCGCATCAAAGGAATCCAGGTATCCGTTGATCTCCCGCAGTTCGTGCTGCGTGAGAACGTCATTGAGAGGCAGTGCCATAGCGGTAGTATAGGGGAAGGATTGGCGCGCTACACGTTGAACCGGAAGAGCATCACATCACCGTCCTGCACGACGTACTCCTTTCCCTCCGACCGCATCCTTCCTTTCTCTTTGGCTCCCTGCTCACCAGAAAGCTGAACAAAATCGTTATACGATATTGTCTCTGCACGAATGAAGCCTTTCTCAAAATCGGTGTGGATCGTTCCCGCGGCTTGCGGCGCCGTCATGCCCCGCGTCATCGTCCAGGCCTTGACCTCCTTGGGCCCCGCCGTGAAGAACGTGATGTAGCCCAGTGTGTGGTAAGCGGCGCGGATGAGGCGGTCCAAGCCGGAGGAATCCATCTTCATCTCCTTAAGGAATTCCTTCGCCTCCTCCTCCCCCAGTTCCTGCAGGTCCTCTTCGATCTTGGCGCAGATGATCACCACGTCGGCGTCCGGAGGGAGCGCCAACCGCGCGCGCGCCTGGTCAGCCGTCACCGTCTTCACCTGCTCTTCGGACGCGTTCACGGCGTAGATCACGGGCTTCTGCGTGAGGAGTTGGAAAGGGAGCGCCAGGGCTTCCTCTTCCGGCGAGAGCGCCGCCCTTGACGCCGCCTTCCCTTGCTCGAGGCATTCCTTGATCTTGCGGGCGGCAGAAAGCTCCAGCATCCCTTGCTTGTCCCCCATCCTCGCTTTCGGTTCCAGCTTTTCCATACGCTTGTTGATGACGGCGAGGTCGCTCAGCGCCAGTTCCGTCTCGATCGTCTCGCGGTCGCGCCGGGGATCCACCGTTCCCTCCACATGGATGATGTCGCCGCCCTCGAAGAGCCGCACCACATGGCAGATGGCGTTCACCTCGCGGATGTGGCTGAGAAAGGCGTTCCCCAGCCCCTCGCCCTTGCTTGCCCCCTTCACGAGCCCCGCGATGTCCACAAACTCCACGGTGGCGGGGACGATCTTTTCGGGTTGCACCATATCCGCGAGCTTCTGCAGCCTGCCGTCCGGCACCTCCACGATGCCCACGTTGGGGTCGATGGTGCAGAAGGGATAGTTGGCGGCCGGAGCGGCGCGGGTCTTCGTCAATGCGTTGAACAGAGTCGATTTCCCCACATTGGGTAGGCCAACGATTCCTATTCTGAGAGGCATGATGGGAAGAGAATAGCTGAGAAATGAGGGAAATGGCGAATATTGACAATTCATTGATAATATGGAAGTATTTCTTGCTCATGACAAGGCACCCGGCAGTCCTCATCATTGGCTTCCTTGCCCTCTCTTTAGCGGGGCAGGGGACGGCGTCCGCGGCGGCCCCCGCGGATACGCAAGGGACGCGCTACGCGCAGGCGTACGAGTCCCTGCAGGGGAAGGGGGCGGTGGGGAACGCGGGACGCCCCTACGACCGCATCACGCGGGTGGAAGCGCTCAAGGTGATCGTCTCCATGCGGCCGCATCTGCAGAGCCGCGCGCAATGGTTCGCGGCGCATTTGCCGCCTCTCCCTCTCTTCCCCGACCTTGACCAGCATGCTTGGTACGCCCCCTACGTGGAGGCGGCCTTCGAGGCGGGCATTATCACCGGGTACCCCGACCGCTCCTTCCGCCCTACGGCCACCGTGCGCGCGGAGGAGGGGATCGTCATGCTCCAGCGAGCGTTCGGGGAAGACGCACCATCACTCAATACCGGCCCCGAAGGGGTCCCCTTCGGGGGCAAGCCGTGGTACGCAAATGCCGTGGCCAAAGCGTTCTCCCGCAACGTCGTTGCGGCCTCAGAGAAGCTCCGGCTGGGATCGGCTCTCACGCGGGGGCAGTTCTTCGACATGGCGTACCGGCAGGAGGAAGTATCCAGCCGTAAGCTCGCCTCCTTCCCCGAACCGGCCTGGATGCCGCCCGTCGCGCAGCGTGCGGTTCCCGTCCCGGCGCCCGTCACCTCCCGACCCTCCGTCACCAACGTCACGCCGCCCGCCTCCGCCGTAGTCACCGTCCCGTCCCTGCCAGGCCCATCCGCCACGCCGGCGCAGCCTCTCCCCCGGGCGGAGAGCGTGGCGCTTTCCGGCAAGCCTTTCGCCATCACCATCCCCACGCTCGGCATCACCGACCTTACCGTCACGCACCCCGACGATCCCACAACGCAGAAGGGGTTGCTCGCGGTCCTCCCGGATGGCGTGGGGCACCTCTTTGGCTACCCGGGCGGGGAGGGGAAGATCATGATCTACGGCCACTCGAGCGGGTACGCGTGGGACGTCTCCCAGTACACGAAGGTCTTCCGTAAGATCAACCAGCTCAAGCAGGGCGACCGCGTATACGTCACGTATAAGGGCGCGATGCACGTGTACGAAATCACCTACAAGCACTCCGTTCCGGCCAACGACCTGCAGTACTTCTCCGGGCAAGGCGAGGAACTGATCCTCTACACCTGCTGGCCGCCGGACAGCATCAAGGAACGCTACCTGGTGCACGCGGTGCCGGTGAGCAGCGTGGCGAGCCGTTAACGTTCTACGAATATGAACTCACGAATTGGCTGGTTACCTACAACAGTAGCCGGCGGTTCCCACCTTCGCCAAGGCTACGGTGGGCAGGTAAACCGCCGGCTACCTTCTACGAGTATGGCGTGCACACCTAATTTATGATATAATAATAGTATAGACAAATGCCGCAAACAGATACCAAAAAACGGGACCCAGTTCCGTTCGCGCTTACGCGTCCGCTGACCTACGTCGGCACCGCCACAAGCGACTGGCAGATGAACCCGCTCCATGACCAGAGCGAGTGGGGCGAGGAGGTGAGGCGCGCGCTGCGCGGGGAGAAGAACGGCCTACATGTCCCCGTCACGCGGGAGGAATTGCCGTCCTCCGACCTCCACGGGCGGCGCATCTGGGAGGCGGCAGCGGAGGCGGGGGGGAATGCCATCCGCATTTCACTGGATTTCGCCGAGCTGTGCCCCGAGCCGGGGCTGTTCCTCAAGGACGTGATGGCGCGCACCATCCGCACCCTCGCGCGGTGCCGTGCGCGCGGGCTTTTACCCATTCTCACGCTCCACCACTGGACGCACCCCAAGCGCTTCGCCGCGTACGACTCGCGCGGGAACATCAAGCGCGGCGCGCTGGAGCATCCGGGCATCGTCGAGCATTTCCGGTTCTACGTGCAAAGCGTCGCCCGCTCCCTCTTCGACAGCGTCCTCTTACGCGAAGCGCTGGAAGCTGCGGGGGACATTGACGCGGAGCGCTGGAGCGAGGTCCCCCTCGTCACGCGTTTCGTCACCCTCAACGAGCCCGTGTGCATGACGGTGACGCCCTACGTGATGGGGCACTTCCCCCCGTACCAGCGCTTCCGGTTCCTCAAGGTCCTGCGCCTGGAGCGGAAGCTCAAGGCCATGCACCGCATCGCGTACGAAGAGCTCCACGAGGCCGCGCGCGCTGCGGGGCTCCCCGACGAGCGGTCCGTGCACGTGGGGATGGCGCACAACGTGGCGGGTTCCATGATCCCCTTCCTCAACGACTTCGCCGGATGGGGTCTGGTGGAGCGGCTGCAGTGGGGGGTGGCGAGCGATTTCGTCGGTCTCCAGTACTACTGCCGCAGCCGCTTGAACTTCCGCCTGCACTGGCCGTTCCTCACCCTCCGCGGCTTGAACCTGCGCACGTGGAGCGATTTCCCCGATACGGAGGTCTACCCCCGGGGCTTGGAAGATGTCCTCCGACGCGCCTCCCACATGTTCCCGGGGATGCCGTTGTGGGTTTCCGAGTTCGGCTTCGCGGACCGTACCGACCGCAAGCGCCCCGCGTGGATCCTCGACTCCGTCGCATCCGTCATCCGCGCGATGAATGACGACGTCCCGATCCATGGTGCTCTCCTCTGGACACTCACCGATAACTTCGAATGGCAGTACGGCATGAGCATGCGATTCGGGATCTACGGGAAGGATGGCGACCGTCTGCCGAACGATGATGGTTCCCAACTTTCCTCGCGTGAAGCCTGGTCCGCGTGTACGTCCCATCTGTTGCATCCGACGCCGGAATCTGCTGCGCATCTCGCTGCGCTCTCACGGCAGGCGCACGAGCAGCTGGAGGAGGCGTTCACCTCCAAAGCGGGAGCGGGTCCAGGTGACGAGCGAAGTCGAACCATTCGGCCCGCGGGGCCGGATATGCAGACTGCGTGAAGGGAACCATCATGCGCGTCGCAGACGCGCGCTCAGGTTAATAAAGGGCATTTTCAAAGAATTCATGGAGATCTTCTTCAATTTGGCGTTTTGAACCGTAAAACAAGCAGTTTCCCTCTTCTATTCATGTTCCGTCACCCAAATTTTCCCACATATCAAATTCTTCAACAAAAAGATCCTGAAATGGCCATAACAACATGCTATAGCCGTCTTTCGGGTATATTTGACTATGTACTGTAATGAGAGTTAAATATTCTTTACGATGGCGGTACCCGATCGTTCCTCCGGCCAAAAAATCGTCGATAACATCTTTGGTGATACCCCATTTAATGTATTCACATCTGATCAGGGAATGGCTCTGTCGGACTTACATGGAATCCATGAGGCGCTGGACAAGCAACTGGCTCTCACGGAGCGACAAACGTACGCACCTCCAGCCCCAGTCGTAATTGAGCAGCGCGTACCGGAGTACATGCCAGCTCCGCAGGTAGTCATTGATACGAGTGCATTGGCGGAAGCTAACTTTGAAGTGGCCGATAAGCTGGAGGATGTAATACAAATTGAACGATCTCTTCTCCGCGTAACTAAAGGTCACACTCCACTCCTTCAGCAAGGGAATATTCTGTTGGAGGAGGGAAACTCGATTGCAACGCAGGCGGCAATTATTGCTTTTAAGCAAAGACAAGTCCAAATGGGTCAACTTTCTGAACTTCTTACTGCCAGTAATGATATTCGACGGGAAGTGGGATATGTGACAGACACGATTTCAGACGAAGCACAGACTACAAGGGTCCTCTTGGAGAGGCTATTCACGGACATCGGAGAAAAGGTGGAGACATTTACACAGGAAGAGATTATTTCACGCATGTCACTTCTCCAGGCTCTGTATCGTATCCAATCGACGTTCATGGAAAGTCATGAACAGATGATGCTCTCACAACAGCGGCAGTTGATCGCAGCGCAACAGGGGGTGGAAGCAAGTAGGATGACGGAGAAGATGAAGGAGTCGTACCATCAATGGGAGAGAGCAGAAGTGGTTCGTGTGCAGGCAGCGACGCGTGAGGATCTGGAGAGAGCACTAGCGATACTCGGCAATGCGCAAGAACTCGATGATATCAATCCATTACCATATCTTTCGGCAGGTACCATTCATTCATCTCTTGAGCAACCTCAGGTGGCCGGCATAGCCTTTGAACAGGCGAATCTCTTGATCCAGAAGAATCCACATCTTTCGTCATACACGCTCATGTGCCTGGCCGATGCCATGCAACAATTGGGAAGAAACGAACATGCAGAACGGGCGATGCGATGTGCGACCAAAATTGATCCCGGTAATCTTGAAGTGTGGTTTAAGTACGGAAAGGCGGCTTGGAAAGCAGGAAAGAGGGCGGAAGCCATCGAAGTCATGCGGACTCTCATTAAGAGAAATGCGGCATACTTCCGTGCACAGATCGCGGTCGATCCGGAGATCGAAGCCATACTTCCTTATCTCCGATGATATGGTAGAAAAACCCCTCTCCACCGACCAAGAACTTCTCGCTGATCTGCAGAGCTTAGCCAGTGGTAAAGAAAGTACGGCAGGACAGGATGACCAGCAATCGCAATTGCTTCTTACGATGCAAATTGAATCGATTGTACTGAATCTAATTTCGGAAAGAAGAGAGGATTTAGCAGCAAAGTACCAGCGAATGCTTGAGTCTGGTCAGACAATTCAGCCGATGCAGCTGCTTCTCTCGATTCAACTTGATACGCTCATCAAGCAACTAGAGAAACAGAAGGTAACATTGCTTCAAGCAAGAAATGAAGAGCTGAGTTGGTTGGGACACTTAACCTTGGATCAATTACGACAAAAACTTGCAGATGCTAAGAAGGAATATGCCAGACTGCTTGAAGACTTGATCCGATGCAGGAATGCTCGTTTGATTACAAAAAAACCAATAATTACACGGAAGGAGCAGATAATCGTAGAAAGAGAGGGATGGCCAGTCAAACGTTATGAACCGTGGCCCTTTGGGAATCGTGATTGTGTAGTGGGCAAGCACATTCATAATATTGGATATTATACATGGATTGAGGCTACTACAGGTGAGAAAATGCAAAGCGCTGAGGGGGTTGTAGCATGTAACAATAAGCTGTGTATGGAACCAATATATCACCCCGTGATAACAAATGATGAGGCGAGATACTGGGCAAGAGCAAAGGAGCCTAATGATTTAATTCAGGCAATAGAAGCAATTTTACCCAAGGCAGAAGAATTTGACCAAGAAATTTCTAGGATAGAGCAGAAAATCCAACAATATCGTGAACGAGCGCTCGCATTTGGAGCTCAAACCCAACCGAATCCCTAATGTATGCCCGAAAACCCCTCGGTAGATCAGGGGGAATTGAGTGAGATCAACGCTCAAATCTCAACCTTTAAACAAATGCTGGAAGATCTTCTTGGGCTTTCCAAGAAATAGGCTCAATTAACCGCCTATTCTTCGCAGTATCTCCCAATCCACCCGACTTCGCTCTCGCTTTGCTCGAGCTACGCCGGGCAAGCGAACTCCTTATCCTCCTATTCGTCGGAGAATTTCTCTATCAACGAACTCTTTGGCTCGGCCATACTTCAATCGGGAGAGCTGCTTGAAGGCTTCGCCGGCCTGCGCGTCCTTGGTGTAGGTGTGGTCCAGCCAGGGGCGGGGGATTTCGATGCTGAAGGGGCGGGAAGGCTGACCATCAATGCTCAGCTTCATGGCGCCCTTGAAGGCGTCCATGTTCACCAGGTCCTGCTCGCTGAACACCGGCCCCATCTCCTTGGCGCACACTTCGGTGTCCTGCGGGCCGATCTTGTAGAACATCATGCTGCCCACGTTGCCGAACACGGCGCCCTTGAGGCTCACGGTGCCGCTCAGCTTGCTCTCCTTCTCCAGCTGGTCCAGGTACTGGTGGGCGAGGATCAGCCCCAGGCGGTACTTGCGCGCTTCGGAGAGGATCGCTTCGATGGACGGCGTGACGAAGTTCTGGAACTCGTCGATGTAGAGGAAGAAGTCTTTGCGGGCGGCGGAATCCTGCCGCTGCCGCCGCATGGCCGCCACCTGGATTTTGTTCACGATGATCAGCCCCAGGAGCGTGGAGTTGATGGCGCCGATGAGCCCCTTGGAGAGGTTCATGAGGAGGATCTTGCCGCTCTGCATCACGTCCGCGACGTCGAATGCGCTCTTCGCCTGCCCCACGATGTTGCGGATGAGCGTGTTCGTGGTGAACTGCCCGAACTTGGCGGCGAAGTAGGGGATCATCTCCTGCTTCTCGCGCTGCCCCGTTGCGGCCATCTGCTTCTCCCAGAACGCCTTCACGATGGGGTTCTTCACGCGCGCCACCTTGTGGCGCTGCCACTCGTCGTCGGTGAACAGGCGCACGAGGTCCGTGATGGCGCCGCCCTCCTCCTCGTCCTCCATGAGCGTTAGGCAGCCGTTGCGGAAGTAGTCCTGGATACGCGGCCCGAAGATCTCCTCCCCGAACATCTTCACCATCATGTTCATGGCGTCGAGCGCGATAAGGTCCCTCTCCTCCGGCGTCTTCCCCTCCAGGAGGTTCAAACCCATCGGCCGCTCCGTGTCCGCGGGGTTGAAGTAGATCACGTCGTCCGCGCGGGAGCGGGGGATGGAGGGGAGCAGGTCCTCGATGAGCGAGCCGTGCGGGTCCACCACGGCCACGCCGCGGCCGGGCGTGTTGAAGTCCTGCCGCGCCATGAGCTGGATGACGGAGGATTTCCCCGTCCCCGTCTGCCCGATGATGTAGAAGTGGCGGAAACGGTCCTCGTTCTTCATGTAGATCTTGCGGCGCTCGCCCCGGAAGTTGTTCCAGCCCAGGAAGAGGCCGTCCGCAGGCGCGTTCTTGGGACCGGGCGCCATCTTGAAGTTCTGCCACTTGATGGTCTCCACTTTGTTGTACTTGATATTCGGCAAGTGGAAGAAGCTCGCAAGCTCCGTGGTTCCCAAGAGCATCCGGCGGGACGTGACGGTGAACCACGGCGTGTGGCGCGGGCAGCGGCGGATGAAGCGCTCCACCACGGCCTTCCGGTCCAGGAAGTGCGGGCGGCGGAAACTGTTGCCGAGGACGGCGTTGAACTGCGAGAAGCCGGCGGCCACGTCATCCAGGATCTGCTGGGCGCGCGGCGCCGACTGGGCGGAGGATAGGATGCGGACCACCGCCTTGTAGCCGGGGTCGGCGGCCTTGTCGTCGATCGCCTTGCTGTACTCCTCCAGCATCTGCGACACCCGCTCACCGGTGGGCGTGTTCTCCTTGGCCTCCTCCTTCTCCCCTCCGGGAGTGAAGAGGTCGATGAGAGCAACGATCCATGTAAGGGGGTTCCACCAGTTGCGCGCCATGCGCTTGGGGTTGATGAGCTTCTGCGCCTCGTCGTGGAGCTTCCTCTGCCATCCCTGCGCCACGGGGCGGATGACGAACTGCACGGCCGCCCCCTCATCCACCTTCAGCTTGGAGAAGGCGTTGGTGATGTTGTTGAGCGGGTCGCTCTTCAGCTGCTGGTACGTCTTGAAGACGGAGGTCCAGGGTTTGGAGGGGAGGAGGATATCCGCGGTGGCGACGGATTGTTCGGTGAAGATGTTGTAGTCCTCCACGATATCCACGATGGTATCCGGGTAGAAGGAAGTGATCTGCTTCTCCACCAAGTGCGCGATCTTCCGCGGGCAAACGATGAAGAACAGGATTTCCCCCGCGAGCGCCGCGTACTCCACGGAGAGGAAGGGCTGGCCCTTGTACAAGCGCGAGAAGCGGCTGGAGCGGATGCCATGGAGCGATTGGAACAGGTGATCCATCACCCCCAGCACCTCGCGGAAGTCCTTGCCGGTGCTGAACTGCTCCGATTCCACTTCTTTGTCCTCCTTGCTCTCCTTCTTGGGCATGAGGAGCTGCATGAATACCAGTTCATGTTCGCGCTTCCGGTCCGCGAGGAAGCGGAGCACGGAGAGCCCCGTCCAGACGGCCAGGATCAGAGCGAGCAGTACGCCGAATGCGGCGAAGGTCGTGGTCACGGGACTATCGTACCATTGTACCATAGATTCTGCTCTCTTGAGAGTGATTATTGGGGGAATCCGACGATTCCGAAGAGTCCGACCCGTCCGAACGGACATTCGTCCGGGCGGGCGATACCGTGGAATCATGGTTGAGCACTCACCGGAATCCTCGGAATCTTCGGCATCCTTTCCTTCACCTTCCGCTGCATCTATCGCCGTCCTATCATCTCCTACGGATGCAATGGTCCCGCTTCCTCAACCGGCGGTCCATCCGCGCCATGTGGCGGGGAACGACGCGCTACCTCTTCGGCAAACGCGGCCAGCGCCGCGTGGCGAGTTTCCGCATGTACTTCCGCCTGCGTACCATGGTGTCGCTCGTTTCGCGGCAGGCCGCGCATGCCACGTCGCGCATGCCGCGCGCGCGCCTGTGGGTGGACGGTGAAGTGTACCCGCGCATCTTCTCCCTCCTGCGCCGCGCGCACCACACGGTGATCATCCAGACGTTCATCTGGAAGGACGATGCACTGGGGCGGAGGATGGCGGAGATCCTTGCGGAGGTGGCGGACCGCGGCGTGAAGGTCTTCATCAACAAAGAGGCGGTCGGAGACGTATTTGAGCTCGAGAGCGATTTCCTCTCCACCCGTCACCGCCGCGAGGGCGTGTGGCACCGCTTCTGGAACCATCCGCATATCCACATCGCGCACCAGACGCACAACGACCACTCCAAGGTCTTCATCATCGACGAGCACACCATGCTCGTCACGGGCATGAACGTCGCCGACGAGTACCACCGCCAGTGGCACGATTACATGGTTGAACTCAGGGGTGGCGCGGTGGCGGAGCAGTACCTGGAGCACGGGGAGTACCCGAACACAGGACCCGTCCGCCTGGTGATGAATACGGAATACCGGAAGGAGATGCGGAAAACCGTCATGGATCTCCTGGCCTCCGCCCGCGAGAGCATCGTACTGGAGCAGTGCTACCTGAGCGACGCGGAGGTGGTTGACGCGCTCGTTGCGCGCAGCCGCGAAGGCATCCAGGTCACGGCGATCATTCCGGAGGAAGTGGACGTGCACCACCACAGCAACATGCGGAGCGCCGGGAGGCTGCTTGGCGAAGGGTCCCCCCAGCACGTCCGCGTCTTCATGTACCCCGGCATCATCCACGGCAAAGTCATCTTCGTGGACCGCGAGCGGGCGTTCGTGGGGTCCGCGAACCTCATGGAATCGTCGCTGGACGCGATGGGCGAGACGAACGTGCTCATCACCGGACGCTACAGCCGCGCGGTCGTGCGGTTGCGCGACGTCCTGCGTGCTGACATCCTCAAGAGCAGGCCGCTGCAAGGCCCGCCGGCGTTCCTGTGGCTGCGGAGGTTCCTGGCGTGGATGAAGCTATGATTTCTTCCTCTCCGCCAGCAGCCGTTCCACCATCTCTAACAGGGAACGGATTGTCATGTCCTTCTTCACGAAGAAGTCGTCGGCCCCCAATTCCTTGCCGCGCTTGCGGTATTCCTCCAGGTCGAAGTTCGTGAGCATGACCACGGGGTACTTCCGCTGTTCCTTGGGGAAGCGCTCCAGCACCTGGAAGCCGTCCACTTTCGGCATGCTGATATCCAGGACGAGCAAGTCCGGTGTGAGCTGCGAGAGGAGCTGGATCGCCTCCTCGCCGTCCGCCGCGGGACGGACGTCGTACCCTGCCATCGTGAATTTCTTGGTGTAGATGTTGCGGAGCAGCGTGTCGTCTTCCGCGAAGAGGAGGGTTGCTTTTGCCATACGTCAACTCACAGTATACACGAAAATGGCTGTTGGCGCCAGTGGCGATTACCGGGGCATGGAAGGCATACGGGGCAATTCCCTTGCGCGGACTGCGCGGGGGTTGCCATGTCCGGCCATCTGGCCTCTTCTTGAGAAAACTGCTATACTATGAGGAAAACATGAAACGCAGCGCTGGCGCACTGGCCTTCTCAGCCGCGGGCTTAGCCCTCGCGCTTGGCGCGCTGGTATTGGAAACCAGGAATATCCGTGCATTCCTCACGGAACAGGGGACCCCGTACTTGGCGCAGATGGCGGGCTCCTCCGCTTCCAGCGCGGCTTCCCCGGAGGGCAGCGGAACGATGAAGACGGTTCCCACGTGCGGGAACGGTCGGCTCGATGCCGGGGAACAGTGCGACACGGCGTCCTTCAACGGGACGAACGGCTGTTCCACCTCCTGTCAGCGCCTCACCTGCGGAGACGGCATCATTTCCGCTCACCTCGGGGAGCAGTGTGAAGTCACCGTGCAGAAGGCGATGGTCTATGACTACGTCACCAAGGAGTGGCGTGAGGAAACCAGCTACACTATGCCGTCCTGCGGCCTCTCGTGCACCACGCCCGTGTGCGACGAAAAGAACTCCTGCGTGGGAGGGTGCCGGGAGCGCCGACTGGCGCCGTGCCCCTCCTCTCCGGCCGCCAGAGTTTCCTCCTCTCCCCGCGCTTCCTCCAGCAGCAGCGGGACGGTGCATGGTTCGGCTCCGCTCACCACAAGTTCGGCGGGATCCTCCTCCCGCGCGTCCTCGAGCAGGGCTTCGGCGGTGTCTTCTTCCCGCTCCACCGCGAAGGCGAAGAGCAGTTCTTCCGCTCCCTTGCCGCCCCCTGCCGCCACCACGTGCGGTAACGGCATCGTGGAAAAGGGGGAGCAGTGTGACGATGGGCAGCGGAACTCCACCACCCGGCCGGATGCCTGCCGGTTGGATTGCCTCCTGCCGTTCTGTGGTGACGGCGTCAAGGATTACCGCACATTGCCTCCGGAAGAGTGCGATGACGAGAACAACGTCAATGACGATACCTGCACCAATGTGTGCACGATCGCCACGTGCGGCGACGGCATCGTGCAGACGGGCAAGGAACAGTGCGATGATGGCAATACCGTGAACGAAGACACCTGCAGCAATGACTGCCGTCTACCGTCGTGCGGTGATGGGATCAAGCAAGACAATGAAGGTTGCGACGACGGCAACCAGAACGATGACGACGAGTGCACCACCAGCTGCACGCAGCCGCGCTGCGGCGACGGGATTGTGCAGAAGAGCCGCGGGGAGGACTGCGACGACGGCCCCATGAATTCCAACGTGGTGCCCGATGCCTGCCGCCTCAACTGCGTGCACGCGTTCTGCGGCGACGGCGTAAAGGATGCCGAGCCCGCACGCCTGGAGGAATGTGATTACGGCCCGGCGAATTCCGACACGCAGGCGAACGCATGCAGGCGCATCTGCAAAGTTGCGCGCTGCGGGGACGGCGTGGTGGATGCCGGGGAGGGATGTGATGACGGCAATACCCTCGACAACGATTCCTGCACGGCCACTTGCCAGAATCCCAAGTGCGGAGACCGCATCGTGCAGCGGGAGACGGGGGAAGCGTGCGACGACGGGAACATGGATGAGGACGACGAGTGCACGTCCACCTGTCTCTTGCCCGTCTGCGGCGACGGCATGGTGCAAACGGGAAAGGGGGAGCAGTGTGACGACGCCAATACCGTGACGGAAGACGACTGTACCAACATGTGCATGGTCCCCTCATGCGGTGATGCCATCGTGCAGCGCACCGAGCAGTGCGATCAGGGGTATAATGTGAACTCCGATGCGCAGCCGAACACCTGCCGCACCAACTGCACGCTGCCCCGCTGCGGGGACGGCGCGACGGATGCAGGCGAGGAGTGCGACGGAGACAGGAACTGTACCAATACCTGTACGGTCGTCACGTTCCTCGGCCTCCGGCCCGCATCACGCAATGTCCTTCTCGGAACGGCCGAACTCTTTGCTGTCGGCGGCGCGGCCGGCTACGTGTTCCGCAAGCGCCTGTTCGATGTCCTTACGGGCATCGTCCGCAGGAAGGCACCTGCGACGCTGGAGGATATCCCGCTCTCGGACATCGAGTACCCCGGCAGAAGGAACTGACGAAGATCAGATGACCACCCGCACGTAACTCTCCACTTTAACGCCGCCCAGGTACGTCTCTACGGTCACGTTCTGGTCCTTGACGAAGGGCTGTTTGACCAGAGCGTTCTCTTCCCGGAACTTCTTCTCCTTGCCAAGCATGATCTTGTCCCAGATGTTCTCGGGCTTCTTCTCGTTCTTCAGTTGTTCCTTCCAAATCTCGCGTTCCTTCTCCAGCACTTCCTGCGGAACGTCATCCGGGTACACGTACGAGGGGTTTAAGGCTGCAGCGTGCATGGCCACGTCCCTCGCACGCTCTTCCATCCCCGCCTGTTCGAGGCCGATGACCACGGCGATCTTGCGGTTGCTGTGCACGTAACTGCCGAGGGTGGGGGCGGTGATCTCCTGCATCTCCCCCAGGGTGATGTTCTCGCCCAGCTTCTGGACGAACGCGGGAATGCGCTTCTCGGCATCGGCCTTCGCCGTATCCAGATCCCCCTCCAGGAGGACTGCGGCAATGCTCTGGCCGAAGGAGGTGAAGTCCGCGTTGCGGGCAACGAAGTCCGTCTCGCATTTGAGGGAGACAAGCGCCGCCTTCCGTTCGTTCTGCGCAACGAACAGTGCGCCTTCGTGCTGCGTGCGGTCGGCTTTCTTCACCGCCTGCGCGATGCCGCGCTTGCGGAGGATCTCGATGGCCTTCTCCTGGTCTC
>CAYHOS010000021.1:0-18620 GCA_964358505.1 uncultured Candidatus Peribacteria bacterium
GCCTGCCCGCCGTAGCCCCGAGCTTTGCGAGGGCGAAGGCGGGAGCTAATCGCCCTGATTGAGAAAGATCCGTACATTGGCTGGAAGCAGGAAACACCCGAATGCGGAATGACCACTGCCTAAGACCGAAAAAAGCCTACGGGGAGCGGCTCTGAGAGTCAATAACAGACAGGCTCACCCTTCCCTCGCCCACTCCACGAACTTCCCGAACGGGAGGGAGAAGGGCAGTGCCGACGTCCCTTGGACGATCCTCCCCACGGTGCGCCTGACGGGATCGAACTCGAAGGAGTACGCCGTACCGCCGAAGATGATCCCCTCCACCGCCGCCTTCCCCGTGGTGAGCGGCCTGATTTCCGTCCGTACCGTGAACAACGCCCCCGCATCGCGGAGTGCTGCGTAGGTGAGGGAGCGGATTTCCTCCGGGGCAAGGCTGGCGGCCGCGGGAGGGGGCGGCGCGGGCTGCTCCGGCTGCCCGGACTCCCCCCCACCCGCCCTGGTTGCCGTTACGGCGGATGCCGCTTGCGCCTGAAGGGCACGGATGCGCCCTAATGCGGTTCCCGTTTCCGGGGAACCCTCCGCGTACAGTTCCGCCAAGTCCCCCAATTCCTCCGCGTAACGGACGAGCCGGTGGAGGTAGCCCCGTTCCTGCAGGCCTTGCAGGACGTTGGCGCCATCTTCCATGAAGAGCTGGACGAGCACGTGGGGCAGGGGGGCGGAGGCCACCGCATCCCGTGCCGCCTGCAACCAGCGCGCATGGATCCCCTCCGAGAACGCTTCTGCCAACGTATCGGCGCGCGGCGTGCTGAGGAGGAGGAGCGCTTGCTTCTCCCCGTCCAGAACCGGCCTCGGCAGGATCCAAGCCGTTACATGGAAGACGGGATGGAGGGAGAGCAGGAGGAAGGCATCCGGATCTTCCGCGAGGAAAGGAAGGAGGAGCAGCGATGCCCGTTGGGCATCGGGCGATTGGAGCGCAAGGGGGGGGAAGATCTGCCGTGTGAGGGGGGAGGCTTGCAGGAATGCGCGGACATCATGCCGGGAGAGGTACGCTTGGAGCGTTGGCCACTCCCCTTCTCCCAAGAGGGAACGGATATACCCGAACACGGATTCTCCATTCCTCTCCAGCGAGCGGCTTTGCGCGGAAGGAAGCATCCACGGGCTCCCGCTGAGGTCGGGGATGACGGATACGGCCGCCGGCAGCGCGGTGCTCGTCATGCCTTGCGCCGCCCTCCTCTGTTCCCGGAAGAAGGTTTGTGGAATATCCCGGAGCGCGGCTGCCTCCCCCCAGGTGAGGGGGTCGCCATCGAGTGAAGGGAGCTTTCCATCCGTCCCCTTCCATTGTTTGGAAACGGGGATGACCACTCCCCTTCCATTGCCGTCTTCCACGAGCACGTTGGACGTGATTGCCGCAACGGAGAGGGCGCCGGAAGGCGCGCGTTCCACGAATGCGGCACCATCGAGGACCGTGAGCGTCCATGGATCCACCGTCAACCGCGCGAACCCTTCCGCCTTCAAGAGGATGCTGCCGCGGAGGAGTTTTGCCTCTTCACCACTGGTTTCCAGGGAAGCTCCTTCCTCCCCGCCGGCTACGCTCACCCCGCCACCGATCGCCTCTTCCGCGCCGGCCTCGACCGTGATGGGCTGCGGCACCTCCAACGCCGAGGCCTGCCACAGGGGGGAATCCTGCGTGCCCAGCGTGAGGATGGCCACGAGGAGCACCAGGGGCGCCGCGACGAAGTGCCTGTGTGCGGGATCCAGTGTCTTGAAGTCCATTTTTCCTTATAGTATAGCAGTTTTTTGGCTTTCGTTCCACGTGTCCACCCATTGCTGATACACTCGACGCATGAAAGTCCTTGGCATCGATCCTGGCCTTGCTACAATCGGTTTAGGTGTTGTGATTACATCTTCAACACAGGAGATCCGCCTGGAGGAGTGGCTGCTGCTCCGCACCAAGGCGGGGCTGGACGCGGGGGAGAGGTTGGAAGAGATCCACCGCGACCTAACGACGTACCTGCGTGACCTGCGGCCGGACCTGGCCGTGGTGGAGAAGCTCTTCTTCGAGACGAACGTGAAGACCGCCATGGACGTCGCGCAGGCCCGCGGCGTGATCCTCCTCGCGCTCCGGCAAGCCGCCATCCCCATTTTGGAAGCCACGCCCCTCCAGGTGAAATCGGCCATCACGGGGGACGGGAAGGCGGATAAGCGGCAGGTGCAGGATATGGTGGTGAGGATCTTGCAACTGAGCGAACGGCCGAGCGACGATGCCGCCGATGCTCTCGCTCTTGCGGCGTACGGTGCTCTCCATGCGCGTACGGCGATCACTCTTCCTTGAATATGCACAAATACCGGAAGAGTACGCCCCTCTCCCCCTGGGAGAGGGGTTGGGGGTGAGGTAAGAAAACTACATCCTCCGTATCCCCCCCCCTTCTATAGCCCACATCACTGTCCCCTCCGCGAGCGACGGCGGCAGGTGCGTGGATGTGAGGAAGACTTGGTTGGAAGGGAATGCGGATGCCACGCGCTCGCGGTGGAGGTCATCGAGCTCGGAGAAGACGTCGTCGAGGAGGATCACCGGCCGCTCCCCGCGCTTGAGCTCCAGATAGGATGCCTCGAGGAAGAGGAGTGCCACGACTGCCGCGCGCTGCTGCCCGCGCGAGGCGAAGCGCTCCAGCGGGTGGCCATCGACGACGATGCCCCAATCGTCGCGGTGGGGGCCCACGGAGGTGGACTGGAGGAGGATATCCCGTTCCTGCGCTTCTTCGAGGAGCGCGAGCGTCTCCAAGACAAGATTCTCCCTGCAGCGCTCCCTGCCCTTCCGCTCGTAGCGGAGCGTGACCTCCCCCCACGGTTCCCCAAGCGACCGCATCTCCTCCCCCAGCGTGAGGGTGAAGGTCTCGACGAGTTCCAGCCGCGCGAGGGTGATGACGCTCCCCTCCTCCGCCAGTTGCCCGTTCCAGGGCGCCAATTCCCGCGCCTTCGCTTCCCCGTTCGCGATGCGCTTGAGGAGGGTATTGCGCTGCTTGAGGATCTGCCGGTACTTGCCCAGGGCGCGGTAGTAGGCGGTGGAGACCTGCGAGAGGACGTCATCCACAAAGCGCCGCCGACGCATGGGGGCGCCCGTGAAGAGGTCGAGATCCTGCGGGAGAAAGAGCACGGCGGGCAGGAGCCCCACGAACTCGGCGGCGGGGATCTTCACGTCGTTGCGGAAGAACGCCTTCTTCCGTCGCGGCTGGAGCTGGCTGGCCACTTCCAGGGTTTCCTTTTCTCCCGCGTCATTCGCCGCTTCCCCGCGCACCCTGTAGAAGCCCTGCCCCTGGCGGACTACATCCTGGTCCTCCAACCCCAGTGCCGATTCCCCTTGCGAGAGCACCGCCACGGCATCCAGTACATTCGTCTTGCCGCTCGCATTCTCCCCCACGAACACGTGGAGCAGCCCCTCCGACACGTCGAGGGAAAGAGAGGAGTAATTTCGAAAGTCTGCGAGGGACAAGGAAAGCAAGCGCATGGTCAAAGAAGTGCACGATGGGAGGCTCCGACGAGTTCCACCGCCTCTTCATACAATTCCCGGAGCAGTTCCAAGTACTCTTTCCGCCGGACGTAAAGATGCAATTGCGAGGGGTCCACCCATGCGTGCGCGTCCACTTCTTTGCCATCCACGGTCACTACCGCTTCGGGAGCGACCCGTGCGAAGACGAAGGCGATCTTCTGCCCGCGGACGTCATCCGGACGGAAGCGCCGGAAGGAAGGGGGGAAATCGTACCGGTAGACCTTGGGGCTTTTCCCCAGGATCGTGGGGACGGTGATCCCCGCCTCTTCCCTCAGTTCCCGCAGCGCACCCTGCTCCCCGCTCTCCCCTTCCTCCACGCCCCCCTGCGGCAATTGCCACGCATCGTTCTTGCGAGGCTTGTGGAGGAGGAGGAACTGGTGGACTATCTTGCAGCCGTCCCGCGTACAGACCTCCACGGGCTTGAGGACCATCACCGAAGCCGCTTCCCTGTACCGCTCTTCCATGGGGGACACTATAGGACGGATGAGGGTTGAGGTGTTAGGTGGAATGTCGCTCTTCCTTGAGTTTCACCGCGACCCTCTTCCTGCACACGGAACAGAACTTCTCGGCCTTGAACTCCTTCCATCCCACACCCTTCTGGTTCTGCTTATGCAGACGGACGCTCCCGACGCGGTTGCCGGATTCCTTACAGTACATGCCGAAGACGGTGCGCTTACCACGTGGCATAGCGAGGTGACTCTACTCACAAAACGCAAGGAGCGCAAGCCCGTCCGGACAATCACGCTGCATCCCTATACACCACCGAACGGTGGGCAATATGAATGATCTTCACAACATCCCTTACTATACGATAGATGACGCGATAATTCCCAACGCGCAGCCTGCGGTGACCGCGGAGAGAGTGCTGGAGAGGCTTCCCGAACCATACCGGAGCAACCGTGAGCTTTTCTTCGATTGCTGCCCGAATCTCACGAAGGTCTTCTTTCGCAATCTTTTTGAGTCTCTTGAGCCCTTCAATGGTCTGGTAATCAACCTTGTACTTCATAGCAATCGCGACCAGAATTCCTGATGGGACATCCATCGATGGTTCTTCGTTTTCCGTATTTTTTTCTCAATCCTATCGGCGAGAGCGCTGAAGTATTTGTCCTCTTCCAATTCCAGAGCCATCTCCAGGAGATCTCTGGCTTTGGTGGCTTCGGGAACGTCATCCCGTAGGGCGATCTTCTTGAGGAAGAGCGCCGTGTGTGCCGGGAGGGTGATGTTCAACCGCCGCTTCTTCGTTGGCATAGGTGATGGGAAAGTACATCTCTAGTGTATCAAAAGTACATCACACGTGCAAGAGGAACAAGGAAGCATGAACCAGAAACCAGCAACTTTCATCCCCCCTCAATCGCCCCCATCCCCGCCCCGTCCCCCTGGATGTACGCGAACACGCTGTTCGCCGCAACAGCCCCCTCCCCCGCCCCCGTGATGAACTGCGCGAACCGGTTGCTCCCGCCCGTCACGTCCCCCGCCGCGAACACGCCCTTGACCGTGGTGCGCATGGCGCCGTCCACCTTGAGGAATCCCTTTCCGTCCGCTTCCGCCCCCAGCCCCTTCCCCAGCGCCGAGGCGGGGTCCGAGCCGATCTCGATGAAGATGCCGTCCACGTCCAGTGTGTCCTTCCCCTCGAACGGCCGGTCAAGCGTTATACCGGTGACCTTCCCCGCACCGTGGATCTCCTTCACGTTCCGCTCCAGGACGAACGTGACGTTCTCGCGCGCCCTGACCCTATCCACCCAGTACGGCTCCGCGCGGAACGCAGCGCGGCGGTGGATGAGGTAGACGTGTTTGGCGACCTGCGCCACGATGGCCGCCCCCTCCACGGCCGCATCCCCTCCCCCCGCCACGGCCACGGTCTTGTTGCGGTAGAAGAAGCCGTCGCACGTGGCGCAGTAGGAGACGCCCTTCCCCGCGAACTCCTTCTCGCCGGGAACGTTCAAATGGCGCTTGGTGGATCCCGTCGCCAAAATCACCGCTTTCGCCTCCACCGTCTCCCCACTGCCCAGCACCGCCTTGAATCCCTGGCCCATGGGTCCCGAAGGGGTCTTTACGGGCTCGATCGTCTCCACGCGGGCGACCTTGTGGGTCACTTCCTGAAAGCTCAATGCATGCTTCTTGAACTTCTCCATGAGCTCCGGCCCCTGGATTTCCATGTCACCGGGCCAATTCCCCACTTCCGCGGCGGTGATCCCCAACCCCCCCTCCTCCATGCCGACGAGGAACGTGTTGAGCTTGTACCGCGCGGTGTAGATGGCGGCCGAGTATCCGGCGGCGCCGAGGCCGACGATGAGGACGTCGTACATGTGCCCATCGTATCACATCCACCCCCTTGCCTTCATCGTTTCCACGATCCTTCCCACCCCCACGACGAACGCCGCCATGCGGTGGCTGATCTTCCTCTTGGCCGCCTCTTCACGCACGGCGCGGAAGGATTCCAGCATGGTCCTCCGGAGCTTCGTATCCACCTCATCCGCCGTCCATTGCTCCCCGCTGCGTCCCTGGCACCACTCGAAGTAGCTCACGGTGACGCCGCCGGCGTTGGCCAGAACGTCCGGGATCACGGTGACGCCCTTCCCCTCCAGGACCGCGTCCGCTTCCGGCGTCGTGGGGCCGTTGGCGAGCTCCAGGACGGTTCTCGCCCGGATGTTCCCCGCGTTCCCCCCGTTGATCACGTTGTCGAGCGCCGCGGGAATGAGGATGTCGCAGGGGAGCTCCAGGAGTTCCTCGTTGGTAACGGCCCTGCCGCCGTCGGTTTCCCCCGCGACGGACCCCGTCTGCGCCTTGATCTCCGCAACGCGCTTGGGATCGATGCCGCGCTCCCGGAAGATCCCTCCCTTGGAATCGGAAACGGCCGCTACCGTGTAGCCCGCCTCATGGAGGAACGCGGCCATGGTGGCCCCGGCGTTGCCGAAGCCCTGGATGGCCACGCGCAGCTTCTCCGGTTTGAGGCCTTGCGACCGCACGTATTCATCCAAGATGAAGAAACCCCCCCGCGCCGTCGCCGTATCGCGTCCCACGGATCCCCCGTACGCCATGGGCTTCCCCGTGATCATCGCCGGCGCGTAGGTGCGCTTGGCCTTCTCGTACTCGTCCCGCATCCACGCCATGACCTGCGGCGTGGTGTTCACGTCCGGGGCGGGCACGTCGATGTCTTCCCCCACATGGTCGGCGAAAGCGCGGATGTACGCGCGGGAGACCGCTTCCAGCTCCTTCCTGCTCAGTTCCTTGGGATTGCACTGCACGCCGCCCTTCGCGCCGCCCATGGGGATGCCCGCCACCGCCGTTTTGATGGCCATCAGCGCCGCGAGCGCCTTGACCTCGTCCTCGTCGGCCAGCGGATGGAACCGGATGCCGCCCTTGTAGGGGCCGCGCGCGTCGTTGTACTGGACGCGGAACGCGTCGAACGTCCTCTTGGTGCCGTCGTCCATTGCCACGTCAATGGCTTTGCGGTGGATATTCTTCGGTTCTTCCAGGGACTTCCTCTCGGCGGGCGCAAGGTCCAGAAGATCCATGGCCGTTGCGAGGTTCGCGCGGAAGCGTTCGTAAGGAGTGTGTTGCGGAGTCATGGGCTGAACATAGCGCGGGAGAATACCTCCGTCGAGTGTGTGAAAGTTTCCCTCCGTTCCACCATGACCGACAGTTCCATCTGCGACGGGACCCGTTTCACCGACTGGAACCGGCGATTCATCAAGATCCGCAGTGTGTGGTTGACATCGCGTGCACGACGTACTCTACTATCCCTCCATGAAAATCGCCCTCCTCCAAGGTGGCGGCACCTGTCCGGGATCCAACGCCGCGCACCTCGGCCTCACGGAAACCGCTCTTCGGGATGGCCACGAGGTTGTGGTGATCCCCGAAGGATACAGGGGTTTGATTACACCGAATCAGGACTATCGGAACATCCTGGAGTATCCCTTCGTGCGAGAGTACGGTTTGCACTCCCTTTTCCTCGAACCGGGCGCCCTTCCATGCACCTCTCGCACCAAACCGCTTCCCGTGGACGATGAAGGGAATCTCGTCCAGGCCGACATGAATGTGTTCCATGGTAATGCCGCCGCCATCCAGGAGAACCTCACGCAGAACCGCATTGATATCCTCGCACTCGTCGGTGGTGATGACACTCTGTGGCGCGGTGCCAGTAAGCTCCACCAATACGAAGTCCTCCAGAGAAGAGGGCTCCATGGAAGGTACCAAACCGTCCAAGCCGTAGGGGTTCCGAAGACGATCGACAATGATTTTTACGGCATCTCCTATTCCTTCGGCGCAACAACCGCTGCTCTGCGCGGCCAGGCATTCGTAGACGAGATGCGCCGCGCGGAAGCGCAGAACTGCCAGAAAGTGGTCGTCATTGAAACGATGGGGAGGGAGAGCGGTTGGCTTCCTGCGGCAAGTGCCGAGTTAGCCGACGGAGTGTTGATACCGGAAGTGGAGCTTTCGGAAGACGACGTTGTGCGCGCTATGCAGGAGAAAGTCCGCACGATGGGAAAGGCGTTGGTCCTCGTCGTCGCCGAAGGGCATACGATCAAGGGAAAGATGATCCACCTTGCCGGACCGCCCGACGCTTTCGGCCACATGCGTCTTGGGGGGGTTCGCTTCATCATTGAGCAATGGCTCAACAACGCCAAAATCAACACCATGCAGCTCTGTCCCGGTTACCTCTTCCGGAGCTCCCCTCCCACCCTGCGCGACGCGCACTTCGCGCGCCGTTTAGGTCAGACCGCCATGGAAGCGGCGCTCGCTGGGAAGGACGGCGTCATTGCCCATCTCCCGGAAAGCTCTCGATCTCTGGAAGATCCCCTCGCCCTCATGGATATGGCTGCGATCCGCGGAGGAAAGAAACTTGATCCGGCAGCCTATGATGCGGCAACCTTGCGGTACACCAAACCCCTCATGCCCGAGCCGGAACGTCCCTCCTGGATAGACCCCTGAAAACCCGCCTGTCCCGTTGCCGGGGCGCTCAGGAGCAGCGACAATAACACAATGGACATCCCCGACCCCCTCCCGTACATGGACCGCGCCGATGCGGGACGGAGACTTGCCGAAGCGCTGCAGGGGTTCCGCGGCCGCAAAGACACCGTGGTCATCGGCCTCTTGCGCGGCGGTATGGCCGTGGGGCGCCCCTTGGCAGACGCCCTCTCGTTGCCGCTCCTCCCATGGAACGTGCGGAAGATCGGCCACCCGGCGAATCCGGAGTTCGCGCTGGGGGCGATCGCGGAAGGAGGGGGAACCTCTTTGGATGAGGACGTGATGGAGAGCGAGGGCTTGGCCTTCGCCGACATCGAGCCCATCATCGAGGAGGAGATGCGGGAGATGCGCAGGCGCAGGAACGTGTTCGCCATGCAGGATATACCGCTGCTGGCCGGCAAGATCATCCTCATCACCGATGACGGCGCGGCCACCGGCGCCACGCTCTTCGCCGTGCTGGAAGACATGCGCAAGGCGCAGGCGGAGCGCATCGTCATCGCTCTCCCCGTGGCCCCGCGGGATACTGCGGAACGCCTACGCAGGGAAGCGGACGAGGTGGTGGTGCTGGCCACCCCCGCGCCGTTCTACGCCGTGGGGCAGTGGTACCTCTCCTTCCCCCCGTTGAGGGATGAGGATGTGCTGGAGCTCCTGGAGCGCAAGGGAAAGGGGGGGAAACGCCCTGCCGGGAAGTCTCTCAAATGATGGAACGGCGCTCCTGGACGTGTTCGGGGATCCCTTGGAATGATCACTCCAGCGGCTGCAGCGTTCCCACGAGCGAGGACTGCTCCTCAAGCGCTTCGCCGCTTCCCGTAAGGTCCTCCTCCCCCTCTCCGGCGGCTACGGTCGCCAGCGCCCCCGCCGACGACTGCATCTCGTAGTAGTCATCCAGGGAAGAGCCCAGCTTCAGCGTGGCCTGCAGCGCCGCCCCGGCGGAGGCCAGGGAGAGGATGGCAAGGAGCAAGCTCAGACGGACGAGGCGCGGGAGGGGAAGCATGGGACACACCCTACAAGACATGCCCTGCGCCGTCCACGGCGGGAACAACGGGATGACGGCACACGATCCTCAAGACCGGGACGGCGGGAAACCGATTTGCCCCACCCTCCACGTGAGCGCGCTGATGCCCCAGCGGGGGATGGCGCTGGAAATGTACGTATCACCGATCCTATTCACTTGCGTCCGGGCAAGATTGAGCGACTCTCGCGCAACGTCCTCGAAGATCGCCGTGAACGCTTCCCGACGGACATCCGACAGATTCGTTTGGCGGTTGCGGACGGCAAGGTTCCCCACGATCCGGCTGAGCACGCTGAGGAAGATGGTGCTCACGAAGTTGATCAGTTGCCGGTTCTTGTGCTCGGCCTCCTCCATGAGCGGCTTGATGTAAACGAGGGGATCGACCGTCTGGAACAGCGTGACCATGGATGCCACCGCATCCCCCGCACCCATTTCGAATTCCCGCCCGACGACCACGTTCGATTGATCGCAGTAGTCTTCCAGGATACGCCGTTCCCCCTCGGGCGTCGGGATCGTCGTAAAGCAGGCAAGGTCATCGTGCCCCACGCCCACCACCAGGCCGCCCTGTGGGCCGAAACTGATGGGGGCTGCGAAACTCCCTCTCTTCATCTGGCGGTAGAAAGGCAAGTATGTGCGGAAGACGTCCAGCGATTCATCGAGGTTGCGCAGCGCTTCCAGATCGACTTCGTAACCGTTCGGTTTGAAGGGGGGAGGGAACGGCGGCCGCTCACTTTGCGTGTCGTATGCCCGTTCCAAGAGGACGCGGCAGACGTCTGCGGCTTCTCCTTCGTTCATGGGAAGGAGCACAGCCCGCTGGTACGATTGACCGGCAACCTTGGTGCGGAATGCCGTCGAGGCATTGATGATGTAGCAGTAATCCGGCTGCGCATGCCGTTCCAGCTGCTCGAAGATGGAATCAGTGGTCGCGAAGCACGTGGCATTCCGGAACGCTTCGCGGAACGCCTCGCTCTCCGTAACCAACCGCTCGATGGCGGCACCCGATTCGTTCGCCTCCGATGTGATGCCCAACGTGCCATGCTCCGCGCCATCCGCCCACGGTACTTGCACGGCGACACGGCCCGGTACGTCCAAATGATGCACCTGGACTGCTTCCCGTACGCGTTCCTGCATGTTGTCGGGCAGCTTTCCAAATGGATCGCCGCTGCTGGCGATAGTCAACAGGAGCCTCTTCTTGTATTCCGCAAGGCGTTCCTGGATATTGGAGAACGCCATCACGAGCGCGGTATCGACCACTTGGTTCTGCACATTGCCTCCGTCGTCAACACGTGCCCCTTCCACTTGGCTGAAGATAGACTCGATATCCATAGGCCCCTCGTACCCCTCGAGATGGAGCGGAAAGGATTGCGTGATGGTCACGTCCAAGTCGCTGTTCAGCTTCCCCCCTTTGAGGTCGGCTACGAGGACGCCATCGGGATTGACTATCCTTGGTCGCAGCTCTGCGGAAATTTTATTGCCCGGAACGAACTTGTGGTTCTTCACTCCCCGGAGCAGTTTTCCCATGGCCACTTCAAGCTCTGGATTTCCCTCTGGGACCTTGATGTCCTTCACCATCTGGCTGACGCAGAGTATGTGAGGTTGCTTTTCCATGGGGATGGGGGAGAGAAAAGGGTCGTATGATACTCCTCTGGCAAGGGCAACTGGTAAAAAGCCGTGGTGTGTGCAAAGATGTAGACGGATCGCCAATACAGACACTTCAAATGGGATGATGGTGGAGACGATCACTCTCCCGCCATCGAACCGTTGGTGCATAGAAAAGCAAAACGCTAGGATATTCCCCGTGCCGGAGTGGCGGAATTGGTAGACGCGCACGACTCAAAATCGTGTGCCGCAAGGCATTGAGGGTTCGATTCCCTCCTCCGGCACCAGCCTTCGCTCCCTGCGGGGAGCTGCGGCTGGCAAGCTGCTCCATTCCAAGAATTGCGGTACCGAGAAAACTTGCAAGGCTAGAACGAATGATATACAGTATAGACACATGTAACATTCTCTATGCAGACGTTCTCCATCACCGAAGGCCGCAGAAAGTTGGGGGAGCTGGTGAACATCGTCAAGTACCAGCGCCGCACCATCGCGCTTGGCAGCCACGGCAAGCCGGAAGTTCTGCTCATCGCGTATACCCTGGGAGGAGGCGACGACATGCCCATGGCAGCAATGAACGCGCAGTCTTCAAGCTTCGCGTTCCTGGAAGACGAACCGGACCTGTACTCCGCAACCGATGTTAAGCACCCCTATGCCTGATTTCGGTTCCATCGTCCTCGTGCCATTCCCCTTCACGGATCTGAGCGCGTCCAAAGTGCGTCCGGCACTCGTTCTTTCCAGGAAGAGAGCCCCCCGGCAGGAGGACGTGATCGTCTGCTTCATCACATCGCGTCCCCAGCCGAAACGCGCCCCTGTTATTCCCCTCCCCGCAACGCGATCCACCGGCCTGAAGATTCCCTCTTTTGCCCGGCTGGACAAGATCGCCACACTCGAGAGGGGTATCCTCTTGGGTGCATTGGGCCGTGTGCCCCTCCCAACGCTCCGCAAGTACCGGAGCATGTTCTTCTCCGTTTTCGGTTTCTGAGAGAGCTTGCGGGGTCACCCTCACCGCCTTTCCCCTTTTCCGCTATCCTGGGCTCCTGTGAAGCCCTACTCCTCCTTCATTTTCGATTCCTTTTCCCACAACGCGGAAACGGGAACGATCGCTCTTGCCTACAGTTTGGATGGTTCGACCCCAAAGGGGACCCTTCGGGTCGGGCTCACCACAGGCGATGAGATCCGTTTCGTCGAAACCCTCACTCTTCCCTTTGCGCTCCCCCCTCTCCCATCGGGAGAGGGGCTGCCTGCCCTGAGCGCAGTCGAAGGGGGGGTGAGGGAAGCCCTCCACGCCCTCCACCTGATCGGCGGCATCAGCTACTACAAGACCTGCCTCCCCAAGAAGATCGCGATACGGACCACACCGCTCTCCCCCGCCCAAGCGGCGTTCTGGAACACCATGTACGAGGAAGGCCTTGGCGAGTTCTTCTACAAGAACAAGATTGATTTCCGCAATTTCATCCACTTCCCCTCCGAGCCTGGCTTAGCAACTCGGAGTACTCCCCCTCTCCGAGCTTGTCCTGAGCCTGACGAAGGAGGAGAGGGGGTGAGGGGGGAGAGGGTGCTCGTCCCAATCGGCGGTGGCAAAGACTCCGTTGTCACAGCCGAGCTCCTCCGCTCCGCCGGCTTCGATGTGACCCTGTTCCGGGTGGGGCAACACCCCGTGATCGACCGGCTTGCCGAAGCCATGGGGCTCCCCCTCCTCACCGTCAAGCGCAGCCTCTCCCCCAACCTCTTCAAGCTGAACGCGGAAGGCGCACTCAACGGCCATGTCCCCATTACGGGCTACCTCTCCATTCTGGCAGTGGTGACCGCCATCCTGGGGGACTTCGACGCCGTTGTCATGAGCAACGAGCGCAGCGCCTCCGTGGGGAACACCGCGTACCTTGGGAAAGAGATCAACCACCAGTGGAGCAAGGGCCTGGCCTGCGAGCGGATGCTGCGGGAGTATCTCTCAACGTACATCGATGGATCCATCGCGTACTTCAGCCTCCTCCGTCCGTGGAGCGAACTGCGTATCACGCAGGAGTTCATCAAGTATCCGCAGTACCTTCCCCTGACGACGAGTTGTAATACCAACTGGAAAATTCTTGGAAAGAGTGGCTCCCCTCTCCCTCTGGGAGAGGGGCGGGGGGGTGCGGGCGGTCTGTGGTGTGGAACCTGCCCCAAATGCGCCTTCGTCTTCGCCCTCTACGCCGCATTCCTCCCTCGGCAGACGCTCATCAACACCTTCGGTAACGATCTCTTCTCGGATCCCTCCCTCCTCCCCCTCTACAAGCAGCTCCTGGGGGTGGAAGGCTTCAAGCCGTTCGAGTGCGTGGGGACGCCGGAAGAGACCGCGGCCGCCTTCCTTCTCGCCCACAAGCGCGGTGAATGGGAGGGAACGCCGGTCATGGAATACTTCCAACAGTACATCATGCCCGTCCTCAAGGATCCCGATGGTGTGATTACCGCCGCACTCCATCCTTCCCCTGACCACCTCATCCCCTCTCTCTTCCAGGACATTATCCACCATACACCCTGATTTCCTCTATTCCCTAAGTCCGAAGTCCTCAGTCCTCCATCCCCCATGCACCTCCGTGACCTAAGCGGCAAGAACGCGAACATCTGCATCCTCGGCTTC
Source organism: uncultured Candidatus Peribacteria bacterium (assembly GCA_964358505.1). Classification (GTDB taxonomy): domain Bacteria; phylum Patescibacteriota; class Gracilibacteria; order Peribacterales; family Peribacteraceae; genus CAIKAD01. The sequence continues at coordinate 13,741 of CAYHOS010000021.1, forward strand.
GGGAAGGAAGGCCGGGCCACGCTCCGTGCCTTGGAGAAGCATGCGCCGGACGCGGCGGTGTCCCTGGCAGATTCCGCACCGTCATTCAGCCATCCTGAGTATCCGGTGGTCACGGGGGAGAGATACCTGGAAGAGATCGACAGTCATCACTTCTCATTCATCATCAAATCCCCAGGCATCCCGCCCCATCCCCTGTTCGACCGATGGAGGAAGGAGAAGAGACTCACGTCGGGGACGCAGATCTTCCTCGACTCCATCGCGGGAACCGGGACAACCGTCATCGGCGTCACGGGGAGCAAGGGGAAGAGCACCACGGCCAGCCTGATCTTCGAACTGCTCACCGCGGCCGGCAAGAATGCCTCCCTCGTCGGGAACATCGGTGACCCCGCCATCGCCCACGTGGAGGAAGCCGGAGAGGGCGTCACCTTCGTGATGGAGATGAGCAGCTACCAGCTGATGGATCTTGACCGCAGCCCGCACATCGCCGTCGTAACGAGTTTCTTCCCCGAGCATTTGGATTACCACGGGAATCTTGAAGCGTACCTGGAGGCCAAGAAACACATCGCGCGTTTCCAGAACGAAGAGGATCTCGTCATCTACAACGGTGATGCGGAAGGGGCACGGGACATTGCGCATGAGGGGAAGGGACGGAAGGTTTCCTTTGGGCCTCACGATTCCCCGGTGGGGCTTGGGGATACGAAGCTCCTGGGACGCCACAACCTCGGGAACATCGCCGCGGCGTGGAAGGTGGCGCAGGAGCTGGGGATCCCCCGGGAGGTGTGCGTGGAGGTCTTCCGCAGCTTCCGCGGCCTCCCTCACCGCCTGCAGGACCTCGGTGTCTTCCATGGCATCCGATGGGTGGATGACGCCATTTCCACCACGCCGGAATCCGCCATCGCCGCCCTCGATGCGTTGGGTGGCTGCGTTGCGACCATCATCCTCGGCGGCCAGGACCGCGGGAATGACTTCGCCGGTCTCGGCAACCGCATCGCCCGCTCTTCCGTCCGTCACGTCATCCTCTTCCCCGGCAGCGGCCCCCGCATCCGCAAGGCCATTGAGGAATCCAAGGCTAACGTTGCGTTCCACGACGCAGGTTCCATGGAGGAAACCGTCCGCATTGCACAGGCATCCACACCGGACGGAACGATCTGCCTTCTCTCCACGGCTTCTCCAAGTTATGGAATGTTCAAGAATTTCGAAGAGAAGGGGGAACAATTCAAACAATGTATTGAAAGTGGCACCGCAAGGATCACCCACGAGCTACAACGCCCCCACCTTCACCTTCGCGGGACGGAGCACGCGCCCATGTAGTTCATAGCCTTCCTGGAGCACCTCCAGGACCTTCCCCTCCTCCCCTTCCCCCTGCAGCAAGACTTCATGGCGGGAGGGATCGAGTGGCTGGTGGAGCGCGTCGATCCTTTTGAGGCCCATCTCCGTCAACTGCCGCATCAGTTCCTGCTCGATGGCCGTCACCCCTTTGACCCAATCGTGCTCGCGCAGGTCTTCCGGCAGGTGCCGGAACGCCCGCTGGAAGTTGTCGATGGTGGGGAGCAGGCGCAGGAGCAGCGATTCCGCCGCGTACTTCCGCATGTCCTCCGCGTTCTTCTCCAGCCGCATCTTTGCGTTCTGCAGGTCCGCTTGCGCTCGGCCGGCGATATCCGTGAGCCTCTTTACGTGCGCTTCCAGTTCCCGCACCTTCCCCGCGAGCCCTTCATCCGCCGCGGGATCGTTCTGCGCCGGCGCCGCGCCCCCCGGCGATTTCTGCTGCTGTTTCTTGGGTTCCATGGCTCCATGATAGCAAACAATGAATCCCCCTCAACGTCTTCACGGCTCCGGATTCCCCTTTGTTACAATCCACTCTCCGATGCCAGAGCAGCAATCCCGCCGCCATTGTGCCGCCTGCGCCCCCGCCGAACCCCGCGGCGTGCAGTATGGGGTGGAACTCGCGGGTGCACTGGCGTTGATCCTCATACTGGGGAAAGTCTTTTCCGCCCTCGGCTTCACCGTCGCAATGCCCGGCGACGGCGCCGTCGGACTGGGCACGGTGTTCCTCCTCGGCCTCGTGGCCTCCTCCAGCAGCTGCCTGGGGCTCGTGGGGGGGCTTCTCCTCTCCCTCTCCGCCACCTGGCGCGAGGTTTCCGACCAGGAGGCGCCCGCCAAACGCCTCCTCCCCCTCCTCCTCTTCAACGGGGGAAGGCTCCTCGGTTTCTTCCTGCTGGGGGGAGTGGCCGGCCTCCTGGGCTCCGCCCTCCACCCCACGATCCGCGCCACGGGCCTGCTCACGGCCGTCATCGCCGTGATCATGGTCCTCCTCGGCCTCCGCCTCCTGCGCCTTCTCCCGCGCTTCCCGTTGAAGCATCCCTTTTCGGGGAGGTTCACGGGCAAGCTGAGGGGCATGGCGCTCTCCGGTGGTTCCCCAGCCGCCATCGTGCTCGGTGCGCTCACGTTCTTCCTCCCCTGCGGCTTCACGCAGTCGGCGCAGCTCCTGGCGCTCCAATCCGGCACGTTCCTGCAGGGCGCCGCCATCATGGGCGTCTTCGCGCTGGGGACCCTCCCCGCCCTGCTCGGCATCAGCCTCTTGAGCTCGCTCGCGGAGGGCGCCTTCCTCCGCTGGTTCTTTAAGTTCTCCGGCGTCCTCGTGGTGGTGCTGGGGCTCCTGAACCTGCGGGGCGGCCTGCTGCTCCTCGGCTTCGATATCTCCTCCTTCCTCCCCGCCCCCCTCACGCAAGCCAGCGACCCCTCCGTCACCATCGATAGCCGCGGGCGCCAGATCATCTCCCTCTCCGTCACGAGCCGGGGGTACTCCCCTTCCTCCTTCACCATCCGTGCGGGAAAGGAGACATGGATCTACGCGTACGCCCCCGCGGACGTCGCGGGCTGCGCGTCCTTCCTCACCGTCCCCGCTTACGACCTTGTGGCGACGGTGGCGCAGGGGGGGAACTGGCTGGGGCCCATCAAGGACCCGCGGAAGGACTTCGTCCTCACCTGCTCCATGGGCATGTACAGCGCGCAAGTGCGCGTGACGGGCGCCAGGTGAGGGTTACAAAAGCGTACCGCCCCTCGGGGGAGGTACGCCAGGTTCGAAGGAGTGGACGAAACTGCCGGCTTACTCCGCGGGGAGCTCTTCCGGCGGAAGCTCATCTGCCGGAACCTCGCCGGCTGCGGCTTCATCGGCGCCCGTACCCGTGTCCTCGGGAACCACCTCATCCTCTGCCGGAGGCAATGTTTCCTCAAATACCGGAGGCGCGGTCTCCTCTACGGGAGGCGTTGGCTCCCCAGCGGGAGGAGTGGCGGTGCAGGCGGCGAGCAAGAGTCCCGCAGCCGCAAGTGATAGGAACGTACGCATGCGAACAGACATGGTATATTTGGAAAAAAGTAAAGGACGGCCGGAGCATAGCAGCCGTCGATGACATCGCCACAGTATTCCGCTGGACAAACTATCTTTTGTCCACTCTCTTTACTCCTGGACAACAATAGTTCCTACCATGTCTTTATGCCCCTCGCCGCAGGGAATCGAACAGCGGAAAGCGAAGGTCCCCGCGCGGTCCGTGGGGAAGGCAACGGTGGCTGTCTGGCCCTCGGCAATCTCCTGATTGATGCCCAGGTCAGAGACCTCAAAGCCGTGGCGGCCTTGGGTGGAGGTGAGGCGGAGCGCAACCTTCTCCCCTTTCTTGATGACGATGGAAGCGGGGGAAAATTCCCAGTTCTCGGCCGTGATATCGATCACGCGGGCTTGGGAATCCACGCTGGAAACCGTGCTGCTTGCCGCGGCGGAAGAGACGCTGGAAGAAGATTCCCGCGCGGCGGGAACGGAGGAGGAGGCGTTCTGGCCGTCGGTGACCGTGGTTCCGCCATTCGTGCAGGCCACGAGCAAGAGCAGCGCTCCGCTTACGAGGAAGAGATGCGTGCGATCAGACATGGAGATGGGGGGGAAAGGGTGGAGGATGGACTGCATATGAAACGGGAAGAATGCAGATTGCTTACAGGATATGAATAACGTGTGTACTCAATGATAAGGTATTTCCATGGGAATTGACACCGAACATCTTCTCATCGCGACGGAGAGGCGGTGGAACATGGCGCGGAGGTGAAATGCCGGGTAGGATACGCGCATGGACTTCGAGTACACCGTCACGACAAGCAAAGACTTCGCTTCTGCGCTCGCGAACGTCCAAGAGGAGATCGTAAAAGCAGGGATGCGGGTTCTCCACGTCCACGATGTACAAGCAACCCTCGCGGAGAAAGGCATCGGCCGAGATCCGTACAAGATCGTGGAATTCTGCAACGCGAAGTACGCGAGTGAGTTCCTCCGCGCGGACCCCAAGATCGGCCTCTGCATGCCCTGCAAGATCAACGTGTACATCCACGAGGGGAAGGTCTTGATCACCGGGATGCGACCTATCGTCCTCCCGCAGTTCTTCCCGCATGTTGATCTGGGGAATAAGCCGGAGGAAGTCGATACGATCGTGCGGTCGATCATCGACAAGGCAAAGTTACCACCCAGCCACCTTGCCGATGGTCATCAAGACAACAAGAAGTGCTGCGAGATATGTACACCAAACCGCCCACCTTTTTCGATAGAACTTTGATTTCTTGTTAAATACTAACCATATCCAAATGAACAAACCTACAACTAGCCATGCCTGATCTATCAAGGCGCCTATTTCGCGGGGGGACATACTGAAACTGTATACTTTACGATAGTTGTGGGCAATATGGTATCACATGCACCCAATCTCACTATCTTGTAGTGAGGGAGGTTACACTTCTTCCGTATTCTTTGGTTCCTGCTACGCTATCCTCATGAAATATCTTCTTCTCTGCGATAAGCTGAGTTCAAGAACCAAGTGCAACACCTGAGGATTCCCTACCCTCTGGTG
>CAYHOS010000022.1:0-7458 GCA_964358505.1 uncultured Candidatus Peribacteria bacterium
CTCCGGAGGAAGGGGAGAATATAAGGAGCACAAACAACAAACATTCCCCTCCTCCGAAGGAGGAGGGGTTAGGGGTGGAGGAAACAAACAAGGAGGAGAAGCTAGGGGTGGAGGAAAACAAACATGGAGGGATATGGGTAGAGGGAACAAACAAGGAGGAGGAGGAGAAGCTACGGGAGAGGAAGAGGCCTCCTGCATGGAAAGTGAGCGCCGGTTTTCTCTTGCAGATGTTTCTGTTCATCCGTCAATTGCTTTCTCCCTTCCAGTGAGGAATAAACCCGCCATGCCCAGCGTACAGAACACCTTTGACCGCTTGGAGAAACTCAACGCGGAAGCCATAGAGGCCGTGGCCGCCATCGTCGCGCTCTCCCAGGAAGCCGCGGAGGAGGACCCCGAGAGCGTGGGCGGGGAGTTCGCGGCGGAAGTGGCCGCACAGTGGGACGCCGCCGCCGACGAGCACGGCTGGAACCCCGCCTCCGCCGCCCGCGTGGCGCGGGGGATCGTGGAGCTGTGCAAGCAGGGGGAGTGAGGAGTATTTCACGGCATTGAGAAAACCGCTTGTTTCTGCTATAATTCTACCAAATGGACAAACAGACACTCACCACGCTCTTCGAGTCCGCGGTCGCGGCCAAGGCGTCCGACATCCACGTGGCCGTAGGGTCGCCGCTCCTCTTCCGCATCGACGGGAACCTCATACCCCAGACCAAGCAGGAAATGACGGCAGAGCAGGCGCTGGGCGTGGTCAAAGCCGTGCTGAGCGAGCACCAGTTCAAGCGCTTTTCGGAAGAGAAGGAGATCGACGTCTCCTTCTCGCTCAAGAGCGGCACGCGCCTGCGCGTCAATTGCAGCTTCGAGCGCGGCTACGTTGCCCTGGCGGCGCGCATCATCCCCTTCGCCATCCCCACGCTGGAGGAACTCATGCTCACGGAGATCGCGCAGCGCATCTACCGCTTCGACGACGGGCTCATCCTCTTCACCGGCCCCACGGGCATGGGGAAGAGCACCTCCCTCGCTTCCATCCTCCAGACCATCAACGCCGCGGAGTCCCACCACATCATCACGCTGGAGGACCCCATCGAGTTCCTCTTTCCCAAGGGGAAGTGCCTCGTGCGCCAGCGCGAGTACGGGCAGGATTTCCTCACCTTCCCCGAGGCGCTCAAGCGCGTTCTGCGCCAGGACCCCAACATCATCCTCGTGGGCGAGATGCGCGACCCGGATACCATCTCGGCCGCCCTCACCCTGGCGGAGACGGGCCACCTGATCTTCGGCACGCTCCACACGCCCAATACCATGCAGACCATCGACCGCATCATCGACGCCTTCTCCCCGCACCAGCAGAGCCAGATCCGCGCGCAGCTCTCGCTCTCCCTCAAGATGGTCATCGCGCAGAAGCTGCTGCCCAGGGTTGGCGGGGGGCGCGTGGCGCTGCGCGAGGTGCTCATCAACACGCCGGCGGTCTCCAACACCATCCGCGACCAGCGCACGCAGGAGCTCACCACCGTGATACAGACCGCGGAGAACATCGGCATGGTCACCTTCGCCAAGAGCGCGGAGAAGCTCCTCAAGGAGGGGCTCATCAGCAAGGAGACCTACGACTTCCAGGTGCCGGCGGCGAAGTGAGGGCCGTGTCAGTACCGGAAGAGGGGATAGGGGGAGGGGAAGAGTTTTTCGAGATGAGGGAGGTCGCCCGCGCCCAAGTACCCGTGGAACATGCGGCCCTGCCGTTGCGCTTCTTCGGTGATGATCTGCAGATGCGTATGGGTGAACCATCCGCCGCTGTCTTCCCCGTCGCCGATGACGGCGAACTTCTCGCCCGCTACGATGCGCTGCCCCTCCCGCACGGTGTGGTGCGATTGGAGGTGACCGTAGAACGAATAGAATATGTCTTCATCCTTGTCATGACGCAGGATGACGAAGCCGCCGTAGTTTCCCGCGCCCTCTTCCTTTCCCGCGGCAAACACTTCCGCGTCCAACGGCGCGAACAGCGGTGTGCCCGGGAGGCTCGTGATGTCTACGCCGACGTGATAAATACGCTCTTCTTGGATCATCTGTGGAAAATGCCGCAGCATGGTGCGTCGTTCTTCGAAGTACCGCCCGATGCCCCACGTCATTCCGCTCTCGCGCAGGACCTCGTATACTTTGCGTTGGAACTCCGGGAAATGCGCAGGGTCGTACTGCATCACCTGCGGGTTGCCGGAACTGAAGTCGAAGATGTGGGGCGGGCCGCGAAGCGCGCTCCCGAAGAGCGGGGCTACGACGGACTTCCTATCGAGGATGGAGAGAGGGTACATGGTCTAGGGGGGTAAGGGCTTTGAGGTTGAGGCGGTCGAGATGGGGATAGATGCGTTCCACATAATGTCGCATACCCGCGATGAACAGTGGTAATTTCCCCCGTTGATAATTACGGTAGCGCAACTGTTGAGGTTCATCGGATGGACAAACGGGAGTTTGTGCAATGAATGCAAGGGGCGGACCGTGATCAATGATCTCATCAACCAAGTGCAACGTTGCACCGGTGAGGGTCGGTTTTCCTGAGCGCGCCCTGTCGATGGCATCCTGCGTCGGTGTCTTTCCCCTAAAGCAATGGGGGTGCCCTTCAACGGTAACGGCCGGGTGGATGTTGAGGATGCGTCCAAAATTGTGGAATGTGTCATTCATGAGAAAGGCGATTCGTGCCATGTAGTGGTCGGATATGAGAATGTCAGCCCGCTTTTCTTCCATCAGTTTGGCGACCTTGCTTTCGAAGGCCAACTTACGTTCGGTTCGAGAGTCCGTGTCCCCTCTGGGGAGCGCCCGAAAATCCGAAGGGATCCAGAAGGTAGTCTCCGAGCCAGCCATCAATGCCCCATCGGCATTCCGAAGATCGTGGCCATGAATCCATGGTTTCTCGGGATGCGGACGTATGGGATACGCACTGCCGCGCATATCCTTTTCCAGATCATCCGTCACAACGGCAACGATACGGAGAATGCCGGCCAAAGTACCCCCTTCCCTGGTTTCTTTCACTGTTCGTTCAATAGTGCCTTCCATGTAACAAAGGCCTTCCTCCGTTTCAACCATGGATCCGTTCCTGTCGCACGTCCCCGTATCGCGTACGGAGGTGAGGAACACCGCATTGAGGGGCGCGGCTGGAGCGGTAGGAGTAAAACATGAGTCTCCATAGTAGTGAATTCCATTGTGCTGAGCAGATGTGGACATGAGAAAAGAAGGAAAAGATCAATAGCCGTAACGCCTCTTGCATTCGGCCCAGACGGCTTGCACTTCTGTGCATTGTCCTTGGCGGAGCAATTCGATAGGCGAGTGTCCGCGGAAGACATTGTTCTTCGCATTCAGCCATTGCAGAGATGCGTACATGCTTCCTTTCTGGAGAGAAAGGACATCTCTCAGAAGCATACGGACATCGGTGCTGAGAGTGTGGAGCGAAACGCCCAGCGTCTGCCGCGCCAATGCATTCATCTTCTCATGGATCGTATGTCGTGGGGCTTCTTTCATAAACAGGGGGAAAGAAACGAGACGCAATTGCCGTACTCAATGTATCAATCTCCTCTGCCCGTACAATGCAGATGTGAAGTGAAACAATGGATAACATCCATATCTTGGCTTACTATTAAGGAAAAACCCGTTCCACGCCCCCATGGAACGCCCCCCTCATTACACCTCACAGGCTCTCCACAACTTGACCATAGCTCTGCCACCTCTTTACAGTTCGATGGCATGGTAAATGGCAATATTCATCCCACGCATACCTTCCTCCAAGCCTCTGCAGGCGATGTGTTCAACACACTCAAAACCATCTGCCAAATCCCTGCCCCGACGTTTCACGAGCGGGAGAAGATCGAGTACCTCATAAGCATCCTCTCCTCTCTCGGATTGAAAAAGGTATCCATTGATTCGGAAGGGAATGCCTTGGGCTTTCTCGCCGCCGATCCGGAGGATTCCCGCTTCGTCCTTCTCTCCGCCCATGCGGATACGGCATGCGAGGCGCCCCTGCCGATCGAAGTGAAGGATGACGGGAAGTTCCTCCATGCCCATGGCATCTGCGACAACACGGCGGGGGTGACGGCGCTCCTGATGTTTCTGAAGTTCGTCCGGAAGGAGAAGATTGCCCTTCGGAAGAACTACCTCATCGCTTTCACGGTCGGAGAGGAAGGGCTGGGGGCGAAGCGTGGCATGAAAGCCGTTCTCAAGGAACACGGAAAGAAGATCTCCTACGTCGTGAATATCGAGAGCCACGACATCGGGCGCATCACGAACGCGTGCGTCGGGCAGTACCGCGCGCGGCTCACGGTTTCCGCGAAGCAGAAGGGAGCCCACAGCTGGCGCAACTTCGGGGAGCCGAATGCCGTGGTCATCCTCTCCTCCATCATCAGCGATCTTTCCAAGATGCGCATTCCGAAGGAGACGACGTACAACGTGACGGCGGTTCAAGGGGGCAAGGGCATCAACTCCATACCGAACGACGCATCGTGCCTTCTGGAATTCCGCGCGAAGGAACAGGGGAACATCGATGCCTTCGTTAAACGCTTTCAGGCTATCTTGCGCCGGTATAAGAGCGGCAAGGTGAAATGCGTGCCGGAAGTCCTTGCCGTGAACGCGGCGGCTGGCCTGCCCAAGGAACTCCCGATCTACGGGATAACGAGCAGAGTGCAGAAGTCGCTCGGCATCGAGCCGTTCTTCAAGCTGGGGAACACGGATGGCGACGTATCTTTGGCAATGGGCATCCCCACGGTGACGCTCGGCGCGGGCAACGGCTTTGCCACGCACTCGCTCGAGGAGAAGCTGGAGAAGAAGACGTACCTCAAGGGCATCGAACAGGTGATCGGGATCATCCTGGCGTTGGACCGCGAGATGGAGAGGTAGGTCGTGTGCTGATCCTTGGCTTGTTTATTGCCTGCACTTCTCATACCAGAATGCACTTGAAAGATAACGATTCACGGAGCCGATTGCTTCCTCCTCCCGTACGCCGGAGCGTTTGCCAAAGCTAAGAACTGCCGACGCACATCGTTGTTCCTTTGATAACGTTTCAAACGCAAAGGCGTATCATATTTCCTGCATCGAAAAACGGCCCACACCGAGGGGATGGGCCGAAGGAGCTGTTCAGTCGGAGAACATGCTCTCCTAACATCTACTCTTCGCGGAAGTACATGGGAGGAAAGTTCATCCCCGTCACATCATTGATCTTCTGGCGAAGTTCACGGCGGTTGTACTTGTACTCCCCATTTTCCTTGATGGAGAGAATCGTACCATCTTCATCAACGTGATAATGATCGAGGCTGATATTTGTCCCTCCCGGAAGAGGTATCAGCCATTGCCCATTACGCAATCGTACAGGTTCCATATCTCACCTCCTTTCTCCCCGGATTTCCTTTCAAAGAACAGCTCCCAAATCCTCAAATCTTACGATTTGAGCTTTGCATAGTACGTCTCTCTCTCTATACTTGTCAAGAATGGAAAACCTGAATGATTGCTTGAGTTACGAACGTTTCGAAGGTGACTTTTTCCTCACCGAGGATGGGTACAGCTTAGATTTCCCTTGGAAGAAAAAAGCATTCATAGGCGCTCATATCTCCGGAGGAAGTTTGACATGCTCACTCTTCGAAGATTGCACCTTCAAGAACACAACATTCGAGAATATCTTCATTGAGCATGTTGATTTCGTGCGTTGTCATTTCGATAATTTCCGGATTATCAATTGTGCTCATGAAGGGATGGAAATGAGAAAATGTACAGGCTCTCCGCCGACTTTGATTGGAACCAAAGCACCTTCCCCTGGTTGGCAAAATAAGCCGTTGCCACCAGACTGGGGATCGGAAGCGGATGAAGCAAAACGATGAGCTGCTGATGATTCAGTTCTCATCCGCTCCGATGGTGATATCATTATCACCCAGGCACGTCCCATCACGTGCCTTCATACTTCATTATTATGAAAGAGAGCACAGGAATGGAAAAGGCATTACTCGTCATCGATTTCATCAACGAGATCGTTGATGGGAAAGGGAAACTCGCCGCCAAAGGGTATGCGGCTTCCATCAAGAAAGCCGCCACCATCGCCCGGCTCAACAAGGCAATCCGTCTCTTCCGGGAGAATGGCATGCCCGTCATCTTCGTGCGGCTCGCGTTCGATCCCTCCTACGCGAACCAACCGAAGGCATCGCCGGTGTATGGCAAGGCGCACGAATACGGAATTCTGAAGGCCGGTGATTGGTCAACGGCGTTCCATCCCTCCGTCGATTACCGCAAGAATGATATTGTTGTTGAGAAGCAGCGCGTGAGCGCGTTCTACGGGACGCCGCTTGCCGATCTCTTGAGGGATATGGGCGTTACCCATGTATGCATCGCGGGAGTGGCAACGGATCTTGCGGTGGAGGCGGCGGCGCGCGACGCACACGACCGGGACTTTGCCGTTACGGTCTTGGCGGATGCCTGTGCCGCGGCATCGGAACGGGAGCACGAGGGATCCTTGTTGTTCCTGCCGAAGATCGGGTCGGTGGTGGCGGTGGAAGAGCTGCAGAAAGCGATGGAGAAGATTCCCGCAAGCGTATCGGAATCAATTGCGGAAGAGGGGATAGGGGGAGGGGGGAGAGGTCTGTGAGGTTAAGGTGGTCAAAGAAGAGTAGATACGCTCCACGGCATAGAGTTTAAAAAGAACATACATTCATGCGGATAGAAGATGGGAGTAGGAGAAACTATGCCAAGTTGCATCTTGAAAATGTTGGGTTGAAAATGTACTATAGCACACCATATTCAGGGGATATCCATAGGCTGATGAGGGGCGTTCCATGGGTGCGCAGAACGGATTACGTGCTTTACGGTAGCGGAAAAATCGTCATAGCTAAAAGAAAACAACAAGTGAGCTCTTCACTCGGGGAATGAGCATTGCTTCCATGGAAGCATATTTCCCCCCCTTTCCCATGATGGCTTATATCAAGCCGAAGCAAAGCATATTGCTTGTCTGTTCTGTCGTTATTGGTATTTCACTGCTACTTGCGGTGGGATTACCTGCCACAACCCTTGGTCAAGAGAGCACACAACAAGCACGTATCATTTTTCGCAATCCTCTGAGCGTGGAAGAAGCCATGAGTGAGGCAAGGGCTTTCCATCTTTCTCCAATCATACTGGAGCATGAATATGCATTGGGACAGGAGGAAGCAATCGGTTTTTTCGGAGTTGAAAATAGTGCAGACTCATTGAGAACACATCAAGTCCTTGAGTTGCATCACGCTTTCCTGAGAGACATGGCGGCAAGCACGCAGCGTCAAATTGCTCAAAGCACATTTCTAGCCAGGCAGGTGAGAAATTCGCTTCAGGTGAAGGCAAGCGATATTGATGCTGCAATAATGTCAACGCAGAGTATACGTATCACTCGCATGACGGTGGAAGGAACTTTCCGTGATATTCAAGCTGCCTCAAAACAGCAAAATGGCAATATTCAGGAGTTCCAACTGCAGCAATCTCGTT
>CAYHOS010000022.1:7558-18279 GCA_964358505.1 uncultured Candidatus Peribacteria bacterium
GTTACACATTCCTCCAGACGCGCCTTTCCTCCGCTATTTCCCGCCCAACGCCGCGAATGGACCGGCATTCTCTCTTGGCTCCTATCTTCCGCGTGATGCAATTGGCGCTCCATTCCCCAAGCGAAAGGTGCCGGTCCAGCACGGGTATCACTTTCCTCCACGAAAATTTCTTGCAGCTGTAGATATCGAAATGGAAGTGGGGGTGCTTGCCGGGCTTCCCGAAATAGTGGCCGCAAATATGGCTCGTGGTGATCGGCTGGATGAAGGAATAACCCGGGGCGCGCATGTCGGTTGCGGGGAATATTTCCAGGGGCCCGAGCCTCTCCATGGAGATGGTCGTGAGCAGCTCATCCACCAAGCCCGCGATCAAGCCTTCGCCTTGGGGCGGAAGCACGCTGCGGAGATCCGCATCAATGACGAACAATCCATGGTGCAGAACGAGGCCGCCTTTCGGGGAGCGAGTGCCGTTCATGGGAATGGCAGGACATCGTCCATGGCCCGTGCGCCCTTGCCATGAACACGCGGAACGTACCTCTTTCGGGCGTTACCGTCAAAGGTTGGTGTAGCCGGGGCATCACCTATACCCCCTCGCCTGCAGGCGGAAGAGTTCGGCGTACAGGCCCTTGCGGTCCAGGAGGGACTGGTGGGGGCCTTGCTCCAGTATCCTGCCCCCGCCGATGACGACGATGCGGTCGGCCATGCGGACGGCGGAGAAGCGGTGGGTGATGAGGCGGAGAGTTCCGTCCCTTCCTGGAACATGCGCCCGATCATCTGGTCGTACCCGCGCCCCAGGGCATCGACGATTCCCTGCGCCCCCGCGTCCGCAGCGGCGCGCCTGAGATCATTCTCATCCATGCCGCGCAGCACATCCCCGAACCAGATGTTCCTTCGCACGGTGTCCTCGTACCGGTTGAAGTCCTGGAACAGGACGGCCAGCCGCCGGTGCCAGGACGCCAAGTCGAGCTCGCGCAGGTCCGTCCCGTCCACCAGGATGCGGCCCGCCGCGGGGTCGTAGAAGCGGGCGAGCAGCTTGATGAGGGTGGTCTTCCCCGCGCCGTTCTCCCCCACGATCGCCACCTTCTCCTTGGGGCGGATCTCCAGGGTCAGGTCCCGCAGCGCGTCCTCCGACGCCCCCGGGTACCGGAAGGAGACGCGGTCGAAGACGATGGAGGGGGCGCGTCCTTCCGCAGGTGCTTTCGCACGCGCCGGCGCGACGATGGCGGGTTCCGTGTCCATCACGCCGAACATGGCCCGTACGTACAAGCCCGCTTCCGAAACATCGTTGAGGTTGCGGAGCATCCCTCCCAAGCCGTTCTGGAAGTTCCCCACCACCTGCGTGTAGAAGCTGATGTCGCCCACCGTCACGCGCCGCGCGAGCGCCAGGAAGATCACGTAGACCTCGATGCCCACGAGCACGGCTGCGGAGAACGCGTTGAAGAGCAGCCGGAAGGCGTACGCGCGCGCGGCGATACCCTTGTTCTCCCGGAAGAACTCCTCCTGCACGTCCGTCGTCTCCCGTAGGAAGAGGGGGGCGAGCCCGAAGATGCGCAGTTCCTTCACGCTCCGGGCGTCCTGCAGCAGGTGCGCCAGGTAGGAGTAGCGCTTCTTGCGGGGGCTGTGCCAGTCCCACACGGACCACTCGGCGTGCGATTCGTGCAGGCGGGAGAGGAATTCGGGGATGGCGACGAGGGCGACGGGGATGAGGAGGAGCCAATGGCTGTATCGATGAGGAGCTTGTAGATGTACGCGTTGACGAAAGGGATGACGCTCGGCACCAGCGCGCCGGCGACCGATACGATGCACAGCCGTTTGTCCATCTCCCACGCCATCCCCGCGATCCTCCGGCATACTCCCGCGGTTTCCATGGCGCGTCTGAGCCGGGGGGCGGGGGATTGTTGCATGAGAGGAGAGCGGGGGCTTCCGGCTATTCCCGTATGATGACCTGTCTCCCTTCCGACGCTCCGGCTATTTCGGGCGCGTACATCATGTATGCCGTCGCGGGCTTGAGGAAGAACGAGCCGGGGAATGAGGAATGGACGATAGCCTCAAGCTCATAGACGCCGGGGTGCAGAGCGTCTGCGAACAGGAAGAGTTTCTCGTCACGGTATTCCCTGTGCGTGACGTACAGTTCGAAATCGTCGTACTCCCAGAAGCCCTTCTTTCCGGCAGACTCTGCCTGCACTGCTTCCTGTGATGCCGTCCGCAAGCGCGTGTCCACCAATTCCATCCCGGCGGGGATCGGCGCCTCAATGGCGACGAAGTGCCGCACGCGCGGCACGGTGAGGGTGATCTTCATGCGCGCCAGCCCGCCGAAAGCGAGGTCAGCCGGTTGTCCAGGGAGCGTTTCGAACGTCCGCACAACACCGAAGCCTTGGTCGTACGGCGGCAACTCCTTGCCCGAGAGGCGGTACTGGAGCAAGACGTCGTAGTACGTGCTCGCGCCGGATCCGGCGTTGATGGCGAGCGTGTGTTCTTGTTTGCCGTTCAGGAGCTTCATGGGGACATCTACCTCCGTTTCCGCTTCAGCGGGGCCCCGGGGTTTCCAGGTGGCGAGCGTGGCATCATTGAGCGAGAGCGCAACGGACGAAGGCACCGCGGAGGAATCTTTCTTCATGATCTCTTCCAATGCGAGGAGAACATGGACGGTAGACTGCGTGGTGGGCCAATGTCCGTCCACCCTGCTGAGGAGCAGGTGGCGGAGGAGACCGGGGACGGCCGCGTGGTTAGGGTCAAGGCGGAGAAAGGCGCGTAGGACGAGCGCCTCGGCGACGGTGGATGAACCCATGGAGTAGGAGAGGTATTGCCCCCCATCATTGTCGATGGAGTAGAACCTCCCTTCCGCCCGCAAGCCGCGGGCAATGTCCACGATCAGCGTTCGGGCCGCGGTGGTCGATTGGCGGTATGCCAGCGCGATCATGGCCTTGGAAGACATTGAAAGGTACGAACGGCGGTCATACAGTTCGTTGAGGGCGCCGAATTCGATATCGCCGGCCGCGCTGAGGGCGAAAACGATTTGGGCGCGCACGTCGTCGCTGAGCGTGAAGCTCCCGTCCTTCTTCTCGTAGAGTATCTTGTGGAGATACTGCTTCAAGCGCGCCACCATCTTCCCATCCACTTCCGCGTCGTGCTCCTCGAGCATCACCAACCCTTGCAGCGCGTACGCGCTTACGGCCGGATAGCTTTCCTTGCTGAACTCCCATGCCCCAAAGCCGCCGTCCTCGCGCTGGTGCCGCTTCAGCGTTTCCAGGACGGCCGCGATCCGTCCCTCGTATTGCGTCGGTTTCGCGAACTCGCTCCACTCCATTCTCTTTGCGACGACGTAGGGAACGACGCTGGAGAGCAGCTGTTCCGTGCACCCGTACGGATACTCCTTCAGGTAGCGCATGCCTTTGCCCATGAAGCCCCTCAACGAGGCCACGAGATGCGCCGTAGCGCGTTGGAGGGTGAGGTTGGGGGCAGGGGAGGCAGTGAACGATTCCACGGCGGCGGGGGAGGCCTTCCCCGTTGTCGCCACGGTTTCCAACGAGGCGGGCGAGTAGAGGGGGATGGCGTGCTTGACGGCATCTCGGCCTCCGGAAGCGTTGGCGGTCCATGTGAACCGGAGTTCGTCCCTTTCGGAGAACGTGACAGGCATGGAAACGGAGAGAGATGAGTGCGGCTGCACCGTGACGGAACGGGACGTGGAGCTTCGCGGCTTGAAGCCGGAACCGGCAAGGCTCACGGTGACGAGTTGGCTCGTCGGCAGCCGGTTGTGCACGACGGCGGTCAGCGCCATCTGGTCTCCCCAGATGCCGAAGCGGGGATGGACCGAGCGGATGCTCACGGGCAACGCGCTCATGACCTCCTCTTCGTCTGCGCCGAATCGGTGATCCGCGCTCGAGGCGACAGCCCGTAAGTTCCACGTGGTGAGGTTATCGGGTACGTCCATTTCCACCGTTGCCTCCCCCCCGTCACCCGTGAGGATCGCAGGGTTCCAGTACGCTGTGTTCTTTATGTTCTCGCGCACGACGGCGCTCTCCCAATCACCGCCTCCCCCTCCCCTCTCCCCCTCCCCGCCGGACAAATCGCGTTTCACCGGAGGCTTCTGAAGGAAGTCGACGGTGCTGCCCGCAGCGACGTTGTTCGACCAGTTCGGGTAGAAATGCGACACCAAGTCGGGGAGTCCTGCGGTACTCAGCAGTTCGAGGATGCCCCTATCCACGACGGCAAGGGAGACTTCCGCCGCAACGGGGGTGCCCTCCGGCGTCGATGTGCGCACCCGCACCGCGAGCTTCTCCCGCGGTTGCACCATGGTCCGGTCGGGGATGAGGTCCATGACGATCGTGCGGTCGTTTTGCGAAACGAGGAGCATTTTGCTGTCACTTTGGATTTTCGGTCCCCCGTTTTCCTTGTCCCCGGGGACAAACATGGTTGCCGTAACGAAGGTGTTCGGCCTCAGCGTTTGCGTCACGGGGATGTCCACGGTCAAGGTCGATCCCGTCGGGTGCAGGATGCGTTGGTCGAGGATGGAATTTCCCTGTTCCAACGCGAAGAACACGATGCCCTCCGGGATCGTCCCTGGCAGCGTAATGAGGGCATGCGCCGTGTCGCCAACGGTGTAGTTGGGATTGTCCAGTGTGACCGTGAGCCGCTCTCCCTGTGCGGCAGATCCCGCCGTACTTTCCTCACTGCCCCGGACGAGGATCGGCAGGCTGCTACGGTGAGTCACTCCTCCATCCATGAACGCAGCCCAGGCGAAGTATTTCCCAGGTGGCAGGGGATCCAACAGCACAGATGCCTTTCCGGTGTCATCCGTCTCAATCATTCGTGGTTCCGGGATGGCACCCCCCTCTGAGCGCCGTCTTCCTTGTGCGGTGAAGCCGATGCGGACCGCGCGGCGGGGCAACGGATCGCCGGATAAGACAACCGTCGTGACGTCCACCCGGAGTTTGGCCCCGCTTTCCACTGCGAGTTCATGCATGCGGATACCCGTAAAGGAACGGTTGGGGGTGGCGACAGCGGTGCTCTTCGCAGTCAGCGAGTGGGAATCCGCCGAGGTTACGGTGGCCGCGAGCGCGAGGCGCCAAGCCTTGCCGGCATCCAGCTCCGGCCAAGGGACGCGGATGCGCGCCTTACCAGCGGCGTCCAGCATCGCGGTTCCCTCTTTCTTGTTCATCATGCTGCAGTAGGGGCAAGCCGATGGTGTTGGCGGAAAAGAAACAGCGCGTTGTTGGTCCTCAAAGGTGAATCCCGCGGCCTTGGGCAGCGAGATGGGTTGCGGGAAAGCGGTGAGCGACCAGGAAACCTTGGCTCCCGCGACCGGTGAGCCGAAGAGGTATGTCGCATCGAGTTCCAATGCCACGGCGCCATCGTCGGTCAGCTGCGTGTCCGTGAAAGCGGATGCAATGCGGAATTCCGGCTTGCGGAATTCAAGGACCTGTAGGCTCACCGAGTTTCCCACGAAACGGTCCTTCTTGGACGCCACCGGAGGCATCACGCTCAGCGAGTAGGAGCCGAGGGCGGCGTCTTCCGGCAAGACGAATTCCCCGTGGAAGCCGCCGAAGGCGTCGGGGGCGACGGTAACGGGCTTTAAGCGGTCCTTGCCACTGCCTGAGGAGAGCGAAGCAATGAATCGGGATTGTCTCGCCATATCAAGCGACCGGTCTGTCTCGCGCTTCCTAACGAAGCCGGAAAAGAGCACAGTTTCCCCCGGCCGGTATACGGGACGGTCCGTGCGGAGCGTGAACACGGTTTCTTCTTCCGGAGCCTTTGTACCGCCGCGATAGACGGTGTGATTGATGATTGCCACATCGTCGGCGGTTGCCGCGCTGATCCAGAGGGTTTCCGAATTCTCGTCTTCACCTTTGAAGAGCGCACGGAGATCCACCGGTATCGTCGCCATGCCTGATGAGTCCGTCTGTCCTTTCCCAACGCCGTGCCCCCACCCGTCGACGATCTTCACGGCGGCGTTCGGCACCGCCTTCCCGGAGGCACGTTCCACGAGCCACGCCGAAACGCCCGCACCCGTGATCTTCGCGGAGAGGACAAGATCGGTGACGTTGAAGAACCGCGTGAATACCTCCGGTTTGTTGCTGTTCCAGCGGCGGATGCCGGGAGCGATGAACGTGTAGATGTATGCGCCGCGCGCGAACTTGTTGTCATCGGACAAGCCCGGCAGGTTCAGGAACGCCTGCTGCCATTCCTTGTTCGGCGGGATGCCCGTCTTCATCCACATCATCCTGAACTTCTGCGTGTCGGGTTTCTCCAGCTCCCTTTCGAATTGCTGGGAGTGCCAGATGGCCAGCTGTTCCAACGGGACTCGCCCGAACGATGCGCCCATTTCGAAAACGTTGGTAGCGGTGATATCCACGCGGGGACGTTCTCCCGAGGGGACGACCGTGAAACCATTGTCGTGTTCCACGGTCAGCCGCGCAGGCAGCGGCGGAACATAGAGTCGCTCCGTCCGCTCGCCATTCTTGAGTTTCCTGCCGTAGATATCCTGCAGCGCTTCTCGGATGGCAATGGTGTACGTCCGCTCGTACTCCGGCTTGAACGAAACGGCGAAGGAGGAAGACTCTCCTGTTCCTAGGAGGAATGGCACCGGCGATCCGTCCTCCCGCGTGACGATAATGTGCTCTTTCGCAACGGCGAGGTCGACGGGGCTGGAGAGCTGGACGATGAAACCGTGATACTTGTCGGATGTGACGTTGAGGGTGTGGAAGTCATCGATGGTGGTGAATGCGATGCGCGCCGAATCTGCCGAGGCCAGGGGTCCAGCCGCAGCCTTCACACCACTCGCGATCTCTACCTCATACGCACCGTACAACTCGAGCGGTTCCACGGGAACAATGGTGAAAGACGTTCCGGAGGCCGAGGCGCTTCCGCTCTTCTTTCCGTCTCCATACTCGAGCCGCGAGATGGGGATTATCTTCGCCTTCTTTCCGGTCTTGTGCAGCGCCAGCGCCTTCCGGAGGCTCTCCGCATCCACGGGCTGCGAGAACGTGAGCCGGATCGGCTCGTCCGGACGCACGCGCTTCGCATCGTGGGCGGGAGCACTCCCTATGAGCTTGGGGCGCTCCGTTTCAAAACGCCACTGGAAATCATTCGGTGTTTGTTCGCCACTCGCCGTCCTCGTCCCTTTGGGGACGGTGATGGTATAAGCGGTTGCCTTGGCGAATCCTTGGGCGGGAGTGAATACCGCCGTAGAGGTGGTGATCCACTTCCATTCGCCCGGCACCGGAGGCTCCATGCGCGGGAAGGCGCCGGGGGAAGTTTTCGCGTTCGGCAACAATGCGTCCATAGGCACCATGGCGCGGTCGAACATCACCGTGACGGGTTGTGACGGAATGACATCCTTTGCGTCATTCTCGGGCGCAAAGAAGGCAATAGACGGCGCCTTATCTACCGTAAATACAACGGAATACCGTTCTTCCAGCAATCGGTCTTCGATGGTCTGTGTTCCTGCGGGTATCGTGAAGATATATTCGCGTTCGTACACCAACGGTCTCTCCGGGGTGATGACCAGCGTATTGCCTTCCCATGATGTACTGCCCCGCACGCCCGATGGCCATTGGAGGAGCCGCTCCACGCTCTCTTTGTTCATGAGTGCCGGGAATGAGAGCCGGAGAGGGCTCGTTGCCGCTACGGATTGGCGGCTCTGGACGTTCTGCGCCTCCGTTCCCGGTCCGATCCAGAGGACGGTTATGGCGATCAAGGCCGCGCAGGCAATGGATGTTCCGAGGATGGAAAGCGTCGGCCGCGTCCTGTACATCGTTTGCGCTTGTGCGATGAGTTTCTTCCCGATTTGTTCCTTCAACATTACCGATGCTCTCCACAGCAGCGGTCTGACGTGGGCGACTCCATGTTTTGCATAGATGAACAATGCCTGTATCCGAAAGGCGGCTTTCCGAAGAGCTGTTCGCATGGTGAGAGGGGGAGGGGGGGTGACAGGGCTACTGTACAAGTAATCTCTTGATTCCCGGTAGAGTCATGGGAAGAGAAGAAATGGAGCACCTTAAAATCTTGGCTTTCATGAGCCATGAAAGACGTTCCATGACCCCGTAGAACGGCACCTATTCCCTCCACCTAAACGTCCTAAAGATCTCCTCCGCGAGCTGGGTTTGTTGCTTCATTGAGACTCGATGCAAAATCGGCAGTGTTGTTAATAAATCTAAGACTATTAGCTACAAAACTGTCGTAACCTGGCAAATTATTTGGTGGAAGATTGGTTTTACTACCAAAGCGAATTTCTTGATTCATAAATAGAAAAGCGAGTGTATTATTGGAGGAAGAGTACAATATTCTATATGCAACATTAGGAATTTTGCATTGAGTTGTACCAAGATTGGCGCCCTCTTCCCAACGAACTGTAACCCTACTTATGTTATTGCTGGATTGCATAGAAACTCTACATGCTCTTCCATACCTATCCTGCACCGCTTCGATAGCTTCGGTTTCATTTGAAGCCTTATCTGTAAAAAGTACAAATTCAGGATTATTGTTTATTCCAATTATTATCGCTTGATTTGAATAGGGAGCGAGTAATCCGTATGTCCTCCGGAAGTGTTGTTGTTCCGAAGGAAATGGTACAGCTACTAGTTCGATGGTCGTTTCCTTTTCTTTCTTTTCCGTTACATCCCAAACAGTGGATGGAATATCAACTGCAATACCTAACTGCTGATTCTGATATGTCAACCATATCTTCCCATCGGATGTCGTTGTTACTGATGACGGTGTGAGGGAAGTAGCAGTTGAAGTACTGCTTTGTGAGAAAATAGGTTGATAGTTTCCTCTTGGCTGTTGGCAGGAAACAAGTAACAGGCTTACGTATGAACACAACAGTAGAGATGGAATTCTCAAGTATGGTATGCCGCTAATGAGTTGCGGTTCTCTCATCTTGCACGGTAAATAGAATACCGATCGTATTGGTCAAGAGTATCAAAACTTAGTTTATGGTAACCAGGGGTTTTTGCTTCGACATAATTTGAATCTATAATCCAGATTCCATCTGCCTCAATCCGTCCAATGACCAATGAGTGCTGGACTAAACTACCGTCACTATTAGCCATTTGAATCATATCGCCAGCTTCTATGTCCAATTCTGGATTGATTATTGCCTCATGAATTGAGCCATTGTTCCAGGATGCTTGTTGCTGAATATGTACTGACTCATCCCAAGAGTAAGCATTCTCAGAAGTTGAGTTTGGAGGTAAAGAAAAACTTAATGCGTTGTTGACTACCCGCTGTTGCAACCATAGTTTGCACTGCCCCAGATCCCCATCGGTTGCTGGAAAAGATGTTCCTTTCCATTCATCGCTACCTGCACGATACGTCATCCTATGCTCCTCCTCACTCGCCGTGCTGAGGTAGTTATCCACCAACCACTCGATGAGTTGCCGGTTGCTCTCATTCCCCACCCTTCCAAAATTCAGCGCCTGCTTCACCTGTTCTTTGTCTGCATCCGAAAGGGCATTCCAAGCTTGTTCACCTAGGATCTCTTGTGGATCGAAAGCCAGGTCCCCCCTCAGCTCCAACTCAAACTGCTCCGTCTCGCGCAATCCCGGCATGCCGGTGGTTTCCGCATGCTGGTCAATCAATCCGATTGTGAAGAAGAACCTTGCGTGGATCACGCCGTCCGGGAACACATCCCGCACGTTCTCCATGGGGATATCAATGTTGAGCCGGTCATGCGTGTCAGGCATCAGGGTGTCCCTCCCCGTGTTGGCAAGCGACACTTGCTGCCCCGTGACGGGATCCATGAGGTACACGTTTACCCGGTCAAACTGCATATCCGGCGAGGCGTAATCGAACCGCACGCGGATGAACTCGTCACTGTCCGTGTACTTCCCGCCGCTCTCCAGAGGCTTGCCGACGTGCGCTGCCAGCACTTCTGTGGTCCCCTCCGGTGATGTCGGGGCGAAAATCGATCCATACTGCGCTTCGACGAACAGCGCGCGGAGCCCCGCGACCAGGTTCTCCCGCGCCGCTTCACGGGAAAGGTAACTCATGCCGGGGTGCGCGGCGTGGAGGATCCTGAAGCGGCTGATGCCCGTCATCTGCTCCACGAGCCTTGCCATCGCGTCGTACCCATTGAAACGCGGATCATTGGTTATCGTATGGGCCAAGGTGGTATCACTTTGGTTATCGAACACGAAATCCGCGTGGGGCAGCAACGCTTGCACCAGCCCCAGGAAGATGCGTCCCATGGCGGAATTGGCGTTCACTCCCGCGATCTGGAATTCATAGTTGGGATCATACTGGTGCGTTGCGAGGTTGATGTTGGGCGAACGGCCGGCCAAGAGCTGTTGGACGACCTCATCCGTAGAGGATGCGAGGGCTGTTGAGCGCAATACAGCAATGCCCGTCTCGTGCGGATTCCCTATCCCCTTGTCTCCCAATTCTTTGAGTACGATATCCGCCGCAAGCTTAGCGGCCGCGGGATCCACCGTACCTGGCTCCGGAAGCCCGGGCGGGTCGATGCGCGACCAATCGAAATCCTGGCCGGCGTATTCCTCGATTTTCTTGCGCAAAGTCTGGATCCTGTGCGATTCGGTCACTTGCTGCCTCTCCGTGGCCGTCATCTCCTGCACCCTCGGCGGGTGGATCTTGCGCGCGTAGTACTCGCTCGAGCCGTCCGGTTTGACCACCTCGATCGTCACCGTGTCCCCCGTCTGGCGCAGCGTGGCGTTGAGGGAGAGGGTCCTCTCCCCCCGGGCCGGGGAGGCCCGGGCGACAGGCGGCCC